>JBKJZM010000324.1:0-8654 GCA_046715295.1 Gemmatimonadales bacterium | reverse complement strand
CAGTTGGTTGAAGTCGAGCCCGCCGCTGACCGCTGTCGGTGTCAATCGGTGGGTCGTCGTTCCGTCGCCGAGGTTGCCGTAGTAATTGACCCCCCAGCAATAGGCTCGGTTGGCAGTGGTCAGACCGCAGCTGTGGTCCTGACCCACGCCCACTTGCTTGAAGCTGAGCCCGCCGGCCACCGCCCGCGGGGTAAAGCGTAGATAGGTCTTTCCGTCGCCGATCTGCCCTCCTCTTCCGTCTCCCCAGCAGAGCGCCCGATTGCTGGTAGTCACGGCGCAGGTGTGGCCACTCGCATATTCGCCGCCTGCGCTCACCTGGACGAAGAGGTGCCCGCCGGCGACCAAGCTGGGGCGGAAACGTGTACGGACGTCTGAGCCGTCACCAATCGCGCCGGTACGGTTGCTGCCCCAGCAGTAGGCCTGGTTCGCCGTGGTCACTCCGCAGCTGTGGGTCCAGCCCGAGCTCACCTGACGGAATTGAAGTCCACCTGCCACGGCGGTGGGTCTGAAACGCCGGCTCGTCGTGCCGTCGCCGAGCTGGGCGAAGTAGTTCCAGCCCCAGCAGTAGGCGCGGTTACCCGTGGTCACACCGCACGTGTGCCGCATGCCCACTTCCACTTCACGGAACTGGAATCCGCCGACGACTCGGGTTGGTCTCAGGCGGTTGGTGTTCGTTCCGTCGCCGAGTTGGCCTTCGCCGTTGAGTCCCCAGCAGTATGCCTGATTGTCAATCGTCACCCCGCACGTATGTTCCCCGCTCGCGCTCACCTGACGAAAACTGAGCCCGCCGAGCACGGCGACCGGCCGGGTGCGGTAGGTGGTAGTGCCGTCGCCGAGCTGTCCGGAGCCCGCGTCAGCACCATTGTAGCCCCAACAGTAAGCACGGTCGCTCGTGGTCACGCCGCAAGTATGAGACTCGCCCGCGCTTATCTGCCGGAAGTACAATGCCGCTGCTGCTGCGGCGAGCGTCGGTTCTGCGTCAGCGGCGCCCGGATCGGTGGGGCCCACGTTGTTGTCGTCGCGACAGGAAATCCCGACGAGCAGTGCGCCTCCTAAACAGAGGGTGAGGCGGGTCCATCGCGTCATATGGCCATCCTTAGGGCGGAGATTCGTCCAACTCGCCCTGTTTGAATTCACATGGGGCCGACGACTGCCCGAGGCTGGAAGCGCATGGTTGTCGTGCCGTCACCGACTGCGCCGAGTTGGTTATCGCCCCAACAGTACGCCTTGCCGGCCGAAGTCCTGCCGCATGTATGGTCGAAGCCGGCACCGAGTTCCTTCCAGTAGAGGCCGCCAAAGACCGCAACGGGCTTGAAATTCCAGACAGAACTCGCGCCAGCGCCGAGCGCACCGGTGTCGTCGTATCCCCAGCAGTACACCCGGCTACCCGTGGTCACGCCGCATGTGTGGTGGTCGGCCGTGCTTATCTGACGGAAACGGAGTCCACCGGTCACTGGGACCGGTGTGACCCGCGTAGAGCCCGTCTCGTCACCGTCACCTAGCTGCCCGACAAAGTTCCACCCCCAGCAATACGCCCGGTACTCCGTTGTTACACCACAGGTGTAGGTGGTGCCCGCGCTTGTCTGGCGGAATAAGTGCCCACCTGCTACCGGGACAGGAATCAGGCGATCCGTTCTTGTGCCGTCGCCCAGCGCGGCATTGTCATTTATCCCCCAGCAATAGGCCCGGTTGTCTGTGGTCACGCCGCAGGTGTGGTCGTGCTTCGCACTGATTTGAAGGAATAGGAGCCCGCCCGCGACCGGTCCCGGGGTAGGGCGGCCGTCAGTCTTGCCATTGCCACGCTGGCCGAAAAAGTTGTCTCCCCAGCAGAAGGCGTGGTGCCCTACTGTCACACCACAGGTATGCGACCAGGCCGCGCTGAGCTGGCGAAACGAGTGCTGCCCAGCCACCCGGACGGGCATCAAGCGGTTGGTAATAGTGCCGTCCCCAAGCTTGCCACTCGCATTCTCCCCCCAGCAGTAAGCCTTGTAATCCGTGGTCATGCCGCAGGAGTGGTTTACCCCCGCGCTCACCGCGCGGAAGGCAAGCTTGCCTAGCACCGCGACCGGCCTCAGGCGATTCGTTCTCGTGCCATCACCGAGTTGGCCGGAAAAATTGAACCCCCAGCAGTAGGCCACGTGGTTCTCGGTCACCCCACAGGTGTGGCGGGGTCCCACGCTGACGTAAGTAAATGTCAGTGGCGTGGTCGTAGTAGAGAGGATCGACTGTGATTCGGGGACGCCCGGGTCGCATGAGCAGCAACACCGAGGGAAAGCAGGCTAAGGGCTATTGGTGCCCGGCATGCCTTTCTCCGGACGCCGGCGCATCCCGGCGATGATCCCGGCCAACTTGTCCTGGGCCTTTCGCTCCGCGAGTTTGCGCGTCTCACCTGATTCAGAGACAGACAGCTGCGTGGGAAGGTGGGTCACCTTTACGGTCACTCCAGCGCCGCGGTCTGGAGTGACGTCGACCTTCAGCTCGTGGTCGGCAAGGCGATGTGGCCTTCGTCGATCCTTCTCGATCCGAGGTGCACTCCTGCTATTCTGCCGGCGGAGCACCAGACCCAGCATAGGAAGGTAGACGGCGCCGAGCGTCACCAGCCAGCCGGTCGCCGTCCACTCGGGAATGCTACCGCTGAGATGCAACCCGCCTGCCACCGCCACGGCAATCCAGCTCCCGGCCACATAGATCCCCATCTCGAGGCGATTGGCGGGGATGAGCGCCAGCGGGACCAGCTCGTACGGCAGCGTGCTCTGGGGTAGAAAGGCGATCGCGAGGATGAGCCGTCCTTCCGGTGTCCGCCATCGGAGCGCCGCGAGCAACAAGAGGAGACCAAAGGGACGCATGACCGGCGGCATCAACGGGGTGTTGTCCAGCGGCAATGCCAGCCACCAATCCCAAGGCCACGATGGCCGAACTACCAGACTGAGGATCAGGAAGACGCTCACCCCCAGGAGGGCCATCCGCGAGGGCCGGGCAATCCAGAGGGAGGCCGAGGTATTGGGCCTTACGGCAAGGAGAAAGCCGAGCGCCGGGACAAGACTTGCTGCCACCATGAGCGGCGTGGTCTGGCCATTCGCCATTGCGAAGAGGTAGGCGCCTGACACTACCGCGAGAAGTGCGTACGGGCCCCGGTATCTCCAGAGTGCATAGACGAAAGCCCAGCCAACCAGGATATCGAAGACCGGGCGCGCTGGTCCCAGGGGAATCGCCGTGAATGGGACCGCAAGGAGTACTGCTGGCAGCGGATAGGGAAACCACTGCGTCGCGATCAGGTAGGGATTCTCACCCCGGATCAGGCGGGCAGCTGCGTGGTAGAGGAAGTCGAAATTACTGTGCTGATCGGGAACCCAGACATTGAGCAGGAGCCGAAACCCCAATACGAACCCGAAGGCGAGGACAAGAAAAAGCGGCCTGTGGTTGACCGCCGCGGCTCTTGCAGGCTCGGGTTTGGTGATCACCGCAACCGGTGTATCGGTCATCCCCCCAACCAGGCCCTTCCTCCGACCAGCTCTCGCACCAGGTCCTCACTGGTCCGATCGGCTGCTTCGGCCGCGAAGTTGGTGACCAGCCGGTGCCGGAGGACCGACGGGGCCACGGCTCGCACATCGTCGAGATCCGCCATGGGACGGCCGGCGATGGCGGCCCGCGCCTTGGCGCCGAGAACCAGGTACTGCGACGCGCGGGGTCCGGCCCCCCACTCCACGAACTCCTTCACAAAGGCCGGCGCCTCGCTGTCACCCGGGCGAGTCATGCGGGCCAGACTCACCGCGGCTCGGATCAGGCCTCGGGACACAGGGATCCGGCGGACCAGCGACTGCATCGCGAGTACCGACTGCGCGTCCAGCACCGGATGGAGGGCGGCTCGGGCGGTGCCCGTCGTCTGCTCCACGATCGCCTCCTCCTCGGCACGGCTGGGGTAGTTCACCCGCAGCTCCAGCATGAAGCGGTCGAGCTGCGCCTCGGGCAGGGGATAGGTGCCTTCCTGCTCGATAGGATTCTGGGTGGCCAGCACGAAGAAGGGATCGGGCAGGTGGTAGGTGGTACCGCCGGCGGTCACCTGGTGCTCCTGCATGGCCTGCAGCAGGGCGGCCTGGGTCTTCGGCGGGGTGCGGTTGATCTCGTCCGCGAGCACTACGTTGGCGAAGATGGGGCCCTTCACGAAGCGAAAGGCCCGGTGCCCGGTGGTGAGGTCTTCCTCGATGATGTCGGTGCCGGTGATGTCACTCGGCATCAGATCGGGGGTGAACTGGACCCGATTGAACGTGAGGTTGAGCGCCTCGGCCACGGTCTGAACCATGAGGGTCTTGGCCAGGCCAGGCACGCCGATCAGTAGCGCGTGGCCGCCGGCCAGCACCGCCGTGAGAATCCCATCCACGGTCTCGGCCTGGCCGACGATGCGTTGGGCTACCTGGGTGCGGAGCCGGGTGACGGCGCCGACCAGGTGCTCGAGCTGTTGGACGTCGTCGTGCGGCGCGGCGTGAGTAGCGGTCATGATCTCTCGTGAAGGTCGTGACGTTGAGATTACCCGTCTCTGGAAGCGGACGCCAGCGCCAGCCAAGCGGTTTCACGCTCGCTCGGGTACCTATCCCTGCCCGTCCCCGGAATCGGGGTGATTCCGGCGCGCAGGCACCTGCCAGAATCGCTTGCGCAAAATTTCACAAGCGGCTAGTTTAGCGCCGTCAAGCCTGTCCTGACGGAAAGGTGCCCATGCGGTACGCCGGCCTAGGTGTCCAGCTGGCTGTGAGCCTGCTCGTCTTCGTCTGGATCGGGCAATGGGCCGATCGGAAGTTCGATACCGGCGGACTGCTGACCGTCCTGGCGGCGTTCCTCGGGTTTGGTGGCACGATGTACTGGCTCATTCGATCGCTGAGCCGGAAGGAAGATGACAAGCCATGACCGCGGCCGGCCGGTACCTCAGCGGGCTTCTGGTGGTGGGGGGGATGGGATTGGTGGCGGTCTGGGCGGTGTCTCCGGCCATTCGGCGCGAGGTGGCTTGGGGTATCGGAGTCGCCCTGCTGGTGCAGGCGCCACTCGGCTGGTGGACGGTGCGCAGTGTCGGGACTGAGCGGTTCCAGCTCGTGTGGGTACTCGGGATGGTCATCCGTCTGGCGCTGGTGGCCGTTGCAGCACTGATCCTGGTTCCGGAGCTTCGCTGGGAGCTGGTGGCGACCCTGGCGGCGCTCGTCGCCACCATGCTGGTACTCCTGGGTGTGGAAGTGGCGACGGTTCTGGGCAAAAATTCCGCGACCAAGGCACGATGATTCGTTGCTCCCGTTCAATGGCGATGAGGCTGGCATTGGCCGCGGTAGCGGGCGGGGTGCTCGGTACCCCGGCGCTCGCGCAGAAGTCGACGTCGGAGGTCGCGCACGACGCCGTGACTCCGTCGAGCCAACACGAGGCCAGCAGGAATCAGATCGATATCGCCCACCATATCGCGAACTCGCATGAGCTGGAGACGCCGTTCGGGAAGATCCATCTCCCCGATAACTGGAAGGTCCCCCTCGGAACTTATTCTCACGGCCAGCCACGCTACCTCGACTTGTCGCCGACCAAACACCTGGTATACATGCTGCTCGCGGCCGCACTCGTGACCCTGGTGCTCGTGTTCAGCGCCCGGGCAAACGCGCGGGCCCAGGGCCGAGGGCAGCCGCCCAAGGGTTTCGCCGGCGCCATGGAGGCCATGGTCCTCTGGGTCCGCCAGGAAGTGGTCCTTCCCAATGTGGGCCACCACGGCGAGGGGTACGCCCCCTATCTGCTGACGGTCTTCTTCTTCGTGCTGGCCATGAACCTCCTCGGGCTGCTCCCGTGGGGCGCAACCGCCACCAGTAATATCTCGGTGACGGCGGCGCTCGCCGTCATGGCATTTATCGTGATCGAGGTGACGGGGATGCGGACGTTGGGGTTCAAGGGCTACATGAAGACGATCTTCTACCTTCCCCCCGGTCTCCCGGGTGGAGTGGGTGGAGCGGTGCTGAAAGTGCTGCTCCTGGTGGTGATGACGCCGATAGAGCTCATCGGCAAGCTGGCCAAGCCCTTCGCGCTGGCGGTTCGACTCTTCGCCAACATGACCTCGGGGCACGTGCTGGTCCTGGCGCTGCTGGGCCTGACATTTCTGTTCCAGAGTTACCTGGTCGGCATCGGCGCTTCCCTGCTGGCCACGGGCGTGATGGTGCTGGAGGTGTTCGTCGCATTTCTGCAGGCGTTCGTGTTCACGCTGCTCGTGGCGGTGTTCATCGGCCTGATGAGGGCGGAGCACTAGGGCGGGGCAGCGGGATCGAAATCCAGGTACTCGGTCGGCGAGCGTTCGCGCCCGATCGAAGAAGTAGTCCGCCGGATGGCGGACGATGCCCGCTGTTCCCTTGCTGGGGAACGCCGGCGGGTTGCCAGGGCAAGGCCGTTTCGGGAGATGCGGCCCACGCATGGCGAGCGCAGCTGACAATCGGTCTCCCGCTCACGCTATGGAGTCAGACATGCTGTACATGCTCGCTTTCCTTCAGGAGACGGCCGCTGCGTCAGCCGCCAGCGGTAAGGGACTCGGTCTCATTGGTGCCGGCCTCGCCGCCGGCCTTGCGGTGCTTGGCGCCGGTGTCGGCATCGGCCGTATCGGCGGCTCGGCTACTGAAGGCATCGCGCGTCAGCCCGAGGCCACCGCCAAGATCCAGACCGCGATGATCATTGCCGCCGCGCTGATCGAAGGCGTGGCGCTGTTCGTGGCGGTCATCGGATTCCTGATTCAGAGCAAAATCACGTTTTAACTCGAGCTTGGAGCTGGGAGCCGTTAGCTCCTGGCTCCAAGCTCCTAGCTCCTGACTCCCCGGAGATGGGCGCATGACCCTGACCACCGTTGCAACCATCCAGGAGCAGCACGCCGCCAGCGGCCCGCTCACGGTCGAGTTCGGCCTGATGTTCTGGACCGTTGTGGTCTTTCTCGTGCTGCTGCTGATCCTGAAGCGGTTCGCCTATCCCGCGCTGCTCGGAGCGGTCGAGGCGCGGGAGCGCGCGCTGCAGGACCAGCTCGATTCGGCGGAGCGTAACCGGTCCGAATCGGAGGCGCTGCTGGCCGAGCACAAGAAGCTGGTCGCCGACGCGAGGACGCAGGCGCACGCCCTGCTGGTGGAGGCGCGCACCACGGCGGAGAAGGAGCGGGCCTTGGCCATGGAGAAGACGCTTCAGGAGCAGCAGCAGCTGCTGGAGCGGGCTCGGCGGGACATCGAGGCGGAACGCGACCGCGCCATCGCCGAGCTTCGGCGCGAGGCGGTGGAATTATCCCTGGCAGCTGCCTCCAAGCTGATCGGCGAGCGGCTCACCTCCGAGACGGACCGCAAGCTGGTGCAGGAGTATCTCTCCAGGCTGGATGTGCGGAATTGAGAACCGAGACCGTTGCCCGCAACTACGCCGAGGCCCTGTTCGAGCTGGCCGAGCACGCCGGCCAGTCGGACCGCTATGCCGATCTGATTGACGCGGTGGCCGCGGCGGTCGAGACCATTCCCAAGGTCAAGGCGGTGCTCATGTCGCCCCGGGTGCCGAAGGCCGAGAAGGCGCGGTTCCTCGGTGCGGCGCTGAAGCAGGCCCCGCGGGAATTCGTGCTTTGGCTTCAGGCCGTGGTGAAGCGGGGTCGGCAGCAGATTCTGCGGGAGATCGCGCACGAGTATCAGGCGCTGCTGGACCAGAAGCTCAGTCGGGTTCGCGCGTCGGTGACGCTGGCGCGAAAGCCGGACGACAAGCTGAAGGCGCTCATCGAAGAGAGCCTGAGCCGGCAGCTCGACAAAGAGGTGATAGCCACATATCTGGTCGAACCGGAGATCCTGGGGGGAACAATCATCCGGGTGGGAGACCGGGTGCTCGACGGGTCGGTGCGGCGGCGGCTGACCAGGCTGCGGCGCCAGCTGATCCGCTAAGTCTCGGCGGTAGCTAACGCCGGCCACCCTGGGCCGTGCACGCCACCTGATATGCCTATATGAGGGCCGCCGACGAGGCGGCCTTCCCATTTCCAACACTATCGTCATGCCGCCCGTAGGGCTAATTCGTCGTCACCGCTGTCTGGGTGAGCGCGTACTCGATTCCATGGCGATCCATCAGGCTCTGGTACTCCTCGGCCAACGGGTTCTCGCCGCGACGGCGCTCCTGATTTCTGATATAGTCACGCAGTGATGCGTCATCGGACGCTCCGATCGTGAATGCCCCGTAACCGTGCTGCCACTTGAAACCACGGCGGTGGGGAACGCTGTGATGAATCCATTTGGCCGTGTTGGACTTGATGGCACTCACGAGCTCCGCGATCGTGATGGTGGCCGAGATCTCGACGTACAGGTGCAAGTGGTCTCTCGCGCTGCCGGCGCAGAGAAGCCTGCCGCCCTTCCGGGTGATGATCGTGGCCGCGCAGGCGAACAGGCGGGAGCGCCACTCCGGATCGAGCCATGGCCGGCGATCCTTGGTGGCCCATACGAGGTGAACCCGAAGCGAGAGGTAAGTATCCATTCAAGCCGCCAGCGCAACGAGGCAGGGTGATCCGCTCTCGAGCATAGTGCGGCTGCGCACCGATCGAGGAACCGCTCGCGCGCATTGTGGTGCCAAATTCCCCGGCCAACGTCTATGTTTCTCGCCGACGAGTCGTGACTCCGCCGAACCCCGAACTTCGAGACATCCGTGAT
>JBKJZM010000323.1:0-18572 GCA_046715295.1 Gemmatimonadales bacterium | reverse complement strand
CGCCGAACCAACCTCCGAACCCGATTCGCCTTGCGGGTGCCTCATGACGGCGTTGAACCTCATTCTCATCGCTGCCGGTGCCATGCTGGCCGTGGGACTGCTGACGGTTCTCGCCTGGCTAGTTGACACCTGGTATCTGGATCGCGTTGAGCGCCGATTAGCCGCACGAAAAGGACTGTACGGGGATCTGGTCACCGATCTGGCATCCCGGGAGCAGGCGCTCCTCGGGCCGGCGATCCACCAGATGAGCACCCTCCGCGATCTCGACGCCCTGGAAGCGGTGCTGGAGGAGCAGGCCCGCAGCGCGATTGGACGTCCCACCTGGCTGCTCGAGGCCTACGATCAGCTCGGGCTGGTGGACAAGTACGTCGACCAGCTCCGCTCAGCGCGGAAGTGGCGCGATCGGGCCTTTGCCGCCGAGCTGCTGGGCCGGGTCGGCGGCGCCAAAGCGGTTCCTGCGCTGCTGGAAACCGTCGAGGAAACCCGGACCGAGGATTCGGATGTCCGCGAGGTCTCCCTCCGTGCCCTCGCCCGGATTGCCGACCCGGGCGCCGTCCAGCCGCTCATCCGCGCGCTGGCCACGGCCGAGGTCTGGCTGGCTCCCCGCATCGCCGACATCCTCACCCGCCACGGCGATCTGGTCGTTGATCCGCTGATCGCCGTCCTCAATGACTCCAGCCGACAGCCCGCTCGGGCCTGGGCGGCTAATGTGCTGGGCGAGGTGCGCGCCCAACGCGCCTTTCCGTCACTGGTGCGATCGCTGGGCGACCCGGAGGACGAGGTGCGGGGCAAGGCGGCAACGGCCCTCGGCCGGCTCGGCGACCGGCGCGCGGTCGGCTACCTCCTGGAACATCTGCTCACCGATCCGGCGCCATTCGTCAGAGCACGCATCGCCTCCGCGTTGGGCCAGTTCGGCGGCCCCGAGGTCATCGACCGTCTGGTGCGCGCCCTGGGCGATCCCGCCTGGTGGGTTCGCATGCGCAGTGTCGAGGCGCTGGAGCAGATCGGGTCGGTGGCGGAGGGCCCGCTTCTCGTGGCTCTGGAGGACCCTGATTCGGAGATCCGGGTCCGGGCGGCGGTGGCACTCGAGCGGCTTGGGGTGCCCGACAACCTGGTCCGCATGATCGAAAACGGCGAGCGAGTCCCCCAGGCGTCCGACACCCTGGTGAAGTTTGCTACCTCCGGCACGCGTGAGGTTTTGGCCGAGCTGGCCCAGCATCCCTCACCCCAGGTGCGCGAAGCGATGGTTACCGCTGCCCAACGCGCACAGCGCAGGGACATGGTCGACGAGCTCCTCCAGATCGCCTCCGGTGATAGCGAGGCGCCGCTCCGGGCGCTGGCATTCAGGACGCTGCGTTCGCTGGGCCTTCAGGAGGCGCTGCCCGCGGGCATCGGCGGTCTCTCCGATCCGGATAAGCGGGTCCGCGCCGCCGCAGTCGGGCTCGTGGGGGACCTCGGCGGTCCTGAGATCATAGGGTTGCTCCGGACCCAAACCACCGATCCGGATCCAACGGTGCGCGCCGCCGCCGCCCGGGCACTTGGAACTATCGGCGCGGTGGCTGCCCAATCCGATATCCGCCGCCTGCTGAACGATCCGAGCCCGATGGTGCGGGAGGCCGCGGTCCTGTCGGCCGTCGCGATGCGACTCACCTCGCTGGTGCCGAGTCTGATCGATGCGCTGGGCGACGGCGAAGCGAGCATACGGCTTCAGGCGGCGCGCGCACTGGGCGGGTTGGGCGACCGATCGGTGGTACCGGTGCTGCTCCGGGCTTTCCCCGATCCGTCAGTAGGCGTAAGCGAAGCGATCGCGGTTGCGGTCAGCCGGCTGGACCTCGGGGCACTGGCGGGCCTCATCGACCCGCTGGTCGACTCTCCCGACGTGGAAAACAAGCTGGCCCTGGTTCGCACGCTGCGCCGAGCTCGCTCAGCCGGAGCCGTTCAGGTGCTCCAGCGGCTTCTCTGTGACCACATACCTGCTGTCAGGGCAGCTGCCATCGAAGCGGTGGAACGGGCTGGCCGGTCCGGCCGGGAGGGGGAGCTCGCGGCGGCTGCAGTGAGCGTCGGCCTTCAGGATCCGGCCGACGTCGTTCGTGCGAGCGCGATCGACGCCTGCGACAGGGTCGAGGGGCAGCAGTACGGGCAGCACCTGATCGCGCTGCTCGAACAGGATCCTTCCCCTCTAGTGCGGGAGCGGGCCGCGCTCGCTATGGGATTGCTGCGGGTTCCGGAGGCAGAGAAGGCACTCAATGCGGCGTGCCGGCGGGCCGAACCGGCCAATGTGCGAGCCGCAGCAGCGCTTGCAGCCGGGGTGTTCGACCATCAGAGCATCGTGGCCCGGGTAGTAGAGATGCCGGACCAGACCGCTGTGCGGGGGCTGCTGCGGGAGCGGTTGAAACGCGATTCCCGCTTCCGGCTGCTCCGCCGCCGGCTGTCGCCGGGCAGACACCTGGAGCTTCGCGCCCTGGGTACGCTGGACGACGAGGAGGCCCAGGCATCGCTGGCCCGGGGCACGAGGAGCATGCTCGATGCGGGAGAGCGGGTCCGCCTGATCAGCAGCCTTCGGGGCTATCAGGGTGAGCAGAGCCGCGGCGCTCTGCTGCGGATGGTGCGCGAAGATCCAACCCCTGAGGTGCGCACCGCCGCCTTGACCGCGGCCGCCGATCTCCTCGATCCCGAAGAGCTGCTCAACGTCGGGGCCCGGTGTCTCGGAGATCCCAGTGTGCTGGTACGGCGGACCGCGGTGGCACTCTTCAGCAGAGTGGCCCCGGCCCGAGCGCTGGCCAGGCTGATCCAGCTGCTTCGAGCCGAAGACGATCCTGCCGTGCTTGCCGCCGCCGCCGGCCTGGCCGTGGAACACTTTCCGCTGTTCGCGCAGGTCGCGCTGGGACTGCCACCCGAGAGCGAGCGGGTCGTACTGGTCATCCGGATCGCCCGCCATATCGTCCATCCGGAGCTGCCGGCCCTGCTGCCACCTTTCGCGCGCAGTAGCTCGCCCGAGGTGCGTGCGGCCGTCGTCGATCTTTGGCGTCACCGTCCCGATATAGCCGACCCCGCGTCGCTCGAGGCCCTTACCCTAGATCCGGAGATTTCGGTACGGCGCGGGTCCGCAGGAGCGGCGTTGGCCACCGAGCGGTACGATCTTCTCGAGACCATGCTCCAGGACCCCGATGCCGGTGTCCGGCGGGAGGTTGCCCTCGTACTGGGCCGGGCGGCCCCGCTCAGAAAGCCGGGCCT
This sequence comes from Gemmatimonadales bacterium, assembly GCA_046715295.1. GTDB lineage: Bacteria > Gemmatimonadota > Gemmatimonadetes > Gemmatimonadales > GWC2-71-9 > CAVVWJ01. The sequence goes on along the minus strand of JBKJZM010000323.1, from coordinate 15,338 downwards.
GACCACACTCGATCACCTGGCAGCCGATCCCGACATGACCGTGCGGGCGGCGGCCTACGTGGCCCGCCTGGTCCAGGGAATTGCCCTTCCGTTCCCCCCGGGGCTGGACGCCGAGGTTGCGGCACAGGCAGTTCAGGAAGGCGCCGATCTCCCCAGCCTTCGGCACGCCGCTCGCACCGCTGCTTCGGAGGAGCGGCGGCTCGCCGCCGCCCTCGCGCTGGCACTGCTGCAAGATGACGTTGCCCGCGAGGTGGCGCGGACCGATCCGGTGCCTTCCATCCGTCACCGGGTGGGCGGAGCTCTGGAGGTTTCGATAGTGAGCCGGCCGGGAGCTTCGCCGTGATCGACACGCTCACCCGGGGCCTTATCGTGCTCGCGCTGGTGGTGCAACCGGTATTTCTGTTGTACTTCCTGCTCTACAATACGTACACCCTGTGGCTGATCGGGTTGTCGGCCCGCCAGGTGCGCCGCCGGGTAGCAGGCCACTTCGTGGAGGATCTCGATCTCATCGATGACGGAGACCTAACCAAGCCCCTCAGCATGATCGTCCCGGCCTACAATGAGGAGGTGACCATCGTAGACAGCGTCACCAGCCTCATCCAATGCGACTACCCGAGGTTCGAAGTGATGGTGGTGAACGACGGCTCGTCCGACGGCACACTCGACCGCCTCAAGCGTGCCTTCCGGCTCCGCCGGACCGAGGTGCCCTATCGGCCCGCCATCGGCACCGGCAGGGTTCGGGCCATGTACGAGGCCACCGTCCCCCTGCCGTCACGCGTCATGCGCCTGATCGTCATCGACAAGGAAAACGGAGGCAAGGCTGACGCGCTGAACGCCGGCATCAATGCCGCCACGGCGCCCTACTTTGTGTCGCTCGATGCCGACTCGATCCTCGATCAGCGGGCACTCAAGGAGCTGATGCGGGTGATTCAGGAGGATTCGCGGGTGGTGGCGGTGGGAGGCCAGGTTGCGATCGCCAATGGTTGCACCATCCGCAACAGCAGGGTGGTGCGGGTGGGGCTGCCGGACCAGTCGTTACCGCGGTTCCAGATGGTGGAGTACCTTCGTTCGTTCACCACGGCCCGCACCGGTCTCGACCGGATGGAATCCATCCTGATCCTGAGCGGGGTCTTTGCGATCTTCGAAAAGGAGACCGTGATACGGGCGGGCGGATATCTCACGCCGTTTCTGAGGCACCGGATCACCGAGGAATACGTCGGCAGCCGGGTCGGAACCGTGTGCGAGGACATGGAGATCATCGTCCGGCTGCACCGCTTCGTGCTCGACAAGCTCTCCAACCGTCGCATCGTGTTCCTGCCCCATCCGGTGGCATGGACCGAGGTCCCCGAATCGTTCGCGTCACTGCGAAAGCAGCGTGGCCGCTGGTATCGGGGCCTCCGCGAGTCGTTACGGTATCATCGGGCCATGATGTGGCGCAGCAAGTACGGCCGGATCGGCTGGTTCGCCCTGCCCGCCTTCTGGCTGTTCGAGTACTACGGGCCGCTGGTGGAAGTCGCGGGGTATCTCTGCCTGCTGTTTCTCCTGATCATGGAACAGGTGCTGGATTACCCTCTGGTCAACTATCCCTATCTGTGGGCCTTCCTGCTGGCCTCGCTGGGGTATGGGATGCTGGTGAATATCCTGGCGGTGCTGGTCGGCGCGTGGCGCTTCCGCTATGGCCTCGCCGACCGCTTGCAGCGCCATCTGCTGCCCTTCAGTCGGCGGCGCGAGGTGCTGATCCTGCTGGTCTATGCTGTTCTGGAGAACTTCGGCTACCGTCAGCTCACTCTCTACTGGCGGGTCCGAGGACTGTGGGAAGCCTGGCCCGGCAAGACCGGCTGGGAAAAGTTCGCTCGCGTAGGGTTCCGCCCGGACGCGGCACCGGCTCATGGCTGAGCTCGGTCTTCCCCGGGTGCTGCTGGTGGACGACGACCCCGACCTGGGCCGGCTGGTGCAGCACATCCTGCAGTCGAATGGTTACGAGCCGGCGCCGCAGGTCTCAACCGGGCGGGAAGCCCTGGCGTCGCTCGAGGGCATTGATATTGTGCTCCTCGATCAGCAGCTCCCGGACACCAGCGGCCTCGATGTCCTCGATGCCATCCGTACCCGGCCTGCGCCGCCGGCTGTCATACTGGTCACTGGCCATGGCAACGAGTCGCTGGTGGCGTCCGCGCTGCGCCGGGGTGCCGACGACTACCTGGCCAAGGACTCGGCCCTGACCGAGCTGTTGCCTCAGATCCTGGAGCGGGTACGCCGGGGACGGGAGCTGCGCAAAGCCCTGGCCGAAGCGGAACAGGATCTGGTTCGAGCGGAGCGCCTGGCGGCTGTTGGTGAGATGACCGTGACGCTCCACCACGAGATCAATAACCCGCTCATGGCGGCCTTTGCCGACGTGGAGTTGTTGCTGAACGATCCCGGCGCTGGCCCCGAGACGCTGAAGCAGGGCCTGGAGGATATCCGGCAGGCGCTGCGCCGCATCCGCGACATCGTGCAACGCATCGGTAAGCTCCGCGAGATCCGGAGTAAGGACTACCTGCGGGGAGTTCGCATGGTGGATCTGGAGCGGAAGGACCACGAGGTATCGGTGCTGCAGCGCGGCACCGCTCTCTTACACCTGCCCGACGAGGACCTGGTCCGGATCGTCTCGCTCCTGCTTCGCGGGGCCGGCTTTCAGGTCGAACGCTGTCAGAGCGCAGCCGACCTCCAGGCGTCTGCTGCACGGATTGGGGTGACGGTCGTGGTAATCGCCGGCGGCGCCAGCACGCCCGGGGCGCACCCGCTGGGCGGATTTGTCACCCAAAAGGAACGTGAGTATCTGCTGGTGGCGCTGGTGGCCGGCGATGGAACGGCGGCAACAGCCGCAGGAGCGGACCACGTTGTTCCATTGCCGTTCGACCCGGGAACCTTTACTGCGGAGATAGTGCGCCGGCTGTCTCCCGCTTAGCCTGCTGGTACGACATGCCTCGCAATTTGATGATCCGCTGCGCGGACGGCGCGCCTGGACCGCCGGATCTGATGGAAGGCGTCAACTCCCAGAGACACCTTCCCTCCCCCACCCAGCGCCGTCATCAGAACCCAGAGATAGTGCTCTTGTATGCGAAGCTTCGATGAAAGAAATACAGCACACGAGCCGCGAATCCTACATCTAGCCCGGGATCATCGACGGCATACCCCGCAGTTCCAAGTGCATAGAGCCATACTTGCCGGACCTTTCCCGGTTCTTGGCGTGTTGTGTTAAGCGCAGTTACGGCATTCTGGCAATCCCCTTGGCGGGTGACAAGTGTCACCTTATTCGCGCTCATCGGTGCTATACCGAGGTCTTGCCGGGTCCCCACGTGATCGGAGTCGGAGCTGCTTACAAGCTCTTTCAGAAAGGTTAGACGTGCCGGCGACCGCACCTGATCAGCCGTTCTGCAGCCGCTCGTGCCCTGAGCGCTCAGGGCGGGGGCGCAGCCCAGACTGAACAAGCACGCAAGAATCGACATCGACTGGCCAACCAGCTTCTTGTTATGTTCCACCGCCATGATTGCTCTCCTTAGATGGTTGGCTTCCTAAGATGGTTGGCTTCCTACGCGCGGTCCAAGCAGGTGCTGGTGGTGCTTCGAAATTTCCACCGATTTGGATTGTTCTTGCGAGCTCCTGGAAGCGTGTTTACATCCAAGCGCCAGACCTTCTGGTCGAGATCTATGATGTAGTGGGATTTCCCCCGTACGTTGGCAAACTCCCAGTCTCCGTCACTCCCACCACCAGTACGTGCTTTGCGGTTGGCTCTCCAGACCTCGCCGGATGGTTGGTTGGGACACCCTGTCAGGAGTTCCCGGTGTTTACTGGGATCGGTGTGGTAATCACCTTTGAACGTGGCGCCCTGGACCACCGGAGGGACGGGAAGAGTCGCAAAAATAAACCCGCACATGGTTCCGGAAGCGAGGAGTGTCGACTGCCTGGTTGCTGCTCTAGCCTGCGGCCTCCACCGTTGCCCGCTTAGCCTGCTGATACCCCATTCCCCGCAATATGACGATCCGCTGCCGGATCGGAGGGTGCGAGGCGACGAAGTCGGCCAGGAACCCCTCCTTGGATGACATCAACCCAGGCGATGGATCTACGATGCAGAGGTGCGCCGCCCCCTGGGAGACGGAGGCGGTGGCCCCGGTAGCGCCTTCCAGCTTTTCGAGCGCGGAAGCCAGGGCCATGGGGTTTCGGGTCAACTGGGCTCCAGTGGCATCGGCCAGATACTCGCGCTTCCGGCTCACCGCCATCGCGAGGATCCGGGAAATCACCGGTGCTACCACGAGCGTCAGCAGCCAGAGCACCAGGATGACGATGCCGAGCGGGTTTCCCTTTCCGCCCTTTCCACCTCTGCCCCCACCCCACCCACGCCCCACCCGGCTGCCTCGGCCCAGCATGCGCCCCATGCCGTCGGACATAAGTGCGATCGCCCCGATCATCCCGGCCATGAGCGTCATGAGCCGGATATCGAGATTCCGCACGTGCGCCATTTCGTGAGCGATCACCGCCTGAAGCTCGTCCCGCGAAAGGGTCGCCAGGAGCCCTTCGGTCACGGCCACGCTCGCGGTGGCAGCGTCACGGCCGGTGGCGAACGCATTGGGATCGGCGTCCGGGACGATCCACACTCTCGGCTTGGGCAGTCCCGAGGCGATGGCCATCTCCTCCACCACGTTCATCAGTTGCTTCTGCTCCGGCGTGGCAGCCTCGATCAGCTCCCAGGCACCGGTGGCCCACAATACCCGTTCGGCCCCGTGCCGCCACGAATACCAGCAGATCGCGGCCGCGGAGAGAATGCTGAGGATCCCGATGAAAGGAACGACGTGACGGTAGGAGCCGGGCGCGGCGGCGGCGGTCAGCAGCCAGAAAGCGAGATCACCGCCGAACCCCACCCAGGCGAAGAACAGGATGAACCCGCAAGTCAGCCAGGTGGAGCGCCGGCGGTTGGACTGCTGCTGAGCAAAGAGGTTGGCGTCGTCGCTCACGCGCCGGATTTGGTCGCCGACAAATCGACCACGGGAACGGCCCGCTCCGACGCATCCTCGATTTCCCAGAGTTCCGCGGGGGAGGCCTTGGCCAGACCGGCGACGAGATTGTTGGGGAATTGCATCTGCCTGGTGTTGTACTGGGTTGCCACGTCGTTGTAGAGCTGCCGGGCAAAGCCGATCTTGTTCTCGGTGCTGGTGAGCTCCTCCTGCAGTTGCGCCACGTTGTTGGTCGCCTTCAGATCAGGGTAGGCCTCGGTAAGGGCGAACAAACGCCCCAATGCCTGGGTCAGCTCGCCCTCGGCCTTGGCGGTCTGCTGTACGCCGGTGGCTCCGATGGCGCGATTCCGGGCCGAGATCACCGCCTCCAGCGTCGACCGTTCGAAGTCCATCGCACCCTTGACCGTGTTCACCAGGTTGGGAATCAGATCATGCCGGCGCTTGAGCTGCACGTCGATCTGCTTCCAGCCATTGACGACCTGGTTCTTGAGTGAGATGAGTCCATTGTAGGCACCGACCATCCACAAGACGATCCCCACGATGACGGCCAGCAGGACAATCGTGACCATGTCGGATCCTTGTTGTAGGGCTGCAGGTTAGGGACTGGGCCTGCGAGGGGCGATATGACTTTACTGCTTCCACGCTCCATCATTGGGCGCTGCATGTTCCGGGACGGCCGCCGGTTCCAACCCGACCACCGACATCAGCGCTTGCCGCAACGTTTCCGCAATGATCGCGCTGTCTCCGTTCAGCCGCAACGCCGGGTGCTGCTCGTCGATCAAGACTTCCACCCCTGGCGCCACCGCGATGCGCCGGCAGGTCGAGCTCGCCGCGGACCTGCCTTCGACCGGAGCCAGCCAAGCCAACACCGCCCGGCCCACCCTCCCGCGGCCCGTGCCCGGCGTACGGAGCAGTGGCAGCTGGCTGGGAGGCGGAAGCCCCGGGCCCAGGGCGCTCGCCGCTCGCCGCTCGATGAGATCGCCGGTCAAGGTGGCGAACTCTTTTACCATGGACTCCAGCGTGGCGCCTTCCATCTGGCGCAGCTTGATGGCGAGCACCTGAAGCAGGTGACGGTAGGAATACACCGCGGCGGTGCCGCGCCCATCGGGCGGACTCACCAGGCCCCGAGCCACGTAGAAGCGGATAGTGCGATCGCTCGGTCTCGCCCGTGCCGCCGCGTTGACCGGGACTACGCCGGAGGCGTCCAGAATCCCACCGGCCAGTGCGGCCAGATCCCGGAGCCCCCAAGGCGCGAGGGCTGAGTACTCTCGCAGGGTAGTGAGCGGGTCCGAGGGAGAGTCGATGCTCATCCGTGTCCGTTCCCCTCACGAAGGTCCGACTGCGTCTCGGCTCGAGCTAACACCGTCCCCACCAGCTGTACCAGACTATCGAGGGTAAACGGTTTGAGCAGGATAGGACATGCCTTGAGCTCGGCAGGCCAGTCGGCGTGCTCCGACGGTGGATCGCCACTGATGAGTATGACCCGGCCCATCAGTCGGGGCCAGCGCCGCGCGATGGCGAGGAAGAACGTGTCTCCCGCCATCTGGGGCAGCCGGAGATCGAGTAGCACCAGATCGAACCTGGACTCATCCAGCATAAGATACGCCGAGTGCGGATCGGCCACCGCAGCCACCTGGTAATCGAAGCTGGTGAGCGCGCGCTCGAGGGTTCGGCGCAGCGATGGCTCATCGTCGACCACGAGGATACGGGCGCTCACGATGCGACCTGGGTCAGAGGTGACAGGTAGCGCTCCGTGACGATCATCAAGGCCTCTTCTGTCGAGAGAGACACGCGGAGTTCGCCGGCTGTAAGCCCGAAGACCGAACGCAGGTGCATCTGTAATGTTTTTGGCTTGCTGTAGCCCAGCTTCAGCGCCACGTCCTCGACGGTGTAGCCCGGGTCGAGCAGCAGCCGGTGGGCATAAAGTAGCCGGGTCAGCACCATCACCATCCGGGGCGAGGGAAGACCCACCTTGGTAAACCAACGCTCACAGGTACGGCGGGTCAACTGTGCCCTTTCGGCCAGGGCGGTGACCGTAGGAGCGTCCTCCCCGGCGTGGAGCATGCTCTCCAGGGCCCCCAGCAACTCCCCAGGCAGCTCCTGCAGTGCCCCTCCCAGGGCCTGCATGACCTGCTGCGACGCGCTCTGGTCCAGCTCGGCCTGGAGGGCGGTCCGGAGCGAGGCGGGGGCATCCTCGAAGCGATGAAAGACGACCCGCCGGATCCCGGCCCGCCCCAGCTGGAGCAGAACCGAAGCGGTGGCAGGAGCGAGTTCGGTGTAAATCAGGAGAGGTAAAGAGGGGAACAGCAGCCGGATGCGCTCGATGCCGTGGGCGCGGGCAGTGCCACCGAGCAAGGGATCCACCACGGCCATCTCGACCGGTTTGCCCCGGATGGTATCCACAGCCTCCGGCCAGCCGGTTCCCGAAACCCACTGATACCGGTCGGGGTCGAGCATGCGGAGCCGTAACAGACGTTCGGCAGGGACTGCGGCGAGCAGCAAATGTCGCAAATCGGCCCCTATTTGTCGCAAATGGGCCCTATAAACGCGAACGCGGGAGGTCAACATTTGCGGCGTACCCACCCCTGGGCATCACCGCATCCGAAAGGACCCCCATGTCTCGCTTAACGACCTATGGTCTCGTGCTGGCTCTGCTCGCTTCGGCCTCGCTCAGCACGGCCTGTACCCGGACCGACGCAACTGGTCCGTCCGAGCAGGTTCAGCCGTCCTTCGAGGGCCAGGGCTCCGGCAACTAGCTGAGCAATACAGGTTCACGGCCGGAAGTACGTCACGCGGCTCAGCAAAGTTAGACGGCCGCGGATGCGGCGTACTCCCGCAGCTCTACTTCCATTTGACGTACCGCAGGCGCCTCACTGAGTGGTGACGCGCGATTATCGACAGGCTGGTGCTCGGGGCGGTTGGTGAGTTCCCCGAGCGCCTGCTCGATCTTGAAGTACCATGCGTTGAGGCCGTGGCTCTCTGCCAAGGTCAGGCCCGCGGTCAGCGCGTCGCGTGCCCGCCCCACCTGCTCGAACCGACCCAGCCCGATTCCAAGTTTGTAGTGATAGTCAACCGACATGCTCGGCGACATCCGGCTGCGGTGCGCATCGGCCGCTGCCCGGCAGCGCTCGAACGCCACCCGATTACCCTCTGCCGCCTCCAGGTCCATGAGCTCGAGAAGCGCGTTGGCACGCACCAGCATGCTGGCGCTTGAATCGACCACTATCTGGAATGCGACCCGCGCGGCATCAGAGGCTCCAATCTCATGGAGCCCGATACCCACATCGCCCAGGGTACGCATACGCTGCTGAGGGTCGCGTGACAGTCTGAACGACTGGTAGTACGACTCAAGGGCCTCGAGCTTCAGACCCTGCAGATTGTAGACCACGCCCAGGTCGGCGTAAGCCATCGCCTGAGCATCGGTGAGCTGTAGCTCGGTCGCTTCCCGGACAACGCTCTCGGCGGTGGCACGGGCCGCCGGATAGTTGCCCCGGTCGCGATGGACGGCACCCAGCCCCAGGCGTGCCCGAAGTACACAAATTGGGTCCACTCCCGCCGCCGCGTCAGTCGCGGCACTGTAGCACGTGGTTGCCGTTTCCCAGCGGGCGAGCAGCCGGTTCAGACGACCAGCGAACAAGGCATAGGCGGCGAAATCCGCCATCGGCGTGTTGGTCCCCTGAGAGCGGGCCGCCAGGGTCAACAATTCCAGCGCTTCCTCGAGACGGCCTTCGTGCTCCAGGAAGTAGGCATAAGCCGTGAGGCTCATCCAGAGGCCGGACGTGGGTTTGCCACGGGCGGGGACCGCCATAACAACGCCCGAGAGGTGAGCCGTCTCGGGAGTATCGTTGGGGAGCTCGTTCACGTGCCGCCGCACTGCTTCGAGCTGCCAGGTGAAACCTTCGAGCTGCTCGGCGTCGCCGTCCTCCAGCGTCAGCAGCTTGTCCACCAGCCGCGCAACCACATACGCACCGAGCGCAAGCCGCGCCGGCCCTTCGCGCTCCTGCTCGCGATGGAGCCGGGCACGCTCGAGGAACGGTTCGTGGGTGAGGATGTTAGTCGATATCCCGACCTCACCGAACAAGAGTTGCGGCGTATACAAATGCACGTCCTTTGGCTAATGGATCGACACCCGGGGATTCAGCTAGTATGGCCTCTGGACTGACCCCACACAAGGGTGCCTCTTCTGCACCTTCCCGCAGCCGTTCAGGCTCGCGCCTTGCCGCTCCTTACCTAACAAAAAGGGTGCCAGTCACGGGAGAAATCTTCCTATTCTCGCATCATGAGACGGGCGTTCACCCTTCCCGAGTTACTGCTGGTTCTTGCACTCGCGAGCATCCTCCTCGGCGTCGCAATACCCCGTTTCTCGGCCGCCGTGGATCGCATCGAGGTCGCCGCCGCCGCTAGCCACATCGCAGCCGCGCACCAGCGTGCCCGATTGATGGCAACAACCCAGGGGCTGGTTTCCGTGCTCTCAGTAGACCCCCTTGTGTTGACCATTCGCCGGCGCGGGGTGACCGTACCCCTCTGGTCTGAAGCTGGACCCGCCGCGCAGCGGGTTTCCCTGGCGGGCCCCGCGCGTCAATTCACCTTCTCGCCCGAGGGGTTCTCTCTGGGTCTCTCCAACGCCACTCTCCGGCTTACCCGCGGCAGCGCCACCCGGACGGTGATCATCTCTCGCCTAGGGAGAGTTCGAGTAACCCCCTAGTGGTCGTACGAGCGCAGGGCGACGGCCCCTTCGAGCGGACGACCGGGTCGGACGTCGCGGCACGGGCCACCGCTCCCGGTCCGCCTCCGGTCTCAGTTGCCTGGGTCGAGCCCGAACAGCAGATCGACGTGCACATCGATGTCATCGTACATCTTCAGAACGCCGAGCATCTTGCTGAGGCCGCCGATGTGATAGTCCTTCAGCTTGAGCGGAAAGTCAGAGCGAACCCGGGCCTTTGATCCCTGAAATTGGATCGTTCCTGGCAGATCCACTTTCCGGGTCACCCCATGGATAATCAGGGCGCCATGCAGCACGGCAGCCACGCTATCCGCTGTTCCTCCCTTCGGGGTCATCCCGCTCAGCTCGAAGCGAATGGTTGGATACTCGCTCGACTCCATCGACTTGTTCAGGTCCTTGTCTCGTTTCCCGTTTCCGGTCGTGAGGGTCCGTACCGGCGCCTCCACCCAGCCTCGCAGCGTGCGGATGTCCGGAGAGGCGGTTATCTGCCCCGACACCACTTTGCTGATACCAACGAAGTCACCCACGGTCGCACGGCCGTCAAAGCTGAGCGTCCCCGAGTCGACCCGCGCACTGGGAACGGGACGCCCTTGAGCGCTCAAACCCACAGTCCCAGTGAGCGCGGGGCAAGCGAGAAGCGCGAGGGCCAGACCGTACTTTCTCACCTTGTGCAAGAGTGTGGATCGGGCGATGCCCAGCAGGAGCGCGGCCTTGCGCTTGTTGCCAGCGGCATGTTGCAGCACCAGCTCCAGGTGCCGCCGCTCCACCGCCTCGAGCGATTCAGGCTCACCGGAGACCGGCGCGAAGAGAATCCTTTGGAGCGCGGGCAAATCGAGACCGGGCATTCCCAGGTCGACCATTACGAAGTCGATGCTGGTCCCGCCGAGTAACTCGGCGGCATGGGCCTCATCGGATACGGGAGGCACCCGATGTTCGGCGCCCTGAAGCAGCGCCACAAGCTCCTCGCGCCGCTCGGGATTTCGATCCAGCACCAGAATGCGAAGCGGCTTCATGGGTGGACCAGTCTCAGCGTTGGTTCACGGGACTCTTCTGGGTTCGGCGCAGCCAATAGCCCAAAAACGGAACGGCCGCCCAGTCGTGGCTAGGCGGCCGTTCCCCACATGGACAACCCAAGGTCGGAGCATCTCTGCCGCCGTTCTTCTTTCACCTGCCGCCGGTTGGCTGATTCGCCGATCGGGAGGGCGCGATGAAGCCTTGGCTTCCATCCCCAGGCCGGATGGCCATCCCACCTGGTTCGTCTATGCGAGCGCTGCGAGTCAGATCGAGTCGCGGATCGACCTTTCGCACTGCATCCCGAGGCGCTAAATCGGGGTGGATGAAGCACGCGACTGGCTTCACCTGTTCAAGCCGGAGTGATCACCAGGATCTACAAGAACCTGAGTCGGCCCTCTCCCCCGATATACCGCTCGAACCCACCAGTCGGCCGCCGCTGTGACACGGAGTCTCAGTACGTCCGATGAGGTGCGTGACACCAAGATAGGCACCCGCGCGAATCGCGCAAGTGCCTATGTTTCTTCAGCTTACAGCATTTGAAGTGTGGAAGAGATGTGGAAACCTAACTCACTTCTGGGACCGGCCCTACCGTCTCCATCAACACAATGTGGACATGTATATCCACATTCGGATGGGTCGAGCTACCCCGCCAGTGGTCCGGCTTGGGAGCCCAAGGGGCTGACTTTGATATTCATGGCGTTGAAGAATGTCCCCAGCACCCGCTCATACTGGCGCAGGGCGGCCCGAACCCGCACGGCTCGATCGTTCCCATACCCCCTGACCCTTTCTTCCTCACCAGCCCGGCTCATGGTGGTGAAGTCTGAGTGGCATCGGGCCAGGGCCTTCTGGAGCTGATTCAGCGCGCCCACCATCTCGCCCCGGCGCCGCAGCCGCGGTTCGTCGGATGCGGCGGCCGCGAGCACCGCCTTTCGGGCTGCTGGAAGGCTGCGCACCGAGCTGGCACAGGCATCACGCATAACCCGGGCGCGGGAGGTCAGGGAAGCCGGGGACGCCTGGCGATAGTCCCGCTGGAGCCGGGAGGCGGCAGCATCGATGGAGCTCAGTGAATCGCGGAACTGAAGCAGCGCGTCCCGGAGCGTCACGCGTCCGGAGTCCAGCACGGGCTCAGGACGCACCACCGTGCCCTGGGCCACGAGGCTTTGCGCGAACAGCATACCGGTCAGGATGAGATACCAACGGCTCATGATTCGGTCCCTACTTCGATGTAGCGGTACGTCGGCTCGCCCTCAGGAGAAGAGAAGAGACAACCGGCCGAGCTTGCGGCAAACCACCCGGCAACCAGCGGCCTCGGAAGATCGAGCTCCTGAATGATGGAGCCGAGCCAGCGACGCAGGTGGCGAACTTCGGGAGCGCGTCGCCCGAGGAGTGCGAGCAGGGCTCCAGCTCCTGAAGTGGCCCGGAGAAAATGCGCCAGTCCATGCGCTCGCTGGGAAAATTCCACCGCCTTCACTCCCGGCTCGTCGAAGAGGATGGCTCCTTCGAACACGTCCATGGGCGGAGCATCGAGGCGCGGGCCCAGGTAGACGTAGCGCCGGGCGTCTTGCCCTTTCCGCTCGATGACGGCTGCCGCGGTTTCGCTGGTCAGGCGAGCCGCGTGCAACAGGTCGTCATCCTGCAGGATTCCCACGGCTCCGGTCCACTCCAGCGCCGCCAGCGCGGTCTCGACCGGGCACCCCAGCGCGTCATCGAACGCCAGAAGCCTGGGTGCCTCGCCGGCCCGGAGCATGAAGTGAGAGAGCCCCTCCGCACGATCGGTGAAGGTGCGGACAACGACTGTTTGAGGAGTGGCCATGAGAAGAATATAGGCTGGGAAGCGGGGCAGCGCTTCCCCGCCTTTCACGGAACCAGCTCCGACTTCGGCTCTACCCGGACGATCCAGAGGCCCGAGTTGATGTCGGATACGTAGATCAGTCCGTTCCGGTAAATGGCGCCCCAGGCGTTGGGAGCATTGGGAACGGTACCATCGCCATCCCCGGTCACCACGTGGGCGATTTCCCGGCCCTGGCGCTGCAGGTCGCCTCTGAGCTCGCCGGAGACGTCGAGCACCCTGAGGCCGCCCTGATAGTCACCCATGTAGAGCGTATCCCCCGCCACCCACACGTTGTGGCTCCCACCGTCCTTGGGCTCGTAGTAGGCCACCTCCTTCGGGCTGGCGATATCGCTGACATCGATCACGTGCAGCCGGCCATAGGCCCGGCCGAGGCCGATCACCCCGCTGCCTTCGGTGCGGCGTGGCTTGGCGGAGAAGACTTCGTCCCCGACGAAGACGTAGTTCCCTTCTCGCCAGGCCGTATGCGTGCCCCGGATGAATCCGGGACCGCCGACAGCCTCGACATCGCGATACAGTGAGTTCAGGTCGTACTTATACTGGGAAACCAGCTGCGGGTTCTCCGGGCTGCCTCCCTTGACGCCGTTGCCGACATCGAGAATGACCAAGCCCTGATTCCAGTAGCTCAGATACGCGAGCCCGTCTTTCACATCGACGTCGTGGACATAATTGCCGGCTTCATCGGGCCGGGTTTGCCAACGCGCCACCTGCCGCGGCTTGTACGGATCGCGGATGTCGATCACCCGGAGCGAGCCGGTCGCGTCGTCGGTGAGATAGACATAGCCCCGGTAGACGAAGGTGCTGTGCACGCCGCCCGTGACAGTCTCGGTGAACTCCGCGATCGCCTTGGGATGCGCCGGATCCTCGAACGAGAGGATGACGATCCCGTTCTTTCGGGTGGAGGCGTTCTCCCGGGTAAGCACTCCGTACTTACCGTCCTCGGTGGTCATCACGTCGTTGATCGTGCGCGCGTCCACCACCACCGAGTCGGTAATCCTGGGCAGCGCCGGGTTGCTCACATCGATGGCATACATCCGGTCGGCAATGGTGGTCAGATAACCATGCCGGCCGTCGGGATGGAGCCAGAATTCGGCAGCGCGGTGTTCGATGGGAAGCCGCCCCACGAGCGTGGTCGGCCGCCGGACGTCCCGGTCACGGATCTCGACGACGGCCTCGGCCGTTTTCCCCGCGAAGCTGGCCGTGACTCGATAGCTGCCCGGCACGTCCGCCACGAAGCGCCCGTCCGGGTCTATTTGCGCGTTCCCCGGGCTGAGCCCCCACTCCGGCGCTGCGTCGGTCACCGGCCGGCCGTCGCGGGTCCGCCCCTGGAAGCCGAAGCGCACCACGTCCCCGGCTCGAGCGCTGGCGGTAGCCGGCTGGATGACGAGCGACGCAACCGGATTGGGGGCGACGACCACGGTGAACGACTTGGCGGCTCGGCCGGCTCGAACCGTGATCGTGGCCCGACCGGGACGCCCGGCGCTTATCCGCCCACCGGGGCTCACCGCTACCACTGCCGGCGTGTCCGAGGTCCAAAGCACCTGGTCGTAACGGCGGTCGTTATTGGCGGCGTAGGGCGCGACGCCCAGCACGAGGGACTGGCCCGCGTAGAGCTTCGAGACCTCCCGGTCGAGCACCAGTTTCGTTGCCGGCTGGGGAAGCACGGTCACACGGGCAAACCCTGTAGCCGGCGCGCCGCCGGGGCGGGAGCTGACCAGCGCGCTCACGTTCAGGGTGCCGGTCGATCCTGCGGTCACGAGACCGGTGGAATCGACTCGACCCTCGAAGTGGCCACCGGACTGAAACCAGCGGATCGAGAGGTCTCGCACGGGCCGGCCGGAGGAGTCCACGGCGTTGACCGCGAGGCGCACCGTGTCGCCGACCTGTACCGCCACTTCGGCCGGCTCGATCGTGACCTTGGCGAGCGCCGGAGCCGGAAGCGAGGTGGGCTGTTGCTGGAGTGCGGCGAGGATCGCCAGGGGGTGCACCATCGTAGCCTCGAGAAAACGAGTTCAAATCGCTCTGCCAGGGATGGCGAAGAATGTACATCGTGCAGGGAGACCGTGGTACGGCTAAATTACAGCCGAAGATTCCGCAGTTCTTCGGAGACCGGCATGCGAGTGGAATGGACCTCGTACAGCTCGCCCATCGGCGCGCTGACGGTTGTGGAGTGTGAAGCCGGCCCGCTCGTCATCGAATTCCCCAGCCGGGCGGTGACCATCAAGTGGGCGGTCCGACTTCGGGCCGCCGTCCCCGAGCTGCACATCGCGCAGGGAACCTGCCGCGTCGCCACCGCCTGGCTCGACGAATACTTCACGGGGTCGCCCAAGCCCTTCCCCTATCCCAATCACCTGAAACGCTGGTTTGACCTCTCCCCGGCCCAGACTACCGTCTTCAAGACTCTGCGCAAGATTCCCCTCGGCGAGACCCGTTCCTATGACGATATAGCCCGGGCCACCCGGCTGCACCCCCGCCAGATCGGGTGGCTGGTCGCCGCCAACCACCTTGCCATCCTGATTCCCTGCCACCGAGTCGTGGGCAAGGACGGCGGCCTGGTCGGCTACGGCGGAGGTCTCGCCAAGAAACGCTGGCTGCTCGATCACGAGTTGCGAGCGGCGGGGGTGGTGCTGAGGTGAGTTATTGACAAAACCGTTCCCAAGCATGACCTTATGACATGCAACGCGCGGTGCCTCCCCTTCATTTTTGACGTAAGCTGGGCCGTCGGACACTCAGTCCGGACGGCCTTTTTTGGGGCTTTTAACCC
>JBKJZM010000322.1:0-7910 GCA_046715295.1 Gemmatimonadales bacterium | reverse complement strand
CAGCCGAAGGCAGGCCGCTGCAGCCGATACCAATCCAGCACTCTGACCAGCTGTTCCCGTAACGCTTCGACGACGAGTGGAGATGGCATGGTTTCGACTGGCGGAAAAGGTTGCTGCATCGGCCCGGAAAGGGCCCGGTCGGCGATTAGGTATGCAGAATATGGGCCATATTGGGCTGGGAGCTTGGAGCTAGGCGCAGGAGCCGGGAGCCGGGACCTGGTAGTTGCCAGCCCTATGGTTAGCCTTCCCGTTCTTTAGCTTCTCGCTCCCTAGCTCCCGGCTCCTAGCTCACTCCCCAACCCGCCCTGGCGGACCCCCGACTGATTAGCCACATTCCGCGATTCATCCATGACCCATCGCTACCCCTCCTCCAACGTGTTCTACCGTAAGCTGACGCGAGAGTACCCGCGCATCGTTCGGGGAGACGGCTGCTACCTGTATGACGACCATGGACGCCGCTACCTCGATGGCTCCGGCGGCGCCTACGTCGCGAATGTGGGTCATGGGGTGAGCGAGATCGCGGAGGCGCTGGCGTGCCAGGCTGGACGGCTTGCCTACGTCAGCGGAAGCGTGTTCACCCACGACGCGGTCGAAGAGTTCGCCACCGAGATCGCGGGTCTCTCTCCCGGTGACCTCGACACGGTCTATCCGCTCGCCAGCGGGTCCGAGGCAGTCGAGGCGGCCCTCAAGCTGGCCCGCCAGTACTGGGTGGAATCCGGCCGCCCGAAGAAACAGAAGCTGCTCGCGTTTTCGCCGTCCTATCACGGCAATACACTGCTGGCGCTCTCAGCCTCGTCGCGGGAGCAGTACAAGACTCCCTATCTGGAGTGGCTGGTCACGGTGGCGCGGGCACCTGCGCCCTACCCATTCCGCTGCGAATGCGGTGGCGCGCCTCCGCTATGCGCGACCTGCAGCGGCGATGCCGTCGAAGCGGCCATTGTGCGCGAGGGTCCGGACTCGATTGCCGCGTTGATCGCCGAGCCGGTGGGTGGCTCGTCCACGGGGGCCTCGGTACCCGCTCCCAGCTACTGGCGGCGGGTACGCGAGATCTGCACTCGGCACGAAGTCCTGCTGATTGCCGATGAGATACTCACGGGGGCGGGCCGCACCGGAACCTGGTCGGCGCTGGAGCCGTATGGCATCGTGCCGGATATCATGGTGCTGGGGAAGGGAATCGGCGGGGGTTACGTGCCGCTCTCCGCGGTGGTGGCTCCGCGCCGGCTGGTTGGTGTGCTGGCCCGCGGCTCCGGGGCGTTGCTCCACGCGCAGACGTTCTCGCACCACGCGACTCTCTGCGCTGCGGGGGTCGCCACCATCAAGTACCTGAGGCGTCACCACCTGATTGAACGGTGTGCCGAGATGGGCAGCGTGTTTCATCAGCGCCTGCAGGAGCTGCGCACGCTGCCGTGCGTGGGGGACGTGCGCGGGAGAGGGCTGTTGGCAGGCATCGAGTTCGTGGAGGACAAGACCACGAGGCGCCCATTTCCCCCGTCGGCGCGCTTCGCGGAATCGTTTGCAGCTGTGGCGCTCGAGAATGGCCTTGTCGTCTGGCCCAACGCGGGGCAGCTCGCCGATGGGACCGGCGATCTCGCCATGCTGGCGCCGCCGTTCGTGATCGAGGAGCAACAGATCGGCGAGCTGGTGGCGCTCTTCAGCCGCGCTCTCAAACAAACAATCGCACAGGTTGCAGCCCCGAGATGACAGCCCCAGCCAAGATCACCTACACCTCCGCCAGCGGAGACCTGGAGGAGTTTCACCACCACTTCACCGCTGCACTTGCCGCGGTCAGGCAGCAGGCTGGGCAACTGCACCCGTTCTACATTGACGGACAGCCGGTGCAGACGCGAGCCGAGCCCCTGGTGGATCGGTCACCGATTGACCATACCATCGTGCTCGGTCGATTCGCGGCTGCGGCAGCAACTCACGTCGATGCCGCCGTGGCCGCGGCCCGGCGCGCGCAGCAGGACTGGGCTCGGCGTCCCTGGAAGGAGCGGATGTTCTTGCTCCACCGCGCCGCCGCGCTGATCCGGGAACGCAAGTATGAGCTGGCTGCCCTGATGAGTCTGGAAGTGGGCAAGAGCAGGCTCGAAGCCATGGGCGACGCCGAGGAGTCGGCCGACCTGATCGACTACTACTGCCAACAGGTCGAGGAGGCCGACGGGTTCGTCCGGCCGATGGCCCGGATCACGCCGGTCGAGCGAAACACCGACGTGCTCCGTCCGTACGGGGTCTTTGCCTGCATCGCGCCATTCAACTTCCCCCTCGCCTTGTCTGCCGGCATGTCGTCCGCGGCGTTGGCTGCCGGAAACGCGGTAGTGTATAAGCCGGCGGAGGACACGCCCTGGACCGGGCTCAAGCTCTACGAGGTGTATCGCGACGCGGGATTACCACCCGGTGTGTTCAACATCCTGGTCGGGCGACGCGAAGAGATCGGCGACTCGCTGTGGCAGCATCCCGGAATCGACGGAGTGGTATTCACCGGCTCGAAACAGGTGGGCATGCGGATCCACGCCGGGCTCAGCGGTCGCTGGATCAAGCCGTGTCTCCTCGAGCTCGGAGGAAAGAACGCGGCCGTGGTGCTTCGGGGTGCCGATCTCGATGCCGCGGCGGAGGGGGTCATGCGTTCGGCATTCAGCCTCCAGAATCAGAAATGCAGCGCTACCTCCCGGGTTTACGTGCAGCGCGAGATCCTGGCCCCATTCCTGGACCGGCTCCTGGAAAGGACCCGGGCAATCCGAATGGGCGACCCGTCGGAGCGGGACGTGTTCTTCGGACCGGTGATCAACGAACGTTCACTGGAACGGTTTGGTCGCGCGGTGGCGCAGGCCCGGGAGGAAGGAGCGGTGTTGCTCGGTGGTGCGCGGCTGAGTGGAGGTATCTTCGACCGAGGCCACTACGCTGCGCCGACGATTGCAACGCTGCTGCTCGACTCCTCGCTGTTTCAGGAAGAGCTGTTCGTGCCCTTCCTTGCGGTGGGAGAGGTGGCCGGACTCGAGCAGGCGATCGCCGAGACCAACCGGGTAGAGTACGGCCTTACGGCCGGCATATTCTCCGGCGATCCCACCGAGATCGCGCGCTTCTTCGATGAGGTCGAGGCCGGCGTGTGCTACGCCAACAAGCGTACCGGGGCCACGACGGGTGCCTGGCCCGGGGCGCAGCCCTTCTGCGGCTGGAAGGGATCCGGCTCGACCGGCAAGGGGGGCTGCGGCCCTTACTACGTCGCCCAGTTCATGCGGGAGCAGAGCCGCACCGTGATCGAAGGCTGAGAAGGGATTCTATGACTGCACGCGACTACCCAAAGATTGTCGTTCCGCCGCCGGGCCCGAAGGCTCGAGCCATCGTGGACCGCGACGCCAAGTGGACCTCCACCTGCTACATCAAGGAGTACCCGCTGGTCGTCGCCCGGGGTCAGGGCGTCATGGTGGAGGATGTGGACGGCAACCGCTATCTCGACTTCATGGCCGGCATTGCCGTGTCGGCCACCGGGTACGGGCACCCCAAGGTCGTGACCGCGGTGAAAGACGCCGCTGACCGGTTCCTCCACATCTGTGGGGGCGACTTCTACTACGAGGGCATGGCGGCGCTGTGCGAGCGCCTGGCCAAGGTGGCGCCGGGTCCCGCGAAGAAGCGCGTCTTCCTCACGAACTCCGGCACCGAAGCGGTCGAAGCGGCAATCAAGCTCGCCCGTTACGCCACCCGCCGCACCGCCATCATCGCCTTTCGAGGCGCCTTCCACGGGCGCTCGACCGGCGCCGTGACGCTGACTTCGAGCAAGGCGCGCCAGCACGCGGGCTTCGGCCCGCTGCTTCCGGATGTGCATCACGTTCCGTTCGCTTACCGCTACCGGTGTCAGTTCTGTGCCGATGAGCCCGCGTGCAACCGGGGATGTGTCGACGTCATCGAGAAAGAGCTCTTCACCCGGCACCTCGACCCCAAGGATGTCGCCGCCATCTTCGTCGAGCCGATTCAGGGCGAAGGTGGCTACATCGTGCCGCCGGCCGGGTACCTACCGGCCCTGCGGGAGCTTTGTGACCGGCATGGAATTCTGCTGGTGGCGGATGAGGTTCAGTCGGGCGTTGGCCGCACCGGAAGGATGTTTGCCTGCGAGCATGACGGAGTTGAGCCTGACATCCTGCTCACCGCCAAGGGTCTCGGCTCGGGAATGCCGATCGGAGCGATGATTTCCCGGGAGTCAATCACGACCTGGGAAAGCGGCTCACACGGCTCGACCTTCGGGGGCAACCCGGTCTG
This sequence comes from Gemmatimonadales bacterium, assembly GCA_046715295.1. Lineage (GTDB taxonomy): Bacteria > Gemmatimonadota > Gemmatimonadetes > Gemmatimonadales > GWC2-71-9 > CAVVWJ01. The sequence goes on along the minus strand of JBKJZM010000322.1, from coordinate 3,659 downwards.
CTGCGCCGCCGCGCTCGCGACGCTGGACCTGGTCGAAGGCGGGCTGATGGCCAATGCGGCGCGCATGGGTGAGCGGGTCCTCGCACGCGCCGCCGATCTGAAGGCTAAACACCCGTGCATCGGCGACGTGCGCGGTCGCGGGCTCATGGTGGGGATCGAGTTTGTGAAGGACCGGACGACCCGCGAGCCCGCCGGCGAGCTGGTTCACGAGCTGGTGCAGCGGGCCTTTCGCCAGGGGCTGCTGCTGCTTGGGGCGGGGAAGAGTACGCTCCGGCTGGCACCCCCGCTGGTGGTGGATCAGCATGACGTGGATACCGCCATGGACATGATCGACGCCTGCCTGGCCGCGCTCGATTGAGCGGTCGCTCGAAGGTGGTCACCATGCGGGAGGCCATCGCCACGCATGTGCACGACGGCGACACCGTCGTGATCGAAGGCTTTACTCACCTTATCTGCTTTGCCGCCGGCCACGAAATCATCCGCCAGGGCCGCCGGAATTTGACCCTCTGCCGGCTCACCCCTGACCTGATCTACGACCAGATGATCGCGGCCGGCTGCGCCAGGAAGCTGGTGTTCTCCTGGGCCGGAAATCCAGGAGCGGGTTCCCTGCACGCCTTTCGGCGAGCGGTGGAAGGAAAGCACCCCCCGCTGGAGCTCGAGGAATACTCCCACTTCGGGATGGTGGCCCGGCTCAGCGCCGGCGCGTCGCGGCTCCCGTTCTGGACCATGCGCAACTACATGGGGACCGATCTCCCGACGGTGAACCCGGCGATTCGCACGGTCACCTGTCCGTATTCGGGCGAGGTTCTCGCTACGGTGCCCGCGCTCAATCCGGACGTGACCATTGTCCACGCCCAGCGCGCGGATCCCGACGGAAACGCCCAGATCTGGGGTCTTCTCGGCGTGCAGAAGGAAGCTGCGTTCGCGTCACGCCGGGCCATCGTGGTGGTCGAGGAGCTGGTTGACCAGTCCCAGATCCGGGCCGATCCCAACCGCACCGTCATTCCAGGGCTGATCGTCGATGCCGTGGTGGTGGAGCCCTGGGGCGCCCACCCATCCTACGCCCAAGGCTACTACGACCGGGACAACGAGTTCTACATCAACTGGGAGCCGATCTCCCGCGATCCCGCCGCCTTGAGCCGTTACCTGGATGAGCTGGTGTATGGAGTAGCGGACCGCAGGGAGTACGTTGAGCGGTGCGGCGGGCTGGACCGGCTGAAGGCGTCGCAGCGGGTGTGTGCCGGGGTGAACTATGGGTTCTGAGGGTTATACGCCCTCCGAAATGATGACTGCCGTCGCCGCCCGGGAGCTGCGGGATGGGGAAGTGGTCTTCGTCGGCATTGGACTCCCCAACCTCGCCTGCAACCTCGCCCGCGAGACGCACGCCCCAAATCTGGTGCTGATCTACGAGAGTGGGGCCGTGGGCGCCGTCCCCGAGCGCCTCCCGGTCTCGATTGGGGATCCGGCACTGGTAACCGGCTCGCTGATGGTGTGCAGCATGGCTGACGTGTTTCAATATTTCCTGCAGAATGGTCGGATCCAGGTTGGCCTGCTGGGTGGTGCTCAGATCGACCGCTATGGAAACATCAATACCACCGTCGTCGGCGACTACGACCGGCCTTCGGTGCGCCTCCCCGGCAGCGGTGGCGCGACGGAGATCGCGGTGCACGCCCATCGAACGGTTGTGATCAGTCGGCTCGACCGGCGGGTGTTTCCCGAGCGGGTGGATTTCATCACCAGCCCCGGTCTGAGAGCCAAGGGTCGGACGCGCCGTGAACTGGGCATGCCCGGCGCCGGACCCACCAGGGTGATAACCGACAAGGCGGTTCTGGAGGCCGACCCGGAGAGCGGTGAGCTGGTGCTTGCGGCTCTTTACCCCGGCATTGCGGCCACCGAGGTGGCGCAGGGAATCGGCTGGTCCCTCCGGAGCCGGAGCCGGTTGAGCGAAGTGCCCACCCCGAGCGAGCGCGAGTTGCATCTCCTGCGCGAGGTGCTCGATCCGAAGCGGGTCTACCTCAAACGATGACCGAGACCGCATGAGTACCGTCACGGCGTCTCCCACCGACGCCACCCAGCACCTGGAACTGCCCCGCGTCCTGACCCTCCGCGATCTCGTGTTGTTCAACATCGTGGCCATCCTCAGTCTCAGGTGGACAGCCACCGCCGCGGCTGCTGGGCCCAGCTCGCTAGCGCTGTGGGTGCTGGCGGGGCTGTTCTTCTTCATTCCGCAGGGACTTGCGGTCAGCGATCTGTCTTCCCGGTTTCCCCAGGAGGGCGGGATCTACTTTTGGACCAAGCGGACCTTCGGCGAAGGCCACGCGTTTCTCTGCGGCTGGTGCTACTGGGTCAACAACATCCTCTACTACCCCAATCTGCTGATGTCCACCGCCGTCATCGGCACCTACGCGATCGGACGGGGCGGCAGTGGCCTGATGGATGACTGGACTTACATCCTCACCGCGACGCTGGCCGCGCTCTGGCTTGCGGTGCTCTTGAACGTGGTTGGTCTCAAAACCGGACGCTGGCTGCAGAACCTTGGCGCCCTGGGCACTTACATCCCTGGCGCGGTGCTCATCGGGTTCGGCATCCATGCCATGCTCACGCGGCCGGCGGCCACACCCATCACTCTCGACACCATTACGCCCAACCTCGGCAACATGTCGCAGCTGAATCTCTGGGCGTCGATCGCCTTCGCGTATGCCGGGCTCGAGCTCTGCGCCGTGATGGGGGACGAGATCAAGAACCCCCGCCGGACCCTGCCGCGCTCCATCTACATCGCAGCCCCCTTTATCGCGTTCCTGTACATCGCGGGAACCGCGTCGCTACTCTGGCTGGTGCCGAGCTCCGAGGTCCACATCGTCTCGGGATTCTTCCAGGCGATGGCGGCGGGGGCCCGGGACTTCGGTGGGTTAGGCTGGCTCATCCCGGCTGCGGCGGCTCTGTACGTACTGGGGAATATTGGAGGCATCGGGGCTTGGCTTACCGGCCCGGCGCGGGTGGCTTTCGTCATTGGACTCGATCGGTACTTCCCTCCGGCGTTCGGCCGGGTACACCCCCGGTGGAAGACTCCCTATGTAGCGATCCTCACTCAGGCGGTGCTGGCCACCATCTTCATGCTCCTCTCGATCCTGGGAAGGGGGACCACGGTGGAGCGGGCATACCTGATGCTCCTCGACACGATGCTGCTGATCTACTTCATCCCGTACATCTATCTCTTTCTCACGTATTTGATCGTCCGCATTCGTGAGCCGCTGCCCGGTTCCGGCTCCTGGCGTCGGGGTAAGGCGGCCGCAGTGGCCATTGGTGTCAGCGGCCTTCTCCTCACCATGCTGGCCATGATGGTCGCCAGCATTCCGCCCTCCGACACCGCGGAGCCGTGGCTGTTCCGGGTCAAGGTCATCGGCGGGGCCGCGCTATTCGTCCTGCTCGGGGGCGTGGTGTACTGGCGCGCACGCTTGGCTGCAGCGCGGTCACGGCGCGGGTGACGGCCGTGCTGCTCCAGTCGAGCGTCACAAAGACCCTCGTCCCGGCCTTGGTGTTTTTGTTTCTGCCCGGCCTCCTGCCGGCCCAGCGGGAGCCGGTGCTGCGTCAGATCAAGGTCCCTCACGGCTACTACTATCGCGAGATGTACCTGCCCCAGCTCACCAGCGGGCCAAGTG
>JBKJZM010000321.1:0-18716 GCA_046715295.1 Gemmatimonadales bacterium | reverse complement strand
GTGAGCCGCTGGTCGAGGCCGGCGACTCTCCGCTGGAAGAAAGCGTGGCCGCGTTCGTCCGGCGGCGCTTCAACCAGGAAGTGCTGGACTACATCGTCAATCCCTTCATCGCTGGAATCTTCGCCGGGGACCCCGAGCAGCTCTCGGTGCGCCATGCTGTGCCGAAGCTCCACGCCCTGGAGCGCACCCACGGATCGGTCGTGAAAGCGTTGGTGCAGATGATGAAGGCTCGCGGAGTGACGGGGCCGGGACCTGGGAGCGTCATCTCCTTCCGCGGTGGGCTTCAGGAGATTCCTGATGCCTTGGGGCGAGAGCTGAACAGCGAGGTTAGGCTGCGGGCGCCGGTCACCCAGATTCGCTCCGGACCAAGAGGCTGGACAGTAGGAGCGGCCTTTCAAACGCCCGAGCTATTTGACGCCGTGGTCTACGCCGCCCCGGCGCACAGCCTGGATGAGATCGACCTCGACTTGGCGGCTGCGGAAAGACTGTCCACGCTATCGAGCATTCTCCACCCGCCGGTCGCGGTTCTCGCGCTGGGCTTTCAGCGGGAGCAGGTAACCCATGCACTCGACGGGTTCGGTTTCCTGACTCCCGAGGTCGAGCGCAGGCGAGTTCTCGGCGTGATCTTCTCCTCTTCTCTTTTCCCGGACCGCGCGCCCGAGGGACATGTGATGCTGACCGCGTTCGTCGGCGGCACCCGCGATTCCGACTTCGTCCAGGCCGACCCCCAGACGCTCACCGCGCGGGTGCTGGACGACCTGCGACCATTGCTCGGCACCCGGGGTGAGCCCACTTTCCGGGCCGTTCAGGTCTGGCCCAAGGCGATTCCGCAGTATGTCCTCGGCTACGGCAGATTCAAGGAGATTGCGGACGACGTGGAACGGCGCAATTCAGGACTGGTACTGGCCGGAACCTATCGAGACGGGGTGTCCCTTGGAGACGCGATCGGCTCGGGCGAGCAGGCCGCTGCCCGAATCGCGGAGGTTCTCGGCATCGACGGACTGGCCGCCGCGGGCCAGCCCCCGTCCCGGAACGCGTCCGCCGTGGGGCCGGATTGAGGCCGCAGGGTGCGCGCCTCAAGATCGGCACCCGCAGCAGCGCGCTGGCAGTATGGCAAACCGAGCGGGTCCGCTCCCTTCTCCGGGCCGCAGGTTTCGAGACCGAGCGAGTCGAGATCAAGACCACCGGCGACCTGATCCCGGAGGTTCCGCTGGCCCGGATCGGGAGCCGGGCATTATTCACCAAACAGATTGACGACGCCCTTCTGGAAAACCGGATCGACCTCGCGGTTCATTCTCTCAAGGACCTGCCAACCGAGCTTCCCTCTGGAATCATCATCGCGGCGGTCAGCCCCCGAGAGGATCCGCGGGATGCTCTCGTCGGCAGGAGCCCGCTGCGATGGAGCGACCTTCCGAGCGGGGCAGTGATCGCAACCAGCAGTCTCCGGCGCCGGGCGCAGCTCCTCAGCGTCCGTCCCGACCTCCGGGTCGTCGACATCCGCGGTAACGTGGACACCCGGCTGGCCAAGCTCGATGCACGGCCCGAGTGGACTGGGATCGTGCTCGCCACCGCGGGGCTCATCCGACTGGGTCTGGCGGATCGGATCGGCGAACGGCTCTCTCCCGAGGTCATGCTGCCCGCACCAGGACAGGGTGCACTCGCGGTGACCGTACGAGCGGATGACCCGGAGGTACAGGGTGCAGTCCGCGGGGCGGTGCACGACCCCGCTACCTCCGTTGAGGTTGCCGCCGAGCGCGCCTTTCTGCGGCGGTTGGAGGGAGGCTGCCAGGTGCCGGTAGGGGCCCATGCGCAATTCGAGGGCTCTGCGGCCCAGTCGAAGCTACGGCTTCGAGGCCGAGTCATTTCGCTCGACGGCGAGCGAGCGGTGGAAGGGCATGAAACCGGTCCCGCGAGCAGCGAGGCGGCCGCGGCCGCACTCGGCACCGCCTTGGCTGAGCGGCTGTTGGGAGAGGGCGCATCTACGATCCTTGCCGAGGTGCGCGAGGCGGCGGCTCCGGCCGTCACCGAGCCCTGATGGCTGAAACGGTGGTACTGACAGCCTCCGAGGGAAGCTTCCCGGGATTGATCGAGGCATTGAGAGCGATTCCGGTTCTGGTGGAGGAGCATCCGCTGATGAATTTCGCCCCGCCGGCCGATTGGACCCCACTGGATTCGGCGCTCGACCGTTGGGAGTCCTACGCTGCCGTGGCCATCACATCACCGCGGGCGGCCGCGGCGGTTGTGGGCCGCATGGCTGCTCGGTGCACTCGCCGCCCGCTGGGCCAGCAAAGGCCAATGGTTTGGGCCGCTGGGCCGGGCACGGCATCCGCGCTCGGCGATGCGCTGGGGCGGGTTCGCGCACCCAGTCAGGCTGATGCCGAAGCACTGGGTGCCGCGGAGGCGTTGGCGCGAGCGATGCTCGGCGCCGAGGCTGGTGGGGCCGTGCTTTTCCCCTGCGGGGACGCCCGGCGGGATGAGCTGCCGAGGCGGCTTCAGAGCCACGGTATCAGGGTGGATGAGGTCATCTGCTACCGGTCGGTGCTGGCCACTGAAGCGGCGGCAAAGGCGGCAGCGGCCCGAGGTACGGTCCTCGTTGTAGCGAGCCCGACCGTGGCCGATCTCCTGGTCCGCGTCTGCCCTCCGGGAGCGAGGCCGGATCTGCTGGCCGTCGGGCCAACCACGGCCGCCGCCGCCCGGGCATCGGGTTGGTCACCCGCGGCCACTGCCTCGAGCCCCAGCGCCGAGGCGCTCGCTGTCGCGATCAAGAACCTGCTCGCACGACGGTCGACTCATGAATGACCTGCTCTTGCGTGCTTGCCGCCGCGAAGCGGTGGAGCGGCCCCCCGTCTGGATAATGCGGCAGGCCGGCCGCTATCTGCCGCAGTACCGGGCGGTGCGGGAGCGAGCCGATTTCCTCACCATGGTGGGCACGCCGGAGCTGGCGGTGGAGGTCACCCTTCAGCCGGTGGACCTAATCGGAGTTGACGCGGCCATCATCTTCAGCGACATCCTCGTGGTGCCCCAGGCAATGGGTATGACGCTTACGGTGGAGGACGGCGTTGGTCCCCGCTTTCACGACCCGTTGCGATCCCCCGCGACTTTCGACCGCTTGCGCGACGTCGATCCCGAAGAGGCCCTCGGTCATGTGCTCGCTGCCGTGCGCCTGGCCCGCCGAGAGCTGGGAGGACGAGTTCCGCTCATCGGCTTTGCCGGGGCGCCCTGGACGCTGATGAGCTACATGGTCGAGGGCGGTGGCTCCAAGTCGTTCAGTCTGGCCAAGCGCCTGTTAGTGGAGGACCCAACCCGAGCGCACCAGTTGTTGGCCCGGCTGGCGGACATCGTCGGACAGTTTCTGGTCGCGCAAGTAAAGGCCGGCGCCCAGGTAGTGCAGCTCTTCGACTCTTGGGCCGGGGCGCTCGGACCCAGGGACTTTCGCGAATTCGTGCTGCCCTATCTGGGCCGGGCAGCCCGTCTGGCCGGCACGGCCGGAGCGCCCGTCATCGTGTTCGCGCCCGGTTCGGGGTGGGCGCTGGAAGAGATTGCCCGGGAAACGGGGGCAAATGTGGTGGGCGTCGACTGGCAGACCGATGCGGCGGATGCGCGGCGCCGGCTGCCTGCGTCATTAGTCACGCTCCAGGGGAATCTGGATCCCTGCTGGTTGTACGCATCCCCTCCGCTCATTCGGGAGCGAACCCACCAGATGCTCGACGAGTTTGGCGGTCGGGCGCACATCGCCAACCTGGGACACGGCATCCTGCCGGACGTACCGGTGGCGCACGCTCGGGCCTTCGTCCAGGCGGTACAGGAGTGGCGGGCAAGGTGACCGAGGTGCCGGGTCTCCGGGCTCAGGTTGGCTCCTGGATCGAACGCCTCCACGACCAGACGACCGAGTTCTTCACCCACTTGGATCGCGGCGGATCATTCCGGGAGGATCGTTGGGACCGGCCGGGCGGTGGCGGAGGCGTCAGCCGCGTACTAGCCGACGGAGCGACCTTCGAGAAGGCAGGGGTGAACCGCTCCAGCGTCGAGGGCGTACTGGAGCCGCAACTGGCCCAACGGATCGGGGCGCGCCCCCTGGGCCCGGAGCCGCTGAGCTTCTCGGTAGCCGGGCTCAGCCTGGTGATCCATCCCCGTAGCCCAATGGTTCCCACGGTTCATCTCAACGTCCGGTACTTCGAGATCCTTCGGCCCAACGGGGAGCTGATGGATGCCTGGTTCGGCGGCGGGACCGACCTGACGCCGACCTATCCCTTTTCGGAGGACGCCAGCCATTTTCACCGCACGCTCAAGACGATCTGCGACCGGCACCATCCCACGTTCTACCCCCGGTTCAAGACCTGGTGTGACCACTATTTCGTGAACACGCACCGGGGCGAAGAACGGCGGGGCATCGGCGGAATCTTCTTCGACCACCTGCGTACCGGGGAGAGCGGCCTGAGTCTGCCGCGGCTCTTCGATTTCGCCGCCGGCATCGGGGAGGTCTTACCTGCTGCATACGGGCCGCTCGTCGAGCGTCGCCGGAACCTTCCGTTCGGCGAGCGGGAGCGCCACTTCCAGCTGGTGCGGCGGGGTCGCTATGCCGAGTTCAACCTGGTGCACGATCGGGGAACACTCTTCGGCCTGCAGACGGGGGCCAGGATCGAGAGTGTGTTGATGAGCCTCCCGCCACAGGCCGCGTGGGACTACTCGCCGGTGTACCAACCCGGCTCCTTCGAGGCGGAGCTGCTCGCCATGCTCGAGCCTCGGAACTGGGCAGAGTAGAGCGGTCGACCGATCTCCTCGCTACCGAGTTGCGAGTCTTTGCCCACCATGTTCATCTTCCCAGGAAACCGCCCTTGTCGTCGTCGCGCCCTTCTGAGAGGAATCATGTGGACTGACCGTGCAGCGCTCATTTCGATCTTCGTCCTTGCAGCCGCCGGTACGGCCTGTAACCAGCGCGCCGGGGGCCAGGCGGCGGACCAGGCTAGATCCCAGGCCTCTGGGGACACCACCGCCGGGGCGGCCACCTGCCCAGCGCTCGACACCCGCAAACCGAACGCGCCCGACCAACGTCCAGCGTTTCCGGGCCAGACTCGAACCTGCGGCGTGAAGTCGGACGTCGTCTTCGATGTCGCCGTGCTGGCCAAAGGCCTCGAGCATCCCTGGGCCGTGGAACCCTTGCCGGGCGGCGACCTGCTGGTGACGGAGAAGCCGGGCCGCCTGCGCGTCGTCTCGGCCGGCGGTAAGGTGGGCAAGCCCATCGCTGGCCTGCCCGCGGTCGCCGCGGCGGGCCAGGGTGGCCTGCTCGACGTGGCGCTCAGCCCCAGGTTCGACGCCGACCAGACGATATACTGGAGCTACAGCGAGCCGCGCAACCGCGGCAACGCTACGAGCGTCGCGCGCGGGGTGTTGTCGCCGGACCGGCAAAGCATGGGACAGGTCAAGGTGATCTTCCGGGCCATGCCGACCTACGATGGCGACAAGCACTTCGGCTCCCGGCTGGCCTTTGGTCCTGACGGGATGCTATACATCACATTGGGGGAGCGGTCGGACTCGCCGATGCGGCCGCAGGCCCAGCGGCTCGATAGCCATATGGGGAAGATCCTGCGGATCAATCCCGACGGCTCGGTGCCGAAGGACAACCCTTTCGTCGGGCAGTCCAACGCACTGCCGGAGATCTGGTCTCGCGGTCACCGGAACGTGCAGGCCGTCTCCTTCGATCCCCAAGGCCAGCTCTGGGGGATCGAGCATGGTACCAACGGCGGCGACGAGCTGAATCGGGTGGAGAAGGGAAAAAACTATGGCTGGCCGGTGGTGGCCTACGGCGAGGAATACTCGGGGCAGCCCATTGCCGGTGCGGTGACCGCGCGTGAGGGGACCGAGCAACCGGTCTACTACTGGGATCCGGTCATCGCTCCTTCGGGCGCGCAATTCTACACCGGTGACGCCTTCCCGGCCTGGAAAGGCAACCTCTTCGTCGGCGGCATGAAGGACAACAAGCTCGTGCGGCTGACCCTCGACAACAATCGGGTGACCGGGGAGGAGCACCTCCTGGCCGATCGGGGCCAGCGGGTGCGTGATGTGCGGCAGGGGTCGGACGGCGCACTGTATGTCGTCACCGACGAGGGGAACGGCGAGCTCTGGAAAATCGCACCGCGTCGCTGAAGGCTTGAATCGAGGAACTACCGAGGCAGTCTGCGCCGGGATCGGGTCGCATCGCCCAGAGAATCCGATACCCGGTCGACCGCTTCCAGCACCCGTCGCCGCTGCCCCGGGGTGACGATGTCCCGCTCGACCACCTGTCGCACAATCCGAGCGACGAAGGAGTACCCCCGCGGCTCTGCCACCAGCCAGCGGTGCCACTCCAGCTCGTCCAGCGCCCGGGCCGTTTCCTCCGGGTGCAACGAGAGTGCCCGCTCCAGCACGGCCGGAGGCACCAGGTCCCCCAGGACGGCAGTGGCGGAGAGCACGCGCTGGGCCGGTGGGCTCAGGCGCCGAACCCCGATGCGAATGGCAGCGACCACGGCATCAGGGAGGTGGCCAGGAAGGCTCTGGTCGAGGGTACGAAACGGCTCCGGCCACGCCCCCGAAATGGTCCCGAGATCGAGCCCGAGCGCGACCGCTCGCAGGAGCTCGACCGCGAGAAGCGGCAATCCCGCGGAATCGGTCGCCACCCGGCGCACGACGCGGTCGATCGCAACCGGGTCGTAACCCGGCAACATTCGCTCCGCCATACGTCGGATTGCCGCTCGGTCTAAAACGCGGAGCCGCACCGTCAGGCCCTCGATCTCCCGGCCGACCCGGACCCGGAGCTCGTCCAGCTCGGGTCGAGGCGGATAGGGCACGATCGTAAGGACCAGCGTGAGCGGGGTGGCCACGAGGTCGCGAAGGATCGCGCTGAGCGAAAGGGCCGAGTCCTGGTCGAGCCACTGGGCATCGTCCAGCGCAATCGCGACCGGCTGTTCTTCCACCGCCGCGCGGAGCGCCTCCGCCAGTGCCCGGCCCAAGGGGTACGGCGCCGCCAGAGCGGCCGCCCCGCTGAAACGCTCCGCCCATTCGGGCAGCACCTCGGCAAAGGCGGCAAGTGCTGCCGAAGCGGCTCCGCCCACCCCCGGAGCCTCCAGCAGCCCGCCGCGTGCGAGCGCAAGCACGCCGCTCCAGGGCTCAGCGCGGTCCGCCTCAACCGCCCGGGCAGCGATCACTGCGGTTCCGTCGAGTCGGAGCCGGCTCAGTAGCTCGTCCAACAGTCGGGTTTTCCCCATCCCTGTATCCCCCTCGACCACGAGCAGAACCGCGCGCCGAGCGCGGGCTGACCCGCCAACCGCCTCGAGCAGACGCTGGAGCTCCTGCCCTCGACCCTCCAGCGGCGGCCGATCAACCATCATGTCGTCGGTGTGGGTCCCCTGGACCTCGGCACGGGGGGCGCGCTCCCGCCGCACCCGCTCTATCAACCACCGGGTCTCCTGACTAGGCTCGGCCCCCACCTCCTCAGCCAGTCGGGAGTGGAAGCGCTCGAAGAGCGCGAGTGCCCCGGCACGGTCGCCCGCCAGGGATCGGCAACGCAGGGCGCACCGAAGCGCCGTCTCCGACGTCGGTTGGAGACCAAGAGCCCGACTCGCAAACCCGCAGGCCTCCTCGACCTTTCCGACCTGCGCGTGGGCCTCGGCGCAGCTCACCAACACCTCCACCCCCCGCCGGCCCCAGATTTCACGCTCTGACCCGAGCCAGTTCTCAAATTCGGACGCTTCGGCCAGCGAGAAGCCCTCGAGAAACTCACCCGACACCAGCTCGGCTGCGGCGGCCCAGTCGCCCGCTGCCGCGAGCTCCACCAGCCGGTCCACGTCGAGCTGCACCGACGCCGGCCCCAGGCGCACCTGGCCGACGGTCACCTCCACAGAACCCTCGCCCGCATGATGGCGGATCACCCTCAGCGCCTCGCTAAGTGAGTGCCGGGCTGCAGCTTCAGTCCGGTCGCCCCAGAGCAGGCCGATCAGGTGCTCGCGGCTTCGGCCGCGTCGCGGCGAGCGGGCGAGATAGACCAACAGGGCGAGATGTTTCCGCCACAGGAGCTCAGGAGGGGCGGGACCCCCGTCGACACTCAGCTCGACTGGTCCCAAGGTGCGGCAGAGGATCATGAGCACCCGCTTGTGTCATGCGAGGATCCGGGATCGAGGTGGGAAGGTTCCGTGAGCCGTGCGGGATGTCAATGACGAGGGACCCACTTGACGACGGCTTGATCCCCCAGGCGCACCATCAGGGTCAGGAGGCACGCCAGGAATCCCAGCCAGGAGTCTGTATGTCAGGCCAACCCCGACCGCTCTTCGATAGCTCTTTCGCCGCCCTTGCCCTCCTCAATGCCCGCCACGGACCGGGAAAGCCGCTCGCGGCGCGGAGGCCGGTCGGTACCCTCGGGGTCGCGGGCGGAAGGTCCACAGCCATGTCCATCCAGTTCGCGCCGGAGCCAGACCCGACGGCGCACGTGGTCGATCTGGGCGAGGACCAAACAACGGGACCGCTGCCGCTCGGCTTCGAGTTCGAGTTCTTCGGCGTGCTGTATACCTGGTTCGACCTCTCGTCGGACGGGTTCATGACGTTGGGGACCCATCCGTTTCCTTACTGCCCCGGTTCTCATTCGAGGAGCCGCTTTATTCCGCTGAATCCCGATCTCAACAACTTTATCGCGCTCGGCTGGACCGAAGGGTACACGCCTGGCCGGAGGCAGGTTACCTACGAGGTACGCGGAATCGAGCAACGGCACCGATTGGTCCTCTCGTTCAGAGCGGCACCGGCTCCTCCTGCGGAGGGACACGGGCTGATGTCCGCTCAGCTTATCCTCCATGAGCGGACCGGGATGATCGATCTCCACACCAGGAGCCCGGAGAAGGTCGCGCAGCAGGTTAACCAGGAGGCAGTGCGCTACACCACCGCCCCTTGGTGATGCACGCACGGCCCGCTTGACAGCCGCGCCGGCTGGGAGATACTGGGAATGGGGCTTCCGCGGACGCTCCCGTCGCAGCGTTCGGCTGCGGCGCCGCCCATCGTCCGAATCGAGTGAGGGCGCGGATACTACTCATGAAGCGTTCGTGCAGGCTTCCGGGTCGACGGACGCGGCTCTCGCCACTTCTGGTGGGGATCGCGGCGCTCTCGCTGCAGCAATGCGGCGGCGGAGAGGATCTGTGTGGCGGTCCCTTCTGCGTCACGCCGCCCGGGCGGGAAGAGGCAACCAGCCTGCGGGCCGGGTCGGGTGACGGACAGGTTGGAGCTCCCGGCCGCGAACTCCCTCTGCCGCTGGTAGTCGTGGTCACCGATGACGACGACCGTCCGATCCCGGATGTCGACGTCACCTTCACTGCTGTGGGTCAGAACGACGGCACCATCTCGAAACCAACGATCCGCTCGGACTACCAGGGCCGCGTGGAGGTTAAATGGACACTTGGCGCCCAGCCCGGAGCCCAGGCGGTCCAGGCGGTAGCGGCAAACTCTGCCGGCTCCGCTCTGAGTGGCTCGCCGCTGACCTTTTCTGCCGACGCCGTCAGGCCTCCGCCTGCCAGGCTTCTCCTGCTGCAGGCCCCGCCAGCAGTCGCACAAAACGGAGCCCTCTTTGACCGGCAACCGGTCGTGGCCGTCCTCGATTCCGACAATCAGCCGGTCACGGAAGTGGATGTTACGGTGTCCATCGCCTCCGGCGTTGGCCTGCTCACCGGGACGACCACCGTCTCTACCGACGCCACGGGTCGCGCCACCTACGGCGACCTGATGATTCTGGGGGCCGCGGGCGCGCGCACGCTCCGTTTCAGCGTGTCAGCTCCGACGTTGGAGATCGTCTCCGGGACCGTGGAGGTGGGAGCCGGAGCCCCCACCCAGGTGGTGGCCAACGCGCCCATGGCCTACCAGGGAATCGTCAACTCCCCGGTCAATCCCGCGCCTTCGGTGGTAGTGCGCGACGCAGCGGGCAACCCGGTGCCCGGTATGGCCATCACCTTCGCGGCGGATCGCGACGGCTCGGTGTCCCCGTCGACAGTGATCACCGACAAGCAGGGCGTGGCACAGGTGACCAGCTGGACCCTGGGAAGATCCGCCGACTTCCAGTATTTGCTCACGGCCCGGATTCAGTCCGGCGGAGGCGATCCGGTAGTCTTTTCAGCCATGGCGCGCGCCGGAGCGGCAGGCAAGCTCGAGATCAAGGTGCAGCCGGATCCCACCGCGCGAAGCGGCGTACCCTTCAGCCGGCAGCCGGCCATTCAGGTGGAGGACGAGCTCGGCAATCCAGCACCCCAGGCTGGTCTGGCAATCACTGCGACGCTCTTGTCGGGTCCCGCCGGAACGCTCCAGCACGCCTCGGCGACCACGAATGCCTCCGGGCTCGCCACCTTCCGCGATCTTTCGCTGACCGGCCTCGTTGGCGACTACAGGCTGTCGTTCAGCGCGGCCGCACTCGCGGGGGTGGCTTCCGATCCAATCTCGGTTGCGGCCGGAACAGCGGTCCGGATCGCCCTAACGGCACCCCCATCACCCTCAGCGCAAAGCAGAGTGCCGTTCGGCCTCCAGCCCTCGGTTCAACTGCAGGATGCCAGTGGCAATCCGGTCGCTCAGGCTGGTGTGGAGGTTCGTGCGTCACTGGCGTCCGGAGAGGGTACGCTCGGCGGCCAGATGAGTGTTCTCACCGATGACCAAGGCCGGGCTGCCTATGCGGACCTTGCCATCGTCGGCGGACCGGGCGCACGCACCCTCCAGTTCGCCAGCACGAGCCCGGCGAGCGCGGTGCTCTCCGCCACCGTCACGCTGCCGAGCGTAGCCGCCGCCTCCATTCGCACCGCCCCCGCAGGCCCGGTCGTCGTCGGCACGCGATTGGTGACCCCGATAACCTGGGTGCTGACAGACGCCGCGAACCAGCCCGTCGCAGACGCGCCTATCGTGATTTCAGTCTCCGCCGGCGGCTCCGTGGAAGCTGCGGGGGTGAGCGACGCCGGCGGCGTGGTACAGTTGATTTCCTGGACCGTCTCCCAGACGGCCGGCAGCCAGTTTGTGGATCTCGAGGTAGGAGGGGCAGCTGTCTCCCGCGTCAGTGTCGAAGCGATCCCCGATGTCGCGTTCCGGCTCGAGAAGACCTCCGGCGATGGGCAATCTGCTCCAGTCAATGCCGATCTCCCTCTGCCACTGGTAGTCCGCGTGCTGGACCAGTACGGCAATGGCGTCACTGGCGTGACGATCGAGTGGAGGACCTGCGACGGTGTCGGCGAGTACAATACCCTGACGGACATCGGGGGGTACGCCAGCGCTTTCCAACCGACAGGTCCAGCGGAGGGCGACTTCTGCGCCATGGCGTCCAGTTCGGGCCTGGCCGGCTCGCCCGCACAGTTCTCCTACAGCGTGCAACCGGGGCCAAACCCGGTAACCTCCGCACCCGGCGGGGTACTGCGCGCGATACCGCCCACGTCCGCGCGCCAACACCCACGTCCATGAATCGTTGGTTCGTCCGCTGACCGGAGGACGCATGCCGAAGGTTTGCCCGTGGCTGGTACCGTGGGCCGTCATCGGAACACTGTGCGGCGATCTCGAGGCCCAATCGGCGCAAGCGTTCTCGCTCCAGGCGTCCGGGCTCGTCAACGGGGTGTTTGGGGACGTGTTCACTGGCCTGCAGGATGGCGTAGGCGGGGAAGCCCAGTTTCGCTACACGCCCGGCGCACTGTCCGTCGGCGCAGGCTTCCAATTCACCATCCATGAGCTCGAAGGCCGGATGGAGAACGCACGGCTCTACGGCGGGTTCATCGAGCCGCGCTACCGGATTCACGCCGGGAGCAACGTGGCCGCACCGTACATCTCGGCGCGGTTCTCGGTGCTCAAGGTCGGCTTTTCGGAGGGAGACCTTTCGCTGTCCTCGACCTTCATGCAGCTGAACGGCGGAGGCGGGCTCCTCATCAGGCTGGGTTCGCGCCTCAATCTCGACCTGGGAGCTACCTTCGGGTACAACCGTCTGGGAAACGGGGTCCTGACGCTCCAGTCCAGCGGCACCGCGGTCCCCGTGGAATCGAGCTCCGGCTCAAACGTCGTGCTCCGCCTGGGTCTCGCAATCGGACTCCGCGACTGAGGTGGGCGATCACAGCTTGGGTGATCCTACGATCCGACAGCTGGAGATCTCCCACCCATTCCCGCTTTTACCGAACTCGGCGCGGAAGACCGGCCGGCTGCTGAGGCGGCCGCCGAACGCGTCCTTCCACACCAGTTGGAAGCTGAATTCCATCGCCGCCGCCGAGGGGCGGAGCTGGCGGGTCCCATCGACGCGCTCACCCACCACCGCTGACCACTCCTCCGTTCGGAGAATGCGTGTCAGCTTGTTCAGCTTGTCCTTGTCCGATTCGTTAGTTGGCCGGTACAACTCCGTCACGCGGGCGACGTCCTTGGACCGGAGCCCGTCGTAGCACTGCTGCACTCCCGTCAAGATCCCGGCGTCGAGCCGGCGGCCTGCTCCGCCAGGGTCTTCGGCCAAGGTGTCGGCAGGTTCGGCCGCGGCTTCTTCCGGCTCCACGAGCGGAACGGGCTCCGGCTCATAGCCCTGTACGGCAAGCGTGTCGGCGGGCTCGTCCGTGGGGAGCATCGTTGCCTCGGACCGCGCAGCCTCTGTTTCCAGCGTGACGCTATCGCCCACGCGGAGTGAGCCGTGCGGAGCGATCGACGCTGAGTCCACCGCCGCGGGTTCAGCCGGGGGGGTTCGCACCACGATCGGCACGCTGGCCCGCCACTCGCCGCTCGCCGCTACCACCCGTGCGCGGCCGGGACTGACCGCGTGCACCCATCCACTCGTCGAGTCGACCTGTGCAACACGGGGATCAGTCGAGGACCATCTCACGCTGGAACCAGACACGGCCCGGCCGGCAAGATCCCGGACCTCGGCCAGCAACCTCGTGGACGCGCCGGGAAGCAGGGGACTGCGGGGGCCCCGCTCGATGATCACCGACGCCGACGCCCCCCTGAGTATGGCCGCGACCGGTTCGGCGGTCGCTAACTGGGAACCCCCCTCATTCAGGGCCGCCACTGGCGCGGACGGCCTGGAGGCATCGGGTAGAACTTCGCGTAATCCGCCGTAGAACCAGAGCGCCGGGGTTAGAAGCAGGAGACCTCCCGATGCGATCAGGAGCCGGCGCCGACGCGAGCGTGGCATCCGCCTGCGCCTGATCGGACGAGGTTTCTCCACCGCGGGTTCAACCCTCGGCGGCGTGGGTGCGACTGGTCGCGGGCGCCTCGTAGCGGGCGCTGCCTGCTCGACGTTGATGCTGACCGAAGCGGTGGCCCCCTCACAGCTGGCTTGCAGCACTACCGGTCCCCGGCCCAATGTCGCGACCCAGCCGCTTCCCGTGACCAATGCCACGGCGACATCACTCGTGCTCCACTGCACCGTTTGGCCCGGGAGGAAGCCACCGCGGTAGTCCAGAGGTGTCGCGGTCAGCACGAAGGAATCGCCCGCTTTCACGAGTTTCGGTGGGGCCGAGATCTGGATGGCCACGACCCGCGCGGCTGGCTGCACATCGGCGTCGTCCGCTACCGGCTGGGCGACTTGCACCTGGAGTCGTGCCCGGACCCCCTCGCAGGCCGCAGTGAGCCGAGCGGAGCCGGGGGCGACCGCGGTGGCCACGGCCCTGGGGCCATCGACCCGGAGAACTTCGGGCGTGTCGGTGGCCCATTGTACGGCGCGTCCAGGAAGCGGTACACCACGCTCCCCCCGCAGCATGGCCACCAAGCTGAAGCTGTCACCCGTCTCCAGCGCGGCCGGAGGGGGCAGAATGGAGATAGTGCGTACCAGTCCGGCCCGGGTGGCGTGCCGCGCCGAGGACGGTCTTGTCCCGGTGGTGGTCGGCGTTGGCTTGCTCGTGAGGTTGGTGCCCGAGTCGGGAGTGGCGAGTCGGCAGAGCTCAACCAGCAGCGGATCGTCCTCGCTGAGCGGGGTTGCGCCTAGCGCGGCCTTGGCTTGAGCGATGCTGGGCCAGCGTGCCGCCGGGTCCTTTTCCAACATGCGCAGGACGGCTGCTTCCAGCTCGGGCGGGCATTCCCCACGCCGAGCCCGAATGGGCTGCGGCGGCTGCTCGAGGTGGGCCTGCATGACCGTCAGGGTGGAGCCGGTGAACGGAGAAAAGCCGGTCAGCATCTCATAGGCGACGGCACCGAGCGCATACTGGTCCGATGCCCCCGAGACCTCGGCACCGCTGCACTGCTCGGGGCTCATATATGCGGGCGTGCCGATCAGCGCACCGGGGTGGGTTTCACTGGGCAGCTCGGCTACCTTGGCGATGCCGAAATCGGTGACGACGGCGTTGCCGTCCTCATCTATGAGGATATTGGCGGGCTTGATGTCCCGATGGACTACCCGAGAGCGGTGCGCGTAGCTGAGCCCGGATCCCACCTGGGAGAGTATCGACCGGACGATCGGAATCGGCAGCTTACCGGCCTGCTGGATCACCTGCTCGAGGGCTCGGCCCCGGATGTACCGCATCACGAAGAAGTGCAGGCCCTCCGCCTGGCGCACTGAGTGCACGGAGACGATGTTCGGGTGATTCAGATTCGCGATGGTGATGGCTTCGCGTCTGAATCGCTCGGCCATCCCTTCATCCATGAGCAGCCCGGGCGACATGACCTTGATCGCGACCTTTCGGTCGAGCGAGATCTCATGCGCCAGGAAGACGGCTGCCATGGCTCCTCGCCCGAGCTCGCGGCCGATCTCGAACTCGCCAAGGGTGGCGCGCCGGAGCCGCTGGACCACCTCGCCCCAGGGTGAGACCCGGTCGGTCCCCTGTGATGCACTGATATCGAAACTGGAGGTGGAAGTGGCCGGAGACCCGCAACCGGGGCAGAACCCATCGCCTTCGCGCAGAACCTTTCCGCAACTCACACAGGAGAGCACCCCGGCCCCGCAGTGCGAGCAGAAGCGGTTCCCGGGTTCGAGGTCGCTGCCGCAGCCGAGACAGGTCAGAATGGTGGCCATGATGCCGTTGGCGAAGGGTCAGATGTCCTAGTGAATATTGAAGATGGGAGGACGCGGGCGCAATGTCCTCCCCGGGGGCCGGCCGGCCTAGCCTCGGCGCTGGACCTGGCGCTCGCGGTCGCCACAGTTGTGGGTCTGTCGCACAGGTATGCCTCGGCGGATCAGTGGGATAAGTCCATGTAGAGTCGGTGGATGCGCGAGCGATACGGCGGGTGCGGAAGTCCGCCGGCGATTGGCACGACTCTGGCGCATGCGGCCGGCGTGAGCGTGGCGCGAGGTCACGCGCATCACACCCGTCGGTTCCCTGGGCACTTTGTCGCTTCCTGGCTGGGATGATTCTATGCGATCAATCGGTATGCTGGCTGTAGTAACCGGAACGCTGGTGGTGGCCTCAGCGTGTAGTGATGGTGGCGGCACGCCCCCGCCCGACAACACAGCGCCGGCGGCGAGCTTCACCCACGCTTGTAATGCAGCGGACTGCACCTTCACCAGCACCAGCACCGACGTGGCCCCGGGTACCATCGCGACCTATGCCTGGACCTTCGGCGACGGCGCTACTGCCGTTGTGAGTACTCCGTCACATGGCTACACCGTTACCGCCCCCACTGATTTTACGGTCACACTCACCGTGACCGACAACGAGGGCGCCACCGACGTCGAGACGCAGACGGTCACCGTCACTCCTGTCGCCCTGGGGAACACGCCACCGACGGCGGGCTTCACCCGCACGTGCAATGGGCTGGACTGCACCTTCATCAACACCAGCACCGACGTCGCCCCGGGCACCATCGCGACGTACGCGTGGACCTTCGGCGACGGCGCTACCACGGACCTGGCCAGTCCTTCGCATACTTACGCAGTCACTGCTCCGACGGATTTCACGGTCACGCTCACGGTGACGGACAACGAGGGTGCCACGGACGTCGAGACCCAGACCATCACCGTCACTCCCGCCGCTTCGGTCGATCCGCCGAGCGCCGGATTCACCCACAGTTGTACGCTGACGGTCTGCACCTTCGTCAGCACCAGCACCGACGTGGCGCCGGGAACAATCGCGAGCTACGCCTGGACCTTCGGGGACGGTGGTACCGCTTCACTGAATAATCCGTCACATACCTACAGCGTGACGGCGCGCACTGAGTTCACGGTGACGCTCACGGTGACCGACAACCAGGGTGGCACGGACATCGAGACCCAGACGATTGCGGTTGACCCGGTTCCCCCGCTCAACCAGCCGCCCACGGCGAGATTCTCCTACAGCTGCATCGCAGCGGTCTGTACCTTCGTCAGCACCAGCTATGACCATGGGGGGCGCATCGCCGCGCAGGCCTGGACCTTCGGCGACGGCGGCACATCGACTGAGAGCACAGTATCCCACGATTATGCGGTGACGGGTCCGAGCCAGTTCACTGTAACCCTCACCGTGACCGACAACGAGGGGGCGACAGCCGTGGCGTCCCAGAATATCTCGGTTGATCCTACGGCAGCGAACATCCCGCCAACGGCCAGCTTCGCCCCTTGGTGTTATGGAGATGGCTGCATCTTCAAGAGCACGAGCACTGACCCGGCTCCGGGCAAGATCGTCAGCTACGCCTGGAGCTTCGGCGACGGCGCGACCGCTGAGTGGAAGGATTGGCCATTTTCATCGCACCTCGAAACCCATACCTACACCGTCAGTACCCGGACCCAAGTCCCGGTTACGCTAACCGTGACGGACAACGAGGGTGCCACCGCCGTGTCAACGCAGATTGTTACTATCTCTCCGTTGCCTGCGGCGGCTCAGGGTTGCACCACCTCGGGCTCGAACGTGGAGTGCGTGCTCGACATTCCCACCAGGTCCACCCTGAGGCTCACCGTGAACGGTGTCAGCTGCAGCCTGGATGCAAAGATCAGCGCCCCTCCCCCGTCAGGCGACCAGATGTTCCTGGCCGTGTGTAACCGCAAGGTTGGGGATACGACCGGGATCTTCGGCGGTCCGCTCGATGAGCTCTGGGTGTACGAGGCCGGCGGCCAGGCGCGGATCTGGTTCACCCGGGCGAACTCTAACCAGGTGCTGAACCCTCCCGAGGGGCGGGTGGAGGGGACCTGGCCCAACTGGACGCTCAGTTTCGAGGACGGGGACCATCCCGGCGCACCCGGCGAGCCGGACTTCAGCGACGTGGTGATTGGAGTGCACGCAACACCTCGGTAAGGGGCCGCAGCAATTCAGAAAAACAGAATGGCGCGAAGGTCCTCAGGGACTTTCGCGCCATATCCTTATTGGTCTAGCAGTGAATTTCGGGACTCGGCCGCACTCGAGGTTCCGGCAGAGTCCGTCCGTCGACAGCCGGTGCCGAGCCAGAGCGCCAACGAGAGAGCGCTCCATGCAACCCGCCCAACGCGGATTGACCTGGCCGCATAGATCGACATCTCTGCCTCGCCCTGCGTTGCCGGCAACCCGAATCACGAACAAGAGCGAGTTGAGGCTTGTACGATCAAGTACTCCTGCAGGCGAGGACCGTAGAGCACTGACAATCGTTTGTTCCACTGCTACCCGCTCGCCAGAACGCGCTTCAGATCGGAAAGGGGAGTTGCTATCTTGTACGTTCTTAGGGGCGGTAGCTCAGCTGGGAGAGCACCTGCTTTGCAAGCAGGGGGTCGCCGGTTCGATCCCGGTCCGCTCCACTTGCTAGATCATGGCCCTGCAGCGGGTTCGGCTGTGGGGCCTTTTCCTTTCGTGGAAGAGTGTTGTAGCCTGGTACGACCGGGTCAAAGCCGACTTCGGGATGGACGTGCGCCCTGGGACATGACATTGCCGCCCTGACGTCTAACCAGCGCATGAAGCTGCCAGGGACCGGCCAACGGTTGGTGACAGGGCCGGCGTGGTCCAGCCGGTCCCTGCAGCTTATGCGCGGCCGGTTAGGCCAATGGGGAAGCTCACAGGCCACTGTTGCCGCATGCTCGGCTCCGTCGTCGACGCCGAGGACGCGGTGCAGGAGTCGATGCTCCGCTCCTGAATCGGCATGGACAGGTTCGCACGGCGGTCCTCGTTGAAGACATGCCTGTACCGCATCGCGACAAACGTTTACCTCAACATGCTCTCCGCCACTAGCCGCCAGCGGCTCAGGCCGCCGCTCGAGCTTTCCGCCACGCCGGGCGATGTGGCCTGAACGGCACGGCCGCGGTGGTTGCTTGGCGTGATCAGTCAGGGCAACCCACTCTCTCGGCTCCCAAGTAGGCAAGTTCGGCCTCCCTTCACGTCTCGCTCCCACAGTCGCCGGCCGCCCCCCCCAAAAAAAAGGTCCCCAGCCACGCTGCCGCCGCGGTCGCCGGCCCCCTCCGGCCCGGCATCAGGCGTATCGACTGTCAATGTGTCACTTGCCGCAAAACGATAATAGTGTTATTGATAATCGAAAGTTGACCGGCCTGTACCTGAACGGAGGAGCGATGCCCCAGTCCCATTCCAACGCCCTGGCCCTGTCGCGCCGGGTCCTTCGGGTGCTGATCACCCTGAATCTGCTGATGGGCTTCCTCATCCTGGCGCTCCTGATTGCCTCCCTGGTCGCAGAAGAGTGGGTCATGGGAGCCCTGGGCGCTCCCTCGACTGCCAGCAATGGGCCGCTGATCCTCGGTATGCGACTGGTCATGGTCATCGGCGTTCTCGCGGCTCCCGTAACCAACGTCGCGCTGACGCGGCTGCTGGCGATCGTCTCGACGGTGAGCCTGGGGGATCCGTTCGTGGCGGAGAACGCTACCCGACTACAGCAGATCGCCTGGGCGGTGC
>JBKJZM010000320.1:0-2621 GCA_046715295.1 Gemmatimonadales bacterium | reverse complement strand
TCAGATCCGCGCCCACGAAGGTCGCCCGCATGACCCCCATCGACTGGTTGCCAGGGTCCGCACCCATATTCGCATCGCGCAGGTTGGCCCCCACGAGCTTGGCGGACCGCAGGTATCCAATGATCCTGGTCCCTGAAAGCTGGGCCCCGCTCAGATCGGCCTGTTCGATGATGGTGGCGAAGAGGCTCGCACCGGTGAGGCGTGCACCCTTGAGATTGGCACGCCGAAGGACGGTGCCGTCGAGGTTGGCCTTCGTCAGGTCGGCGTCGGTGAGGGTGGCATCAGTGAGATCGCAGGTAAAGAGATTTGCCCCAGCAAGCTTGGCGCCGGCCAGGCGCGACCGGGTCAGATTGGCGCGTTTGAAGTCCACGCCGTGGAGGTCGAGTCCACTCAGGTCGGTATCGGAGAGGTCGGGCGCCTTTTCCTCGGTGCCCGCCGCCAGGCGAGCCTTGACCTGTTCCAGGGTCAGCCGCACAGCCGGGCTGTCGGCGTCGAACCGGGTGGGGTAATCACCGACGCTCGCCCCTTCTGCCGCGGTCGCCATCAGGACCCCCAGGGTAAGGAGGGGCGTGAGCGCGAACAGCGTGAGTCTCATTTCCGCAATGTACTCCCTTTCCGGAACAGATCGGAGCTTAAACTCCTGGTTTGAGCGCCGGCCGCCCCGGAGACAGTTTCGCGTCGCTCCGGCCTTTCACGTAGGCGTAGATCTTGTCGATAGTCGGAATCTCCATCCCCAGCGGGCACCATGCCGGCATTCCCCTATCAGGGCGCCCGGCGCATACGGTCTGGATGAAGAGCTCTTTCGTCTTGATCGGCCCTTCAGGCTTAAGTGATACGATCAGGTGCGGAGCGATAGTCGTACCCTGAACATCCTCTCCATGGCAGCGGGCGCAGTTCAGGTTGTACTGCTTCCAGCCGTCGTACACCTCCTGCGCAACGGTGTCCCGGGGGGCCTGGTGGTACTGATCGCGAAGCTCCTGCGCATGCGCGCTGGTCCCGGCGGAGAGGGCCAGCCCCAAGCCGAATCCCAGAAATATTGGGCGGGTCATTCTTGAAATCATACGCATGCTCGCAGCGCGGTCCTTTCGTGCAGATTGATGACGGACAGATTGACTAGCGGTTGGCGGCTCGTCCCGAGTCCGAGGGCAGCGGAGCGGCCGGGATCGGGAAGGTCGGAACGGCGTACTCCTTGAGAATCGCCTGGATCTCCGGCTTTTTCCGATCGAGCACCGTCTGCAGACTGTCGCGCAGCGCCCGGTCCCGGCGCCGTACGGCTATCCCGATACTGAAGCGAAACGGGAAGTCGGTTAACGAGTCACGTTCTGCGAGAGGCTGGACTGCCAAGGGAACGGACGACCGCTTGGCGAAGTAGCCCGCCACCGGCCCCCATACGATGCCGACGTCGATTTCATTCTTGGCCACTGCCGTGACGATGTCCTCGGGCCGGATGGTGTCGGTGTAGAAGGTGGGGAATCCGATGAGGTTGCCGACGACGCCGTAACGGCTCAAGGCCATTGCCGGGGGCGTATTCTCCGCGTCGGAGTTGAGAATGTTGACTCCGATTTTCAGCTTCTTGAGACGGGGATCAGCCAGCGACTTAATGTCGAGGCCCCTGTCCTTCCGGGTCACGAACATGTAGCCCGAGCGGAAATACGGCCTGGTCACGGCCGCCATGTCGAACTCCGCAGGAGCCTGGATGGCCACATCGCAATACCGGCCATTGAGGGCGCGGGCAAAGAATCCCCGCCGGACAGGCCACCAGGCATACTCGATCTTGGCGTTCCACTCCTTGGCCACCAGCTCCGCGATCTTCTGCTCGAAGCCCTCTCCCTTCTGGTTCGAAAGCGGCATGTTGTCGGGATCCGCACAGACGCGAATGACGCCGGGCTTCCCGAGTCCCGGGCGTAGTTGCGCCTGAGTCACCTCAGGCAGGGCGCCGAAGGTGACGAGGACAAGAAAGCCCGTCAAGCCGAGGGACGATCGCTGGTAGGTCATGGCCTTCAGGTCAAGTGGGGGGTCGCCAGCCGGTGGACGCCGCCGGAAGACGGGCTCCGTGGTACGAACAGCGCCGGAGCGAGCAGCACCCCGGCGCCGTTCTCATTCTGAATCTAGCCCGGGTCAGGCTGGAGGGGAGCCCTCCAGCCCTAGTGGGTCCTGCCGAGTTACTTACCGACTGGGGTGTTCTTCAGCGCGAAGACGGTCAGGACGCCGCCCTGGTTGCTGAAGTTCCCCGCGTCGCCGAATGCGCCGAGCGCGCCGAGACCGGCGGTCGGATCTTCAGCGCCGATGCCCGCGGCTACGCCGATGCCGGCCCAGCCACCGATGCCCGAGAGCACGGCCACATACTGCTGGCCATCGGGACCATTGTAGGTCATCGGGTTACCGATGATGCCCGACGGGGTCTTGAACTGCCACAGGCTCTTGCCGGTCTTCTGGTCAAGCGCCTTGAGCCAGCCTTCCATGGTGCCGTAGAAGACCAGACCGCCCGCCGTGGTGAGCGCCCCGCCGTACGCCGCGAGGTTCTCCTTGTTCGACCACACAGCCTTGCCCTTCATCGGGTCCCAGGCAATGAAGTTGCCACGGTGCCCGCCGGGGCCGGGGAACATCCGCACGATCGCGCC
>JBKJZM010000319.1:0-4689 GCA_046715295.1 Gemmatimonadales bacterium | reverse complement strand
GCAGGACCTCGACCTTGGCCTTGAGATTGGGATCGAACGCCTGGGTAGCCAGCACTTCGGAGCTATTGAGGTACTGGTGATAAAAGGTGGGATCTACCGTGGCGCTCAACCAGATGAACCTGCTGCGTGCGCGCTTGCCGAGCGCCAGACACAGCTCCAGCTCGGCCGAGGTCTGATGGATCTCGTCTACGATGATCGTGTCGCGTGCGGTGATGAGATCGTCCTGAAACCAGCGGCGGGCAATGCCCGTGGTCACGATGACCACGTTCCAGGTGGGCGTCTCCGGCGTCGCTTCTCGTTCCCGGTTTACCACTCCTACGGCTAGCGGTTCCCGCAGGATCGACTCCGCTATCGGCCGGATACCCAGCGTCTTGCCCGTACCGGTGCCCGCCACGATCCCGAATGCCTTGCCCTCGGCGGCCCATTCCCTCAGCTCGTCGCCGTGCTCCCGCTCGAGGAGGGTTTCGACATGGGTGCGGAGGGCCAGCTCGATCGTCTCGCACGCGGCCCGGGTGGGAGCGATGACGACGATCCGGCCTTTCGGATGAGGCGCATGGCGGTAGGCGTCGGGATCGAGTGGGAGGTGGTGGTCGCGGGAGGGGTGCATGGTGGAAAATAGCTAAGGGCTAAGGGCCATGGGCTGCTCGGGTGCACCGATTGACCCACAGCCCACAGCCAATAGCTCATAGTCGTGAAGAGAGCCCTGCGGGTGAATCAGTCGTCTCTGTCGTCTCTGTCCCTGTCGTCCCTGTCTCTGTCGTCCCTGTAGAGCCGGCCGTTGCACTCGTAGACCACACTTCATGACCCCGGTGGTGGCCCCAGCCAGCCCGGTCGTAATACCGGCCATCGATGTAGTGGACGACCACCGCTCGATAGCCATGTCGTTTCCAATGCTTCCCGTGGCGGTGGCTGAACCGCTCTACTCGCACCACCCGGGGAGCATGCCGCTCTACAACAACCCGGCGCACCGGGCGGCGGTAGCTGGAATAACCATCATCTACCACTACCCACCCGGCAACAGGGCCGCCGCGAACCACGACTTCTGCCGAAACGCGTTGCGCGTGAAGCGGAGCTGCCATCAACGCCAGACCTGCAACCAACGACCATGCACGAGTGCTGGTCTTCATATAGGCCTCGACTGGTGGACGGGGGAACTGCACCCGCCAGAAGTGCGAGGGTCGTGCCAGTACCTAAGTAGTTGCTACACATGATGGAATATGCCGGGGTTGATAGCCGGATCGTCTCTGGCTGGAGACGAGAGAAAGACGATCGAGTGGCCGCCCCGAACAGATACCGTAACCCGGAGGCTCGGCTTCTGAAGAGAAGAGATGCAATGCGTCCCCGAAAAGGTGCCAGCAAATCCGACTTGACACTTAGTAATGCGGGTTTCATACTAGGGGCCTCAACGTACGGTTAAGTTACTCAGCGCGCTGAGCTACCCGCATTGCGGGACTGCGTGGATCGGGGTGTGGTTCCCCACGCCGCTCCTGATCCGAGCTTACCCTTCGCCCACGTCGAGCGAACTATGTGGCGCGAGATTTTCTCCTTCTTCAACAAAACGGATACGGAGGCAGTTATGGCCGGGGAATTCTACATCGGTGAGTCGCTGGTGGGAGAAGGCAACGAGATTGCCCACATCGACCTGATCATCGGCTCCAAGAGTGGCCCAGTGGGCGCGGCCTTCGTGAATGCGCTCTCGACCAATACCGATGGCTTCAACCATCTCCTTGCCGTCGTCACACCGAACCTCCCCGCAAAACCGGACACCGTGCTCTTCAACAAGGTCACGATCAAGGGCGCCAAGCAGGCGGTGCAGATGTTCGGCCCGGCGCAGGCAGCGGTCGCCCGGGCGGTCGTGGATAGTGTCGCCTCGGGTGTGATCGACAAGAGTAAGGCGAACGACCTTTGCATTCTGGTAGGCGTGTTCATCCACTGGGAGGCCGAGAACGACAAGAAGATTTTCGACTACAACTATCAGGCCACCAAGGAATCGATCCAGCGCGCTCTCCAGGGCAAGCCGACCATCGATGAGGTGCTGCAGAAGTACAAGGCGGCCCGGCATCCGTTCGCAAGCGGCGCTGAGGGCTGATCGTACAGTCCCGCTTATCCGAGATCTGACGAGGGGCGGCCCACAGATGGGGCGCCCCTCATCTTTTACAGACTATCGTCCATGGGATGGCTCCACCGATGCGCAAGCTCTTGCTTCAACTCGACAGTTCGCGGCTGCCGAGCGTTTTCGATCAAGTCGTGGCCTACGATGCCGGCGCCGATGTAGTAATGAGCTACGGTGGAGTGACCGAAGGCGACGTCCGCGATCTTATCCACGGATGCATCTTCACCCGCGGACCCAAGGAACTCCACAACACTGCCGTGTGGATCGGGGGGAGCAACATGTCCGCCGGCGAGCAGCTCCTGGCATTGGTGCAGGACGCACTCTTTGGTGAATTCACCGTCTCCATCATGTTGGACTCCAACGGCTCCAATACCACGGCAGTGGCCGCGGTGGTGAAGATCGAGGAGACCGTGGGTGATCTGCGGGGCAAGAAGGTGGTGATACTCGCTGGAACCGGGCCGGTGGGGCAGCGTGCGGCGGGCCTTCTGGCCCATGACGGCGCCCGTGTCACCATCACCTCCCGCAAACCGGAGCAGGGCGAGAAGGCGCGCCAGTTCATCAGCGCGCGATTCAACGTGCAGGTGGAAGCCGTCACCCTCGCCGATCCGGCCACCCTTCCCGAGATCCTCGGGGGAGCGGAAATCCTGCTCAACTCCGGGCCGGCCGGCGTGCAGATGGTGCCGCGACCGGCCTGGACCGCCGTGAAGACCCTTCAAGTGGCGGTGGACCTGAACGCCGTTCCTCCCCTAGGGATAGAAGGAGTGGACGTCGACGACGCGGGCGTAAAGCGGAACGGCGTCATGGTCTTCGGCGCCTTCGGGATCGGCAACTTCAAGACCAAGCTCCACAAGGCTTGCGTGGCCAGGCTGTTTACCCGCAACGATCTGGTCCTGGACGCGGAGGCCATCGCGGAGATCGCTCGAGAGCTGGTCAAGAAAAAAAAGTCGTAGACCATGACTCGCGTCGTGGGAATCGGCCCGGGCACCGCGCGGGCGCATGTGCTGATCGCGGGCGTGACCGTTCGCGCCTTGGCGGTTTCGGCGGCACGCGCTGGATACAGGGTGACGGCAGTTGATGCTTTTGGCGATCTCGACCTGCGCCGCGTTGCCACGGTGATTCCGCTTCGGCTCGAGCTTGGCGCCGAATACAGCCCGCTTTCCGCGGTCAAGGCGGCGAGAACTGTGCCCGCAGCGCTGGTAGCGTACACCTCCAACTTCGAGAACTACCCCGCAGCCGTGGCGAAGTTGGCCGGACGCCGCCGTCTGCTGGGAAACCCGCCCAGCGTGCTGACCCGGGTGCGCAATCCCCTCGAGCTCATGCGAGCGGTGCTACGCCGAGGGTTCAGCGCCCCACGCACGCGCGCCACTCCCCCGCTGGCCCGGCCCATTTCCGGCTCCTGGCTGCTCAAGCCCCGCCGGTCGGGCGGAGGCCACAGCACCCGAATCTGGCGCCCGGGCGAGTCGGTGCCAAAGACCCACTATCTCCAGGAGCGGATCGCGGGCACTCCCGGCTCTATCGTGTTCGCTGCCGACGGGAACCGGGCCGTCATGCTCGGACTTAGCCGGCAGCTGGTGGGGGACGGACGCTTCGGAGCGCATGGCTACCGCTATTGCGGGAGCATGATCGGAAATCCTGGCGGACTCTTCCACCGCGAGGAGGAGCTTTTCGAAGCGGCCCAGGCACTCGCCGCGGGGGTGACCGCTGAATTCAGCCTGGTGGGGTTGAACGGCATAGACTTCGTCGCGCGGGGCGGCGTCCCCTACCCTATCGAGGTCAATCCCCGGTATTCGGCGTCCATGGAGCTGATCGAACGAGCCCATGGGCTGTCCATGTTCGAGGTCCATATCCGAGCCTGCGGGGGGACCTTGCCAGCCCCTCCTCCTCCGACCGGCAAGGTGGAAGGAAAGGCGATCGTGTTTGCTCGGCGGGATGTAGCCCTGGGGGACACCCGGCGGTGGATCGGTCGCGGCTCCTTTGCGGATGTTCCTCATCCCGGCGAGCGCATCTACCGCGGCCACCCCATCTGCACCGTATTTGCCTCGGGACGGGATGCCGAGAGTTGCCGCCGACTGCTGATAAGGCGGGCCGCCACGGTATACCGTACTGTCGGGTTGGTGAAGCGCGGGGCCGCGTGAGCGCCGCGCACCAGGTAGACCACGTCACCTGCCTCGGCTGCGGCTGCGGCTGTGATGACCTCAGCGTAACTGTGCAGGAAGGCCGAATCGTCCAAGCCGTTCCCGCCTGCCCGATAGGGCGGGCGTGGTTCCATGACGGCTCTGCTCCATGGGCGGTGCTCCGCGCCGGCCAGCCGGCGGGCCTCGACGACGCGCTGACCGAGGCTGCCGCCGTGCTGGCGAATTCCCGGGGACGCCTCCTCGTCTATCTCGCGCCCGATGTCACCTCGCAGGCCCAGCGTGCCGCGGTGACTCTGGCCGATCTTCTACACGGAGCGGTGGACAGCGCCACCTCGGAGGCGGCCGCAGGAGGACTGCTCGCCGCCCAGCGCCGCGGTCGCACCACAGCGACGCTCGGTGAGATCCGCAACCGCGGCGATGTCCTTCTCTTCTGGGGTGTCG
>JBKJZM010000318.1:0-7925 GCA_046715295.1 Gemmatimonadales bacterium | reverse complement strand
GCTTCCCAATCCCCTGGACGGAAATTCTATACCCGTCTGGGCCCGGCTCGGCGGTTGGTTGGCCGGGGGTCTCAACTGGCACTTCGCGCTCGCCTGGCCGTTCGTCATCACCGGATTGGTCTATCTCGGCTTCCTGGCATTTTCAGGCGAGTGGCGGTCTCTGCTCTTTCGTCCGCGCGACGTACGGCCGGCAATCCAGATGCAGCTCTACTACCTGAGGCTAGGGAAAGAGCACCCGCCTCAGGGAAAGCACAACGCGCTTCAAAAAGCGGCCTACACCTTCATCGAGGTGCTCGGCGCCCTCGCTACCCTCACCGGTTTCGCCATCTACCAGCCGGTGCAGCTGGCGTGGCTCACCACCCTGTTCGGCGGTTACGAGCTTTCCCGATACTGGCATTTCATCACCGTCTGGCTCTTCGTCGGCTTTACCCTGCTTCACGTCGCGTTGGTATTGCTGGTCGATCCTGCGTCGCTCCGGGGAATGGTCACCGGCTGGTATCGGGGGAGGTTTCCCAGCCATGACTGACGGCATCCCCTCGCTCACCCGGCGTGACTTCGTCCGCCTGGGTGCCGTGGCAGGTCCAACCTCGGTCATAGCGGCATGCGGCTGGACTGGCGGGCCCGGACTCGAGCCCAAACTGAAGGCCATCAGCAGGATCAACGACTGGGTGGGAGAGAAGATTCTGTTCTCACCGAATCGTATGGCCCGGGAATACCCGGTTTCGGCCAGAACACCAATGCAGAACTTCCCAACCTACTCAATCACCTACAATCGTACCGGATCGTTCCCGGCACCTGACAATCTTCGGGACTGGGGCCTGGAGGTTGGAGGGCTGGTCAAAAATCCGATGCGCCTCACGCTCCAGGCGCTTGAAACCCTGCCGAGCTTGTCGTACACCGTCAAGCATCACTGTGTCGAGGGCTGGACCGCGGTGGGCACCTGGACCGGAGTTCCGCTGTCGACCGTGGTCGCATTGGTGAAGCCGAAACCGGAGGCGCGGTATCTCCGGTTCGACTCGTTCGACAGCCGTTACTACAATGGCTGGGACCTCGCCAGCGCCATGCATCCGCAGACAATCCTGGCCTACGCCTACAATGGTCGCCCGCTCACGATGAGTCGTGGCGCCCCTCTCCGGCTCTACTCCCCGGTCAAGCTGGGCTACAAGCTGACGAAGTACCTGAGCGCCGTGACCTTTACCCACGATCGGCCGGGTGGGTATTGGGAAGATCAGGGGTATCCCTGGTTCGGCGGAGTCTAGCCGAGATCTTCCACATCGACGGACACCTGGGCAGTCCCATCGGGCTGGTAGTGGACGGCGACCCGCCAGGGGCGGCAGCAGACCTGGCAATCTTCCACATACTCCTGTTGACTCCCACTGCCGGGATCCAATGCGATCTCGTTGATTTCTCCGCAGTAGGGGCAGGGTACACTGGCGCCGGTCTCGGCGGTGCCATCGCCGAGGGGGAACTCCTCATCCAGATCTTCATCGTCTAAGCTCATCCTCACTCCATTCTCTCGATGAACCAGCGTGGGGCCCTCGCCCGTTTCGCCGCTCCACTGGGGTTGACTGCGCTTCTCCTGGGTGCCCGGCTGGTCTCCGTTCCTGCACTCTCCGACCCCGGCGCCGGCGCTGCGCCGAGTTCCCTCGGTCTCGCGGTGCCGTGGCTGTACCTGGCCCTGGCGCCGCTGTTCACCTTGTGGGATGGCGTATCGATGCTGAGCATGGGGCGGCTCCGGGGTTTTCTGGTCGGCCTTGTGGCGCTCTATCTGGCCTGGCGCGTTGGCCGCCTGCTGTGGCCGGAGAGCGCCGGCGCCGCCCGGGCCACACGCCGGTTTTCCCTGCTGAAGGAGATCCGCATTCTGGCGGTTTCGCTACTGCTACTGGCCACATTCCTCGTTGCCGGAGCCCTGTGGCACCGGCCGATGCTCGCTTTGACGGGCGCCGACCTGCATGACATCGTGGTGGACTTTCACAGCCACACCAACGTCTCGCACGACGTCCGAAACACCTGGATGCGGGGATTCGACACCGAGGCCAACCTGAGGTGGCACACCCGCGCCGGATTCGATGCGACGTTCATCACGGATCACAACACCGTTGCGGGGCTGAAGACCGGTAAGCCAGATACCAGAAACAAGGAGGGCCTGGCCGTGGCCTGCCCCGGAGTAGAAGTGAGTGCCTGGCGTGCGCATATCGTCCTGCTCGGTGACACACTGCCGGTGGATCGGAGCCGCTACAACGGGTCACTCGATGCACTGCTCACCTTGATCGCCACCAGCGACTCGACGCTGGGTGCGCTCTCAGTCGCCTCGCTTCCCGAGTACCGGCGGAACCACTGGGACCGGCTTGACCGTCTCGTCGCCGCCGGGCTGGATGGCTTCGAGGTAGTCAACGCGTCGCCCAAGGCCAACGAGCTGCCCCGAGCCGAGCGGGACTCGGTCATCGCGCTTGCCCGTGCCCATAACCGGTTCGTAGTCGGCGTGAGCGACAGTCATGGGTGGGGAGCAACCAGCATGGTCTGGAATCTCGTTCACACCGCAGGGAGGACGAACTCGGACCCGTGCTCGGCCATCCTCAATACCTTGCGCACCGGTTTCCCGGGGGTTTCGATCATCGAGCGCCACCGGCTTCGCCCCGACTCGTGGTGGCCCATCTGGCTTACGCCGCTCGGCGTGGTCTGGGAGACGTGGCGCAGTATGGGATGGGCGCTCACCGCAGCCTGGCTGATCTGGATCTGGGCTATCGCCTTGGGGCGCCGCCGCCGCAGCTGACCCGGCTTGCGATTCGGCGCGGCGAAACCCAAGATACCTTTCTCGCCCTTTGCACTCCGTCATGGAAGCCGCATGCTACGCAGCCGAATGCTTGGAACCGGTTTCTCCGTTCCCGACCGTGTCGTCACCAATGATGAGCTCTCGCGGCTCATGGATACCACCGACGAGTGGATTCGGACCCGCACCGGCATCGAAGAGCGCCACTGGGTGACCGAAGGCGAGACAGGAGTCGACATGGCCCATCGCGCGACCACGCTGGCCCTCGAGATGGCGGGAGTACCCGCGGGTGAGCTGGACGCCATCGTCTACGCCACCTCCAGCCCGGACCATTTCGCTCCCGGAAACGGCGTGTACCTGCAGCGCCTACTCGGAATCTCCACCATTCCGGCGCTCGACATTCGGGCGCAGTGCAGCGGCTTTATCTACGCCCTTTCGGTGGCCGATGCATGGATCCGGAGCGGGCAATATCGGCGCGTTCTGGTGGTCGGGTCGGAGATCCAATCCACCGGGCTGGATGTGTCCAGCGAAGGCCGGCACGTGGCGGTCATCTTCGCCGATGGGGCCGGGGCGGTCCTCCTGGGTGCTGATGAGGCGGAGAACGGAGGGATTCTGGCCTTCGATCTCCACTCGGAGGGCGCGCACGCGGAGAAGCTGTGGGTGGATAGCCCGGGATCCATGTACCATCCGAGAGTGTCTCACGGGCAGATCGACGCGGGGCAGCACTTGCTGCAGATGGACGGCAGGGAGGTCTTTCGCCACGCGGTCGCTCGCATGCCCGAATCGGTGCGCGCAGTCCTGTCCTCAGCCGGGCACACCCTGGAAGAGCTCGACCTCCTGCTGGCCCATCAGGCCAACCTGCGCATCGCGGAAGCCATGCAGAAGGACCTCAAGCTGCGGGACGATCAGGTCTACAACAACATCATGCGATTTGGGAACACTACCGCGGCCACCATACCCATAGCGCTGGATGAGTGCGTCCGGAGCGGCCGTCTTGAGCGCGGCGATCTTCTGGTCATGACCGCGTTCGGGTCGGGATTCATGTGGGGAAGCGCGGCAGTCAGGTGGTAGGCGGGCTATGGGCTATGGGCTATGGGCTGCTCCGCCAACGAAAGGCCCCATAGCCCAAGACCCATAGCTCTCGTTTTGATACGACAAACGCCCGTCAGCAAACCTGACGGGCGTCGATCACACGAGATTCAGCGAGTGTCGAGCGGATACTTTCTGAGATAGTAGTCCTGGTCCCGAGTCGCGCGAGCCCGGTAGAGCTGCTCCTCATCATCATCTGCGTCGTGAACGAACAGGTGCAGTGAACCAGGCCAGAGCGTGGCCTGAAGCGACCAGTTGGTGGAGGGGGCGTGCAGCACCCACTGCAGCGCACCTCCGCCCGCATCGGTCAGATGGATCTCGCTGGCGCGCTCGAGCGGCACGCTGGACGGAATCCCGGCAATCGCGGCTTCGATGGGGTCGAGCTGCAGCTCCGCATCGGTCCATGAACTGAACGTCACCTTGCCGTGCACCGGCGACTCAGTCTCGGGCAGCTCGAATTCAGCCTGCCACTCGCCGAGCAAATCCCACGCGTGATCCATAGGGCCGATATTCGGCACCTGAACCGTCGGATGTTGTCTAGGCATCGTTTGGCTCCTTCCCTGAGAGACCGTAGGCAAGGATACGATTGCTGATTATGCCCGCGATTCGCATACCACAATCCGGGCGGTGCCTTAAAAAGGGGGCCTGAATCTTTCACCCCAACGTTGCGTACTGTAACGACACGCAACACCCTCACAGACGGAATGCTATATGCTGCAACTCGTTATCACGCTGGCAGCGGGCGTACTCGGCTTCATCCTGGCACACAGTTTCGTCCGCCGCCGGCTCCGGTTCGTAGACGCGGTCCACTCCCCGATCGCCCCCGTGGTGGCAGGTACTGTGGCAGCCTTAGTGGCCTGGCCTGCTGTTCTTCTGCCACTGGTAACGCTTACCACGGCAATTGTGTTCGGCATCGGCACCGGATTAGGAACTGCGAGCGGCTCCCGAGCGCTGCGCCACCCTGAGGGAGACCACCGCCGGCTCGCTCCCTGAACCATCTTAACGGCTGCTCGAAGATCCGACGATAGACTGGATCACATTCCTGGAGCGGTCTATCTTGCCCCAATGGCTACGATGCACTGTACCCGTTGCGGACTGGACCAGGAGCCGATGGCATTCCAGCCCTTTCAGAACGATCTGGGGCGTCGGGCTTACCAGGAAATTTGCGGGACGTGCTGGGGTGAATGGCTCAAGACCCAGCAGCAGCTCATCAACCACTACGGCTTGAACCTGCGGGAGCCAAAAGCTAAGGAGTTTCTGTTCAATAACATGGAGCAGTTTCTCTTTGCAGCATCGAAGTGACGGTCGACCGCTAAAAGATCCTTCCTACCCGAAACACCAGGTCCACACCCGGTCCTCCAGGCTCGAGATCCTCGGTGAGCCCAACCCGCCATTCCCCCCCGCCCCGAGTCGGCAGTACCAACCCGAAGTCCAGCGAAAGCTCCCGCCGGTCCAGAGCCGGAAGCGTCGTGTCGTGGTAGTACGGGGAATGATAGAACAGGTTCGCGTAGAGGGCCTGGTTTCCCCATAAGCGATGACGGAAACCTGAGCTCACCGCCAGCATGGCTGTGTTCTGGAGATCGGCCAGGCTTCCATGCGTCGGGGTGACCCCAACCCCGAGGCTACCCTCGTAGCTCAGACGGGGGGTTACCGGTGCTCGAAAGGTGTTCAGGACCGCCACCGAAGGAACGCCTCGCCCATACCCCTCGGGCCCGGTTGAGGTGGGAAGCGTAATAGAGACAACGGTTTGAAGCTGTGAATTGACTCGGACCCCCAGCGCCGCCCGAACATCGCCCAGGAAAAGGTTTTGCCTTCGCCGGCTCACGGTCCTGCCGTCGGGGAGGACGATGGCGTAGAGAAAGCGGTCCTGCGGCCTGGACTCGCGCTCGCTCATCCTGAAACCCAGCTTGCCGTGATACCAATCGAGGAACCCATCCATGAAACCCGAATAGGACCCGCCGACCGACCCGGTGAGTATGAGGAACGTCCGCCGGCCGATATCCCGGCTTGCGGCAAAGCTCAGCCGAAGGACCTCGGAATCGAGGACATAGTCGGCCTGATCGAGCCGGTTGTACTCGATGAGGCTGGCGTAATCCAGGGCCACCGCGTGGCGCCACCGTCCCGGCTCCGGTTCGCGGAACGGCTGGAAATACAGCCCGCTGCGGGAGCCGGCAACGGGGTTGAGCGGACCGAATTCTGGCAGCCCCTGGGCCTGGCCCGGGCGTGGGATGGCCAGCACCAGCACCAGGAGCAGGGCTCGTGAATAGGTCATAACCTGATCAGGCATCCGCAGAAGATAAGCTCCCATGCCCTTGACAACCCTCCGCGCCGGGTCGTAGGTTCGCTTCGTGACTTCCGTGCGCAACTCCTGGTTCTTCTTTACCACTGCCGGCGAGGCTCGATGCCCGTCCGGTGCCGGTAGAGTGCGTTAGCGCTTTCCGCCCGGATCATCGACGCCCCGCCGGTTCTAAACGGTGGGGCTTTTTTTTTCTCAGCTATGGAGTGTGCTCATGCGTGTTGCCATCCAAGGCTCTCACGGATCCTTTAGTGAAGCTGCGGCCCGCCGCCGCTGGCCCGACCTGGAAGCCATGCCCTGTCGGGACGTAAAGGACGTGGTGGCGGCTGTTCGCGACGGCCGGGCCAAGGCCGGGTGCCTGCCGATTGAAAACTCCCTCATCGGGTCGGTGACAACCACCTACGACCTGCTGCACGAGGCCTTTGGCGATGGTACGCTCCACCTGACCCATGAGATCCTTCATCCGGTGCATCACACGATCATGGCGCTGCCGGGAGCGCCCCTGTCCGGCATCCGCCGGGTCCTCTCCCATCCAGTCGCGCTGGGTCAGTGCCGGATCTGGCTCTCGGAGCACCTGCCGGATGCCGAGCTGGTCAGCGCCTGGGACACGGCGGGAAGCGCAGAGATCGTGGCCCAGGAGAAGAACCCGGCTCTGGCGGCCATCGCCGCGAGACCGGCCGCCGACGCCCACGGACTGGTGGCGCTGGCCGATCGCATCGAGGATGATCCCACGAATCAGACGCGCTTTCTCACCTTCACCCGCGCCGACGCAGCCGAGTCGCTCCGCACACCTGGTGCGATTCACTACAAGACATCGCTCATCGTCCTGGTCGATCACAAACCGGGAATGCTGGCCCTTACGCTGCAGGCGTTCGGGGCCCGGGGGGTCAATCTGATGGCTCTCCAGTCCCGGCCGGAGCGGTCGGCGCCCTGGACCTACCGCTTCTATGTGGACGTGGAGGGCTCGCCTACGGACCCCCGCGTCTCGGAGGCACTGGAGGAGATCGAGGCCCTGGCGGCCAAGCTCATCGTGCTCGGGAGCTACGAGGCCTGGACCGAGGGATCCCGCCTGTCGGCCCCCGTACCGCCACCGGCGCACCGGATCGAGAAACCGTCCATCCCGCTGGTGGACCGCCGCCGTCATCCAGAGGGAACCGTGGTGCAGGTTCGAGGTCTGCAATTCGGCGGGGCCGAGCCGGTCCTGATTGCGGGACCCTGCTCGGTGGAAAGTGAGGCCATGATTCTTGAAACGGCGGTAGCGGTCGCTCAGGCTGGGGCCGACATGCTGCGGGGGGGCGCGTACAAGCCTCGGACCTCGCCGTATGACTTCCAGGGCTTGGGGGTCAAAGGCCTTCGGTACCTGGCCGATGCCCGGGAAAAGACCGGGCTGCCGGTGGTCACCGAGGTGCTGAGCTGGGAGGAAGTCCCGGTGGTCGCGCATTTTGCCGACATGCTTCAGATCGGCGCCCGGAACATGCAGAACTTCAGCCTGCTGCGGGCGGCGAGCCGGAGCGGCAAACCGATCCTGCTCAAGCGGGGTGCCGGGGCGACGTTCGAGGAGTGGCTGATGGCGGCCGAGTACGTCCTGGCGGAAGGCAATCCGAGCGTGGTCCTCTGCGAGCGGGGCATCCGTACCTTCGAGCGGGCTACCCGGCACACCCTCGACCTGAACGCGGTGGCTCTGGTGCGGGAGCACACCCACCTTCCAGTGATCGTGGATCCCAGCCACGCGGCAGGAATACGCTCGCTGGTCATTCCGCTGAGTATGGG
>JBKJZM010000317.1:0-5280 GCA_046715295.1 Gemmatimonadales bacterium | reverse complement strand
ACACCTCCAGCCTCACCATCTCATCGATGGCTGACTCCACCACCCGGGCGGACCGCTTCGTTGGCCTCCACTTCTTCAACCCGGTTCCGCTGATGCCGCTGGTCGAGGTGGTCCGCACCAGCACGACTACCGGGGATACGTTCGACCGTGCGTTTGCCTTTGCCAGGGCGCTGGGGAAGGAGCCGGTTGCGGCGGTGGACCGGCCCGGCTTTATCGTCAACTTGCTGCTGGTTCCGTACCTCATGGACGCAGTACGGGCGCTGGAGCGGGGTGCAGCGTCGACCCCTGATATCGACCGAGCCATGCAGCTGGGGTGCGGACATCCCATGGGGCCCCTTTCTCTGCTCGACTACATCGGCCTGGACACCGTGGTCCGGATCGGTGACATCATGCTGGATGCCTACCGCGAAGAGCGCTATGGCGCTCCGCCCGTGCTCCGGCGGATGGTTGCCGCGGGACACCATGGCAAGAAAAGCGGCCGAGGGTTTTATGATTACTCGGCCGAGCCGCCGATCCCGGCGGACCTGGACTAGACCTATTTAGTTGGGAGACCAAATGCTCGGCTACGACTGGCCCCGCCTCCACGCCGCCCTGAACGACCTGCCGGTTGCCCTCCTCCTCGTGACCGTCCTGTTCGACCTGGTGGCGGTTGTCACCAAACGGCAGTCCTTCCGGCAGATCGGCGTCTGGACCATGCTGGTGGGCGCCGTCGGCGGCGCGGTGGCGGTTCTCTCCGGACTCCAAGCAGAGGAACACATCTCGCACGGCGAGGCGGTTCATCGTGTTATGGAGACCCATGAGCTGCTCGGGTTCATCACCCTCGGCGTCTTCGGCGTGCTCACCCTGTGGCGGATCGTGCGGGAGAGCCGGATGGGCGCGACGGAGCGGGCACTCAGCCTGGTTGTCTCGCTCGGAGGGGTTGGGTTTCTGCTGGCCACCGGATTCTACGGAGGTAAGCTGGTATTCGAGCACGCGGCGGGGATCCCCACCGAGGTGTTGCTGCGAGAGGTCCAGGAAAGGACCGAAGACAACCACCGTCATGACGCCGGTGAGGAACACCCGGCCGTTACTCCGGATACATCGGCTTCTTCAGGGGTCCGCGATCATGTCGACTCGGCGGGAGCCCCGCCGCACACTCACTGACGGTGCGCCTCTCGCTTCGTCTGGTGTGGCTCACGGTAGGCGCCGCGGCGTGCCAGCCGACCACCACCCGTCCGCCTTTTCCTCCCCTGCCCGAGGCCACAGGGAGGGAGGTCCGCTTGCCGGTGCCGATGGCCACCCGCCGGCTGGCGGAGGCGCTGAATGCAGACTCGATTCCCACCCAAAAGGTCCGGCTTCGGGACGGCTACATCGAGACCCCATGGTTCGAGGCCAAGACCGGACGGCCGATCGGCCAACGGCGTGCGGTCGGACCCGCGGTCGTTCGGATTCGAGCCTGGGCGGATCCGGCACGGCCGGGCAGCTCCCAACTCACCGTCGAGACGCTCTACCGACCCCAAGTCGACCCTTCTTTGCCTTACCGGGAGCTGGAGCAGGAGGTTAGCGGGGACCATCCCGTGGCCAGGAAGGTCGAGGCCGCCTTACAACGGCTGGTTGATCGTTTCGGGGGGCCGCCACTGCCTCAGGCTCAGCCGCCCGAGGCTGCTAGGGAGTAACGTAGGCCCGGACCCATTCCTCCAGCTGGGCAAGATCCACCGTCGCGTCCTTGCAGGGACCGGACGGCAGGGTCATGGTCAGCCCAAGCACCGGAATCTTCCCCGCCACGTCGTGCAAGCCGCTCACCATGTCGCGCTCGCAGGCCACCGCTACCACGGCCTGCGGCCGGCGCTCCCGGATTACGCGCCGCGCCAGCTGGCCTCGGGTGGCAACGAAGACGGGCACGCCGTAGCGACCCGCTACACCGAGTACGCCGTCCAGCGTCACCTTGGAAAGACAGCGCGGGATGAGCACGAGCAGCTCTCCCTGGCCGACTTTTCGCCCGCGCATCATCGCCAGTCCGTTGTAGACCTTCACCGCCGCATTCTCCACCCAGTCGCGCCGGCCGAACCGGTCCGCGATCCGGGACGTGAGCCGCATCAGCCGGAGAAACGGCCCTCGCTCCGCCAGTCTCTCGGGCAGGAGCGGGCGGCCCATCTCATACGATAGAAAGAGGACGCCCCACCAGGCCCAGAGCAGCCCACCGGTCACGAGCAGCGCGCCCCAGAGCACGGCGGGAGCGGATTGGTGGACGCCTACCAGCCGGGGAGCCAGCAGGAAGAGCCCAAGCGCCGCGAGTCCGAGCCCGACGGCGAGCGCGATGGCGGACCAGGCGAAGAAGAGCGCGGGAGGGGAGTCGTAGTTGCCCTGATTGGGGAGCGGGCGACCATCCCACTCGTCCCATTCGTGACCCAGACGGCGATCGACATCTATATGGATGAGTTGAGCGCGGGGTCCCTCGGTCATAGGAGGTGAAGATACTTATCTTTGGCCCATGCTGCCTCCTCCGCCTGTCCGGGGCGTCTACCGAACCGACGCGAGGGCCCGGGCCGCCTATGCCGAGGGCGCCGGCATCTACCGCATCCTGCCGCAAGCGATTTGCCGGCCTGCCGACATCGACGACCTGAAGAGCCTGATCGCGTGGGCGGCCGAGCACCGCATTCCGCTGGTTCCCCGCGGCGCGGGTAGCGCCATGGGCGGCGGCAACGTGGGCGACGGCGTCCTGGTGGACCTCACCGGGATAGCGGAGCGACGGCTCGAAGTCGACGCCCCGCGCCGCCGGGCCGTCACCAGCGCGGCGGTGACGCTCGCCGAGCTCAGCTCAGCCGCCGCGCCCTACGGTCTCCGCCTGCCTCCCGACCCGTCGAGTGCCAGGTGGGCCACCCTCGGCGGAATGGTTTCCACCAACGCCGCCGGCGCCAGGTC
The DNA here is from genome assembly GCA_046715295.1 of Gemmatimonadales bacterium. GTDB lineage: Bacteria > Gemmatimonadota > Gemmatimonadetes > Gemmatimonadales > GWC2-71-9 > CAVVWJ01. Next base: position 2,379 of record JBKJZM010000317.1, on the reverse strand, counting down.
GGTCCGCTACGGCAGCGTGCGCGGGTGGGTCGAGGCGCTCACGCTGGTGACGGCCGAGGGAGAATCGCTAAAGCTGTCGCGTGGAGCGGGTACCCGCCCATGGGTGGACGGCCAGGATCATGCGCAGGTGCTGGATCGTTTCGGGGGCGATGCGGCGCCCCGGATCCAGGCTGCGTTCAGGCTCATCACCGATCGCTTTCCCCGAACCCGGAAAAATTCGTCGGGCTACGCCCTCGATGCCTACCTCGCCTCGGGCGACGTCCTGGATCTCATCATCGGGGCGGAGGGCACGCTCGGCATCGTAACCGAGATCGAGTGGCGCCTGGACGACGTGCCTGCCTTCCGTGCCGGGCTCCGGGTACAGCTGTCCTCGCTCCAGCATCTGGGCGACGTGGTCGGCGCCCTGAGCCGGTACCAGCCATCCGCTCTGGAATTGCTGGATCGATCCTTTCTCGATCTCCTCGGCACCGACATGCTGGCGGGCGCGGGACTCGGTACCAAGACCGAGGCCATCGTATTGGTCGAGCTGGAGCGAAACGACTCCGAGGCGCTGCGCCAGGCTCTCCGTCTCGCGTCGGATGCGGTTGCCGGTTGGGCCACCAGCGTCGACACGGCGTACTCGCCTCTCGAAGCCGAGCAGCTCTGGGCCATCCGCCATGCGGCGAGCCCCCTACTGGCCGGGCTGCCGGACAGCCGGCGCTCGCTCCAGGTGATCGAGGACGGGTGCGTTCCGGTGGAGCGGATGGGCGAGTACATCGCGGCGGTGCGACGGTCCGCGGCCGAGCACGACCTCCCGGTGGTGATGTTCGGCCACGCCGGCGACGGCCACCTGCACGTGAACTTGCTACCCGAGCTCGCGCGCACGGGATGGGAAACGGCTGTCTCCAGCCTGTTCCACGAGGTGACGGCCACCGTCATCCGGCTGGGCGGCACGCCCAGCGGCGAGCACGGGGACGGCCGGCTCCGGGCCGGAGCTCTCCCGGATCTCTTTGGCCCCGAGATCCTTGAGCTGTTCCGTTTGATCAAGCGGGCATTCGATCCCCTCGGAATATTCAATCCCGGGATTATCCTTCCGTCCGGCGAGCCGCCCATCGGACGGCTGAAGGTTGGATCCAGCGCCGTGCCCATACCAGCCGATGTCCAGCGAGGACTCCGCGAGATCGAGCTGACCGGTGGGTATGGGCGGTGCCGGTTGGAGCTGGCGGGTGAGCTCGGAGCTGGGATGTAGTCTGGGATGTCACTTTGTTTCGGATGAGGGTACAATTTCCGCTCGACTCGCCTCCTAGCTCCCGACTCTTAGCTCCCAGCTCCCATGGAAATCCTCCGCTCCCCCCGTGTCACCCTGATTGTCCGGCCCCAGTTCCTCGAGCCGGCCCACCTGCCAGTACAATGGAAGGGGGAATCGAGCGATGGAGAGCGGATCGCCGAATTCGCGGGGCGGCTGTGTTATATGAGCCAGCACAACCCCGCCGGACGGACCACCGCCGAATACCTGCAGAACATTCTGCGCCAGGGCCACGGCTCGGTCTTCGAGCATGCCACCTATGTCATGCTCATCGAGGGCATCTCCCGCTCCTGTAGCCACGAGCTGGTCCGCCACCGGGCCGGCTGGGGCTTCTCCCAGCTCTCGCAGCGCTACGTGGACGAGTCCCACGCGGCATTCGTGATGCCGCCCGCCATCGCCGGCGACGCGGAGCTCGAGGCGCAGTGGACCGATCAGGTCCAGGCGGCGCAGGCCGCCTACGTGGCATCGGTGGAACGGCTGATGACCCGCTACGAGTGGGTGGAAGACAAGATCCAGCGCCGGAAGATGGCCCGCGAGGCCGCTCGCAGCGTCCTTCCCAACGCCACCGAAGTGAAGATCGTGGTCAGCGCCAATGTCCGGGCCTGGCGCACCATGCTGGAGCTCCGCCTCGGCGAAGGGGCCGAGTTGGAGATTCGGCGGATGGCGGTCGCCTGCCTCCGTGTTCTCCAGCAGGAGGCACCGGCGCTGTTCCGGGACTTCGAGATTTACCAAACGACAGAGGGGAACGAGGCCGGAAGAGTGGGATTTCATAAGGTGTGAGCTGGGAGCTGTGAGGAGAGAGTGGAGTCCTCGAGTAGGTCCTTCGCTGCACTCAGGATGAGGAGAATATTGTTCATCGGAGCTTCTAAATCAGCCAAAAGAGCTCCCGGCTTCAAGCTCCCGGCTCCAAGCTCCTCGAAAACTCGTTCCGACTTTTCTCCAAAAAACTATTGTGTGTCCCCACCACTTTTCTTACCTTAGATGCATCAATCGAAGGTACTCGTCTCGGCTCGTCTCTCGCAGACGGCCTTTTTTGTAGAGGAAGCCTTTGGCAGTTCGGATTGGACTCGCCTTCAATCTCAAACCAGCGGCGC
>JBKJZM010000316.1:0-16156 GCA_046715295.1 Gemmatimonadales bacterium | reverse complement strand
CGCATCCTGCGCCAGGTCTTTGCCACCGTGCTCGAGCGCGGGTTTCGCTTCGTCACCATGCAGACCCTTGCCGAGCGGTTGGGGGCGGTCGCGCCCAGGCAATGATCCGCGTTCTCAGCGTCTTCGGCACCCGCCCGGAGGCGATCAAGATGGCGCCGGTGGTTCAGGCGTTGCAGAATGCGCCCGATCGTTTCGAGAGCGTCGTCTGTGTCTCGGCCCAGCATCGAGCGATGCTGGATCAGGTACTCGATGTCTTCGGGCTGCACGCGGATCACGATCTCGACCTGATGGTCCCCGGGCAATCGCCCGCTGGTGTCACTGCCCGGGTGCTGGACCGGCTGCCGCCGTTGTTGCGGCAGATCCGCCCCGACGTCCTGCTGGTCCAGGGCGACACCATGACCAGCTTCGCGGCGGCCTTCGCCGCCTACCTCGAGCGAATCCCGTCGGGGCACGTCGAAGCCGGGCTCCGCACCGGCGACCGGTATCAGCCCTTTCCCGAGGAGATGAACCGGGTACTGACCTCCCGTCTCGCCTCGATTCACTTCGCCCCCACGGCGCAGGCGCGCGCGGCGCTTTTGAAGGAGGGAGTGGCGGAGTCCGACGTGCACCTCACCGGCAACACGGTCATCGACGCGCTCCTCCGGACGGTCCAGCCCGACTACAGCTTCCGTTCCCCGCAACTCGGCTCGCTCGACCCGGCGCGCCGGCTGGTGCTCGTCACCACGCATCGGCGAGAGAGCTTCGGAGCGCCACTGCAATCCACCTGTGCCGCCATCCGTGCGCTGGCCACGCGCTTCCCCGATCTGCAGTTCGTGCTGCCGGTGCACCCCAACCCCGAGGTCAAGGCGACGGTCGAGCGCCTCCTCTGCGACGTGCCGGGGATGCACCTGATCGAGCCGGTCGACTACCTGGAGTTCGTGCACCTGATGAACCGTGCCTACCTGGTGCTCACCGACAGCGGTGGTGTCCAGGAGGAAGCGCCATCACTGGGCAAGCCGGTCCTGGTGCTCCGCGAAGTGACCGAGCGCCCGGAGGGCGTTGAAGCCGGAACCGCAGTTGTGGTGGGAACCGACCGCGACCGGATCGTGAGCGTTGCCAGCGAGCTGCTCACGTCACGCGCGGCCTACGAGCGCATGGCCAACGCGGTGAACCCCTACGGCGACGGACAGGCGAGCGGCCGCATCGTCGCCGCGCTGGCGAAGCGGTTCGGATGAGGCTCCTGGTGACTGGTGGAACCGGGTTCATCGGGTCGCACCTTGCCGAAGAGGGGCGACGGCGCGGGGCCGAGGTCGTCGTACTGGGTCTCACCGGTCGGCCCGAGGAACAGGCCAACGCAGAGCTGTTGGCCGGCATGGGGGCCGAGGTGCTCTCGGGAAGCATCACTGATGCCGATCTCTGCCGCCGGGCCGCGCGGGGAGCGACGCACATCTTCCACCTCGCCGTGGCCATGCGAGAGGGCGGTAAGAGCGACGAGTTCTTCGAATCGATTAACCTCGACGGCACCCGGCAGCTGCTCCAGGCGGCCACGGCCGAGCGGGTCGAGCGCTTTGTGTACTGCAGTACCATCGGGATCTACGGGCACCGCGCGCCCGGCGTCACCAGGGAGGAGTCCCGGCTCTCGCCCGGCAACATTTATGAGCGGACCAAGGTCACGGCGGAGAGCCTGGTGCGAGACTTCGCCGAGAACTGCGGGCTGCCGGCCGTCGTCCTCCGACCGGCCGACGTCTACGGTCCCCGCGATCAGCGCCTGCTCAAAATGTTCAAGGGAGTGAGCGCCGGCCGGTTTCCGCTCTTCGGCTCGGGGGAGGGCCGCCGTCACATGGTGTACGTAGACGATGTGGTCTCCGCTTTTTTCAAGGCCTGCGAGCGTGCCGAGGCCGTGGGCCAAGGACTCATCGTGGCCGGGCCGCGGGCGTGCACCCTGCGCGAGCTGCTCGACGAGGTCACCGCGGCCACCGGCAGCGCCCGATATGGAATCCGGCTTCCGCTGGCCCCGATGCTCGCGCTGGCCGCGGTGGTGGAAGATGTTTGTGCCTCGCTGGCAATCGACCCGCCGATCTATCGGCGGCGGATGGATTTCTTCCATAGCGATTCGGAGTTTGACACGTCCAGGGCCCGCCGGGTGCTTGGCTGGGAGCCCAAGATAGATTTACGGGAGGGGATTCGCCGGACGTTCGAGGACTACCAGAGAAGCGGGGAGATCACCATTGACTGAACCATGGCAGCTACAGCTGTACCGACGCTCGTTGAAGAAGAAGCTCACGGTGAACGCGTTGATGCGGCACCTGCCGCCGGCCGCGGGGCGCCTGTGCCTGGAGGTGGGCTGCGGCACCGGCCTGACGTCGCACTTCCTCCGCGAGCGCGGCGGTACCTGGGTGAGCACCGACTTCGAGCGGGACCACGTCCGGTCGGCCAAGCAGCTGGTGGGCGACCGCGTGCTCCAGACCAGCGATGCCGAGCTCCCGTTTCGCACCGCGTCGTTCGACGTGGTGGCGGCCATCAACTTTCTGGAGCACATCGAGGACGACGATACCTTCTTCCACGAGATGGTACGGGTGTTGAAGCCAGGTGGCGACTTCCTGTTCATGGCGCCCAAGGGCGAGACCGGGCGGCCGGGTTTTGCCCTCAAGAAATTGTTGGGCTTTACCGCCGACACCGAGGGGTTCGGGCACGCCCGGGACGGGTACCCGCCCGCGGCCACCCGTGCCATCATGGAGCGCCACGGGCTCACCGTGGCTGGGGTCGACGATTACTGCCGCTTTTTCACCGAGTCGATCGAGGACCTGCTCAACTACGCGTACCACAAGAAATCCATGAAGGGAAAGAACACCGAGCAGCAGGACTTCCATGGCGACACGGCGCCGATGTCGGCCGAGGCGCTGAACAAGGTGGGCACGGCCTATAAGCTGTACTCCGCGGTCTATCCCGCCCTGCGGGCCTGGACCATGCTCGACAACCTGATCCCGTTCTCGGCCGGCTACATGATGGTGGCCTGGGGCAGGAAGAAGGCAGCCTGACATGTGCGGCATAGCAGGTAAGGCAGGCTCGGCGCGGGTTAGCGAGGCGGAAATCCGGGTGATGTGCGACGCCATCGCGCACCGCGGACCCGACGACTGGGGCACCTTCGTGGAAGGCGGCCTCGGGCTCGGCATGCGCCGGCTCAGCATCATCGACCTGGCGGGGGGGCACCAGCCGCTGGCCAACGAAGACGGCACCGTAGTCGTGGTGTTCAACGGCGAGCTCTACAACTACGAGAGCTTGTACGCCGAGCTGGTGGCGAAAGGACACAAATTCAGCACCCGCAGCGACACCGAGGTTCTGGTGCACCTCTATGAGGACGAGGGCGAGAAAATGGTCGCGCGCCTGCGCGGCATGTTCGCCTTCGCCATCTGGGATCGAACCCGTCAGCGGCTGCTCCTGGCGCGTGACCACTTCGGCCAGAAGCCGCTCTTCTATACCGAGGCGAGTGGCACGATCACCTTTGCCTCCGAGATCAAGGCGCTCCTGGCGGACGACCCCTCTCTGGCCGAGCTCTCGCCCCGGGCACTCGATCAATACCTCACCATGCGGTTCGTCCACCCGCCGGAGACATTTTTCTCCCGCGTGCGCGCGTTGCCACCGGCGCACTACATGGTTTGGGAGAACGGCCGCGGCCGCATCGAGCGGTACTGGGATCTGAGTTACGGGCCCAAGTGGAGCTACTCGGAGGCCGAGACCCTGGAGCGGATCGACCAGCTGCTGGCGGAGACGGTAAAGCTGCACCTGCTGAGCGACGTGCCGGTTGGCGCGTTCCTGAGCGGCGGCCTGGATTCCACCTTGATCGCCTCGTATGCTGCGCGAACGCTGGGCTCCGAGCTCCGGACGTTTTCGATGGGCATTCCCTATCGAGACCTCAACGAGCTGCCGTATGCCGCGGCCGTGGCGGCCCGCTACGGGACCCGTCATTTCGCCGAGGAGGTCACCCCCAGCGTAGTGAACGATCTCCCGCGGCTGGTGTCGGCGCTGGATGAGCCGGCCGACCCGCTCTCCATCTGTCTTCTGCACCTGGCCAAAATGACGGCCCGCCACGTGAAGGTCGTGCTGGGTGGAGACGGAGGAGACGAGCTGTTCGGCGGCTACGACCGCTACGCCGCCGATCGCTGGCTCGACGGTTACCGGGCGGTGCCGGAGGCTATCCGGAACGTGGTGGCCAGCCAGGTGCTACGGCGGCTGCCCGATCAGTTCACCTTCAAGAGCTTCACTCACAAGCTCCGCTGGGTCGACTTGATGGCCCGGAAGACCGGGGGGGAGCGGTATTCCGAGAGCCTCCAATTCTTCTGGTTCAACGAGGCGCACCGAAGCGAGCTCTACACGCCCGGCTTCCGTGACCAGCTGCTCGGCACCCGGCCGGATGCGTGCCTGCTCGATCTTTACGCGGCACCGAATGCCGAGGCGCCGATGGACCGGATGATGTACGTCGATTCGATGTCGCGCCTCCCGGGCCAGTCGCTCACCATCCTCGACCGGGCAACGATGGCCTACAGCCTCGAGTCCCGCTCTCCCTTCCTGGATCCGCGCTTCGCCGAGTTCATGGCCAGGGTTCCGACCTCCATGAAGATCAAGGGTCGGCGATTGCGCTACCTTGAGCGCCGGCTGGGTGAGCGCTACCTGCCACCGGAAGTTCTTGCCCGGAAGAAACAGGGTTTTGCCTCACCCTTGATGTACATCCTGGAGGGCGAGGTCCGGGCGCTGGCTCCTCGGCTGCTGCACCAGAGCGAGCTGGTTCGTGACGGCTATCTCCGGGGCGAGCGGGTGAAGCAGATCGTGGACGAGCATCTCGCCCGGCGCTACGACCATGGCAACAGGATCTGGCTGCTGCTGAGCGCGGAGGTCTGGTACCGGCGCTACATCAGCCGGCGCTCCGAGACCGATCTCGAGATCGAGCTCGCCGACCGGCTGGCCGAGCCGGGGGTGGCGGCGTTGTCCCGGAGGGCCTCGTGAGCTCAGGGCTTCAGTTTCCCGCTGCGTCCATTTCGGGCCCGGAAGCGGGCGGGAGCACCGGGGCCGCGCTCCTGCTTTCCTCCTACGACTGGGAGCGGGATCGCGAGTCCATGACGCTGGGTGACGCCATCGCGCGGTTCCGCGACGTGAACGGCTACGTGGGGCTGCCGGTCCCGGCCAGGCCCCATTTCCTCAAGCTCTTTCGCAAGCTGATCAACGGCTCCCGGGCCCCGGAGCAGATCTACCTGGTCCACGACGCATCGCACGTGCTGACCGGCACGACGTTCACCCACGATGAGCCGCCGCTGGTACTGCTCGCCGGCGAGGCGGCGGAGCAGGGACTCTATTTCGGCTCGAGAGGGGTACCCAGGGCGGTGGGCTGGGTGCTGTTCTATGGCGGAGCGTTCGTGGAATGTGCCCGGCGGATTGCCTCCTTCCGCCAGGTTGGTCGCGGCATCGCGCTCGGCGTCTTCAACCGGGCCTACGACTATGCCCGACGGTCTCGCCTGACCAACCTGTTCGAGATCCCGGTAGAGGAGCTGTGGGCCCTGCCGGTAGCGGAGGCGCGCCGGCGGCTGGGCATGCCCGAGGGCGGGGTGGCGGCTGAATTCTATCGGGACATCATCCTGGACCCGGCCATGGCGGTGGCGATTCGGGCGGAGTGGAAGAGTTTTGGGGTCATGAGGTAGCCAAGAGGGGAGGACCAGAGTGCAAGTTCTTCTCGGCTGAGTGCGACTTCTTCGCTGGTGAGTGTGGTTCTTCGAGGCCGTCGGAGACCCGCACTGCGCCTCCGCGGGGACCGAGGAGACCCCCGGCTGGGCACCTCTGAACGTCAACGGCGTGGGTGAGATTCGAACTCACGGAACGGTTCCCCGTTCGGCGGTTTTCAAGACCGCTGCATTCAACCACTCTGCCACCACGCCTTCCCTCAAACGTCTTATGGTATAGGTGGTTGCGCAAGCGGGTTCGCGTCGTTTCTGACTCGCACCAACGGACATCCCCCTCCTCGACTGACCCCCATCCCGATTGCTTCATCTCGTGCTCGTGGCCCATGAGGCTCACATCTTGCCCTCCTCCGCTCGATCATCCTCCATGATTCGACCATTTACTCCTGGCGGGCAAGGCTGGCATGCACCTCCACCCGACACAGAATCCGCTGCCGACCTCCCAACCCGTCGAGGTGTCGGACCCTACCTCGTTTCTATCGCATAACTTAGCACGCATCAGTCAGAGACCGCTTCCCCTCTCACCGACCCGGGAGAGCAGCGGCTCGCCCGCCGCCATTCACAGCGTCCATTCCCGGGAAATCCGTCTGCTGTTGCCGTTTGCGGCTTGCATCCGCCGATACGCCCACATGGCCGCCGGGTGACCGCCGTCGTTGCCCTGACCCTTCTGGGCATCGTCGGGCTTGGGCTCGTGGTCTGGGCCCTGCAGCGGTGGCTCCGCGGACGAGCCCACGAAACCGAGCGCCTGCGGCGGTTCTACGACGCGCTGTCATGCGGGATCATCGTGCAAGACGCCGCCGGCAAAGTGGTGCACGCGAACCAGGCCGCCCGGGAGCTGCTCGGCACAACCGACGTCGTCCTGGCCGGCTCTCCCGGCGCCGATCACCGGGTGGTACACGAGGACGGCAGCTCGGCGGAGGGTGATGCTCACCCGCTCAGCCATGCGCGGCGGACCGGACTGCCGGTTCGCGGTGTGGTGCATGGCGTGCGTACCGGAACACCTTCGGAGCGATGGTGCCTGGTGGACGCGGTTCCGGTCTTCGATCCCGCAACCGGACAGCTCGTGGAGGCGATCGCGAGCCTCACCGACATCACCCAGCGTCGCCGTGCCGAGACCGCGCTGCTGAACGCCAGCGATACGCTATCGGCCCTGATCCAGGCCTCTCCTCTTGCCATCTTCGCATTCGATCCCGCCGGCAAGGTTACCAGCTGGAATGCGGCAGCCGAGCGGATGTTCGGCTGGCGCGCGTCGGAGGTACTGGGGCACCTGCTGCCCGCCATCACCCCTGACGAGCTGCGGGAATTCCGCGAGCATCATCAGGCCGTGCTGGAGGGGCAATCGTTCATCGATCTCGAGACGCAATGGCAGCGTCGGGACGGGAGACCGGTCACCTTGAGCCTTGCCCTCGCTCCGCTCTATGGCGGGTTGTCCGAGGTGCGCGGCGTGATGGTGCTCGCGGCGGACCTGACCGAGCGCAAGAAGCTCGAGAGCCAGCTGCGGCAGGCCCAGAAGATGGAGGCGGTCGGACAACTGGCCGGCGGGGTGGCGCACGACTTCAACAACCTGCTGACCGCCATCATCGGCTACACCAGCCTCCTGCTAAAGGCGGTTCCGTCGGGAGATCAGAAGCACGAAGATCTGCTGGAGATCGACCACGCCGCCGCCCGAGCCACCGAGCTCACCCAGCAATTGCTGGCATTCAGCCGGCGGCAGATGCTGCAGCCCACACTGCTCGACCTCAACGCCGTGCTGTCGGATACAATGCGGATGGTCGGCCGCCTGCTGGGCGAGCACATCGAACTGGCGATTCTTCCGGACACGGGACTCGGCGTGGTCCGGGCAGATCGGGGGCAGATCGAGCAGGTCATCATTAACCTGGCGGTCAACGCCCGCGACGCGATGCCGGGCGGCGGCAAGCTGACCCTGGAGACGCGGAACGTCAGTCTGGACCGCACCTACGCCAGCCAGCATCCGGGCGCCACCGAGGGCGACTTCATCATGCTGGCGGTGACCGATACCGGCATCGGGATGAGCCCCGACACCCAGGCGAGGATCTTCGAGCCCTTCTTCACCACCAAGGAGCGGGGCAAGGGTACCGGCCTGGGCCTTTCCACGGTCTACGGCATCATCAAGCAGAGCGGCGGCACCATCTACGTATACAGCGAGCCGGAGCGGGGGACCACGTTCAAGATCTATCTGCCGAGAGTGATGGCCCCTGGCCCAACCGAGGTACCGGTCCTGGCCAGACCAGCCACTGTGCGCGGCAACGAAACGGTGCTGGTGGTCGAGGACGAGGAAAGTGTTCGCGTGCTCACCTGCCGGGTGCTGCGGACCTACGGATACACGGTGCTCGAAGCTGAGAACGCAGGGGAGGCGCTGCTCATCGCGGAGCAGCACCCCGCGTCGATCCATCTGCTGCTTACCGATGTGGTGCTCCCGAGAATGAGCGGACGAAAACTAGCCGAGCGCCTGGTGCGCTCCTCGACCGACCTTCGGGTGCTCTACATGTCCGGGTACACCGATGGCTCCATCGTCAACCACGGGACCCTGGACCCCGGTACGGCGTTCATTCAAAAACCATTCACTCCGGAAGCGCTCGCGCAGAAGCTGCGTGAGGTGCTGGATGCTCCCGCCGCTTCAGTCTCTTCGTCCTGATGCCGATACCAGAGATGACCCCCCTGTAGAGCACACGGGTTCACTGGCTGTCGGAGGAAGTATGGGACGGAGATCGGCTCCGGCCCGCCTGGTCTGGGCGGCCGGACTACTGCTCGGGCTGACCGGATGCGGCTTTGATCCCGAAGGGGACGTGCCGATCGATCCGCCGCCTATCTATCGCGAATGGTTCGCCAAGACCGAACTGTGCTCCGGCCGTACCGGCGACTTCGACCGGCTGCGCTGGTCCGTCATAGAAGGGCGCAGCTTTCCGTGCTCCAGCGGCCAGTGCGCGGGGCATTGGCGCACCAATCACCAGATCTTCCTCGCGAGCGATTGGGTCATGGACGAGATGGTGGTGAGGCACGAGATGCTGCACGACCTTCTTGAGCGTACCGGTCATCCCGATCCACCGTTCGGTGTTGGCTGTCCGCTGACATGGGCGAGCTGGAACGGTGGGTCTGCCGGGCTCAACGTCGCTCTGGTGAGGCCGCGCGATATCGATTAGTTAGAAGGGTGAGCCGCTAAGGTTCTGGGTCACCTCACGGGCAACTGAATCCGCGCGCGCGGCCAGCGCGTTTTGACCCGCACTGGCAAAGGCTCTCGCCGCTCCACCGTACACCACCGCGTACAATTGAAGAATCGACCCCGATGGCCGGTCAACCCAGCCTCGGGGCCGATTGCGTGTGGCCGCGGGCCAATGGTACACGTCCCACAGCAGTCTCTCGGTTCGAGGCAGGTCGAGAAACCCGAGGCTGGGGCTGAGTACGATCGAGTCGTTGGCGACGACCGGCACGGGCATCAGCTTCCGCACGAACCCCTGGGACACCAGATAGGGGCTCAACCCGAGAGTCTGATCGGGGTAGCCGCCGTCGCTCCAGCTGAAGAAGATCGGCCGCTTCCCCATGTTGTCGCGGATCAGAAAGACCGTGGCAAGATCCTGTAGCATGAGGTAGTCCTGCCCGAACGCGATCTTCAGGCTGTCGAACGCGACGCCCCCGTTGGCCGGCACCTGCATCACCTCGGGCAGGCTGTCCAGCTGACGGGCGCTCAGGCTGAAGACCGGCTCCGTGGGATAGGTCCAGCCCGGCCGCGCGGGCTTGGTGCCCCGGGTGGAATCAGTCAGCGGCACACCGGTTTCCGCCGGGCGCGGCCTCCAGAGCGCGGCCGCTTCAGCCGCGTCGAACCGCGGTGTCGGACGCCGCTGGAGCTGTCGCAGGTGCCAGCGGGTATTCATCAGCGACAGGTTAGCCAGGGTCACGTCGCGTCGGATACCCTCCACCTCCTGGGCGTACCAGAGCGGGAAGGTGTCGTTGTCGCCCGCCGTGATCAGAATGCCGTAGGGCTCGACCGATTCGAGGATGTCGTGGGCAAAGTCACGCGGCAGGGTTTCATGCGCCCGGCTGGCGGTGAGCCTGTTGCCGAAAAGCGGAATGAGTGCCAGGGCGAGCACCAGACTGGCGGCTGCCCAGCGGCTGGTAAGTGTGCCCGCATCGCGGAGGAACTCCACGATGGCGCGCATGAGCGCCCCGAGTCCCAGAGCAACGAACACGCCGAATACCGCGAAGGACCCGATGAAGAAGTAGTCACGCTCGCGGACTTCGCGAGGCAGAGCTTCTTCGCCGGGGAATTGGGAGTACCCGTACTTGAAGTTCATGTAATACACCAGCCCCAGCGACAGCGTGCCGAGCAGGGCGAGCGCGGCAAGTCCCGCGCGGCGATCGCTCTTCCAGAGGGCCCAGAGCCCGCTCAGCCCCAGAACGGTGAACACCGCCGTCGCGATTGCGGCGAATCGATCCCAGTCCTTGGCGAACTGCCAGGAGTAGTATTGCCAGAAGTTGGCCAGCTGGGCGGTGAAGGTCGCCTGCCGCTCAGAGAGCGGTGGCTTGCCGTACTGCACCCGATTCAGCAGGTCCTGATGTGCCTGGCTCAAGAAGCCGACCGGCTCGCCTTCGTTGATCGGCGGGAACTGCGCGGCGCGAAGCGGGAGCCAGGCATAATTGAGCGAGATACCCACGATGACGGCGGTGAGGCCGAGGTAGATCAGCGGATCCTTGGGTGACTGCCACAGCGCGTAGCCGAAGACCGCCAGTGTGGCCAGGATCAGCGGGATCTGCAGCGCCCCGCCCAGGAACATGTCGCTCCACTTGCCGGTGACGGCCAGCAGCAGGGCCCAGAAGGTCACTACTGCCCAGGGGCGCAGCACCGTTCGCCAATCCGTCCAGAGGACGTACACGGCCAGGGCAGGTAGCGCGAGCACCCCCATCAGGTGATTGGTGGACGTCAGCGCCATCACGTAGGCAATGAGCACCAGCCAGCGGTTTCGATGGGTGCCGGGCTCGTCGTCCCCCCAGCGCACCACCAGCCACATTACCACCGCGATGGACAGCAGCGAGAGGGTGTACACCTTCTCGTTGACCGTGGACTGGTTCCACACGGTCCAGGATGTTGCGCTGACCAGGATACCGGCGAACGCGGCACCGTACCGGGCCCCGCGATGGGGCACGATCCCCCGCAGCCATCGCTCGGCCACCAGGAACCACAGTCCCGCGGCGGCGGCGCTGGTCACCGCGGCGAAAAGGTTGATGCGAACCGCGTAGGAGGCCGCCAGCGGCAGGAGTCCGAACACGTGAGCGAGAATGACGAACAGCGGGTTGCCCGGGGGATGCGGAATTCCCAGCACCTTGGCCGCCGCGATGTACTCCGACGTGTCCCAGAAGGCCGTCGTTGGCGCCAGCGTCGCGAGATAGATCGCGAAGACCACCACCGCCGTCACCACCGCCCAGATGTAAGGGGGACGATCAGAAATCACAGGGTTCAGTTCCGGCTCACCGCTCACTGCTCACCTCTCACCGCTAGTGTCTGAATTGCCGCTTGGCGGTCATGACCATCGCCATGTCGTGGCGATCGGCCGCTTCCACCACCTCGGCGTCACGGACTGAGCCACCGGGCTGGACGATTGCGGTCACACCCGCGCCGGCGGCGAGCTCGACGCCATCGGCAAACGGAAAGAATGCGTCGGAGGCGAGCACGCTGCCTCCCGGTTCATGCCCCTGCTGGCGCGCCTTGTGCACCGCCAGGAAGACACTGTCCACCCGGCTCATCTGGCCGGCGCCGATGCCGATTGCCGCCTCGTTGCGCGCCAGCAGGATGGCGTTCGACTTGACCGGCGAGACGGCGGCCCAGGCGAACCGGAGATCGTTCCACTCCATCTCGGTTGGCTGCCGCTTGGTAGCCACCGTCCACCCCTTCTCGGATGGGTCGAACTGGAACTGATCCTGCACCAGGAAGCCACCCCGGACACGCTTGTAATCGAGCGCCCCCGCGCCTTGACTCACGGGCAGCTCAACCACCCGCAACTGCTTCTTGGCCGCGAACACGGCCAGCGCCTCGGCATGGAACGAGGGGGCGACCACCACCTCCACGAACAGATCGCTCATGGCTTGGGCGGTGGCGGTATCGACCACCGTGTTGAAGGCAATCACCGACCCGAAGGCGGAGACGGGGTCTGTCGCGCGGGCTCTCCGGAAGGCCTCCAGCGCGGAAGGCCCCACCGCGATGCCGCAGGGCGTCGTGTGTTTAATGATGGCGCACGCCGGACGGTTCCTCCAACACGCCACCGCCCACATGCCCGCGTCCACGTCAAGCAGATTGTTGAACGACAGCTCCTTACCCTGGCGCTGGGTCAGGTCTCGCATGCCGCGAGGCTCTTCGGTCACGTAGAGCGCCGCCCGCTGTGCGGGGTTCTCGCCATAGCGCAGCGCCTGGACCCTCTCCATGGCCACCCCCAGCCGGCGGGGAAGTTCCTCTTCGCCGGGCGTGAGATAGGCGGCAACCGCGGAGTCGTAGTCGGAGGTATGGGTAAACACCTTGGCGGCGAACTCACGCCGGACCTCCGCGGTGATTTCGCCGTTCCGCAACAGCTCGAGCACCACGGGGTAGTCCGTCGGGTCAACTACCGGCAGGACGGCCTCGTGGTTCTTCGCTGCCGACCGCAGCATCGATGGGCCGCCGACGTCGATATTCTCCAGCGCGTCCTGCAATGATGCGCCTTCCTGCGCAATCGTCGCCTGGAAGGGATACAGATTTACCGCCACCAGATCGATGGGAACGATCCGATGCCGCTTGAGCGCCGCCATGTGCTCCGGCAGGTGGCGGCGGGCCAGCAGCGCGGCGTGTATAGCGGGGTGCAGGGTCTTGACTCTCCCGTCCAGCAGCTCCGGAAAATCGGTAACCTCCTGCACTTCCAGCACCGGCACCTTGGCGGCGCGAAGAGCCGCGGCCGTGCCGCCGGTGGAGATGATCTCCCAGCCCAGGTCTACCAGCGCCTGCGCGAAGACGACCACTCCGCGCTTGTCGCTAACCGAGATCAGCGCCCGGGGCATGACACTCTCACGATTGGGCTCCTGACTCTGCCAAGGGAACCGGACGACCAGCCGCGGCGGCCGCGAGTACCGTGGCGGGGAGCAGCCGGTGCTCCAGTTCCAGCACCCGGGCGGCGAGCCGTTCGGCGGTGTCGTCCCGCAGGACCGGGATCCGTGACTGGGCCAGTACCGCCCCCCGATCGTAGACCTCATCCACCAGGTGAATCGTGACCCCCGTTTCCCGGGCGCCGCTTTCCAGTACCGCCTGGTGCACCCGCTCCCCGTACATGCCCTTGCCACCAAACGCGGGAAGGAGGGACGGGTGAGTGTTGATGATGCGGCCGCGATACGCCCCCACCACCGGTGCGGGAACCAATTTCAGGTAGCCCGCCAGCACCAACAGATCGATTCGGTGCTCTTGCAGCAGTTCGAGCCACGTGGCCGCATCGGCCGGGTCCGGCAGCACCACGGCTGGGACCTGGCGGTTCCGGGCATGGGCCAGACCTCCTGCCGATCCGCGGTCGCTCACCACCAGGACGATTTCGGCGGGCGCACCAGGCTGGAGAGCGCGAAGCAGCTCCTCCAGATTGCTGCCGCGCCCGGAAATAGCCACGGCTATGCGCATCGTCATGGCGGGGGAAGCTAATGGGGGCTGCAGGCTGTGGGCTATTGGCTATGGGCGCAGCGAAGGATCGGCCTTCAGAATCATTTCCACGGCCCCGGACAGATCGCTCGCTTCCGGAAACCGGTGCGCCTTGACATCCCCGGCTTCGGCCTGGCCCGTACCGTTGGGCAGCAGAATGCCGCGGCCACCAAGTGACTCGGCCGGGAGCACGTCACGCATGCGGTCTCCCACCCACCAGCTCTGCGCGAGATCGATGTGGAACTGCTCTGCCGCTTGCCGGTATAGCAGGGCTCCAGGCTTGCGGCAGTCACAGGGTCCGGTGAGCTCGGGCAGGTGAGGGCAGAAGTAGTGCGCGTCAAGCTTGGCGCCCTCCTGTGCGAGGAGCTCGTCCACTCGTCGCTCGCTCATCTGATAGTCGTGCCGGGAGAGCAGCCCGCGGGCAATGCCCGATTGATTGGTGACGACGATGGCGAGGAAGCCGGCTCCGTTCAGCCGCTTGATGGCGTTGGCCGCCCCGGGCAGGAGACGGACCTGATCCTTGTCCCGCAGGTAGGCGACGTCTTCGATGATGGTGCCGTCACGATCCAGGAAAACGGCCCGGCGACCCTGGGAGTCGGGGCCCCGCCTCATGAGGCGAGCGCCTGCTCGATGGCGCTCGCGACGAGCGGGAAACTGTCCTCTGGAAGCGTCCGAGGGTCGAGCAGCAGCCGATCGCCGGCTATCCGGGCGACGATCGACGGCTGGCCCAATCGCAAGCGGAGCGCCAACCCATCGGGGCCGAGCGAGCCGGCATCGATGGCCACGAGGGTCGTCGCCAGCACGGCGGTGGGGAACGAGCCCCCTCCTACCGCCGACTCCCCGGGAAGAGTGCCGGCGTGCACTGCCCCGGGGCACAACGCCGCCAGCCGCTCGGCCCGACTGGCCAGCTCGCCCGGGTCCAAGGTCAACATTGCGAGTACCGGGACGAGTCTGACCGCCTCCTCCGGATCCTGATACAGGCTGAGCGTAGCCGCCAGCGCGGCCAAGGTCAGCTTGTCGGCCCGGACTGCTCGCGCGATCGGGTTGTCCCGGCAGCGGGCAACCAGCTCTCCGCGTCCGACCAGGCAGCCGGCCTGGGGACCGCCGAGCAGTTTATCTCCGCTGAACAGCACCAGTCCGGCGCCCGCTGCCAGCGCCTCTGCTATCCTGGGCTCGCCGGTGAGCCCCCAGGGCGAAAGATCCGGAATCAGTCCGCTGCCGATGTCGTAGAGGTAGGGAATCCCCGCGCTGGCCGCGAGCTCGGCGAGCTCCTCCGGCTGGGGCGACGCCACGAATCCGCGTTGCTCGAAATTGGATCGATGAACGGTGAGGATGGCGGCTACGTCGCCGCCGAGTGCCCGCTGGTAGTCCTGGAGGTGGGTTCGGTTTGTGGTGCCCACCTCCCGGAGGCGGGCGCCGCTCTTGGCGATGATGTCGGGGATGCGAAACGAGCCCCCGATCTCGATCAGCTCCCCGCGGGAGATCAGCACCTCGCGGTCCTCGGCCAGCGCGTTCAGCGCCAGCAGCAGCGCGCCGGCGGCATTGTTCACCACGAGGCCGTCTTCGGCACCGGTGGCGATCCGAAGCAACGCTCGACAATGGTCGCTGCGACTACCCCGGATACCGGAGGAAAGATCGAGCTCGAGGTTGCTGTAGCCTCCAGCCACCGCCAGCATCGCTCGAATGGCGGTGTCGGCCAGTGGAGCGCGGCCCAGGTTGGTGTGCAGGACGACGCCGGTGGCGTTGAATACCGGCCGCAACTCGGCGCCGGTTCGCCGCACCAGGCGCTCGCGGATATCCTCGTCCCACTGCTCCGGCGGCCCTGCGCGCCGGGTCCGGGCCGCGTCGAGAGACTCCCGCACGGCTGCTATCACGGCCCCACGGGGGGCAAGGTGCAGCAGCTCCTGAACCGCGGGCTGATGCATGAGGCGATCCACCGAAGGCAGGTGCCGCCGGTCGTCGGTCACCTCTTCTTGAGCGAATCGGCAGCGGCGCGCCGCGGATTGGCCGGTCGGGCGCTGTCGCCCGGCTGCCGCCGCCTGAGGCTGTCACGAGGTTGCGAGCGTCTCAGGCTGTCCCCGGGCTGCCGGCCCTTTACGCTGTCCCCCGGCTCCACTTTGGGCTTCTCAGGAACGGCGACGACACCAACGGCGTTACCCGCCACGCCGGTTACGTTCTTCACGCCGCGCACCTCGAGCGCCAGACGGGAGCCGGGAGCCCACGGCCTCGGGACCCGCAGGACCAGGCGGTCGTACAACGGCGGCCGGGTTGGCTTGGGTGCGTCCGGCGCGGCTCGGCCGCGCACTGCGGGTGCGATTCTGCGGCCGGCTCGGGTGGTATCGGTCCTTGCTGCCGAGTCCCCGACCTCGCTGGAGTCCTCGGCGGGTGAAAGCGTCCCGTGAATGCTGTCGTCCACCGGCTGGGGCAGAATCGACGCCACCGCAACGGGGGTCGAATCGGGCAGGAGCCGGAGGGTGACGTCTCTGGCGCTCTGGCGCTGGCGGGGATCCAGCTTCTGGGAGAAGGTAACGGTCGCTTTCACGCTGTCGTCCACCGTGACCGTCTGAATGCGGGGGGCGCTGGTGTCGTGCACGAACGCCCACAGCTCACCCACCGCGGACTTGCCTCGAGCAACGCGAGCGGTGCCGTACGCTTCGCGCGCATCTTGCCGGTGGTCGGTGTTCTGGTCGAGCACGCCGTTCACGATGTAGTCTCCCTGGGGCAGCGGGCCCAGCGAGAAGCGGCCGCTGGAATCAGCGACTCCGCGATAGGGCAGGCTGTCGGGCAGCAG
>JBKJZM010000315.1:0-4835 GCA_046715295.1 Gemmatimonadales bacterium | reverse complement strand
TCCCATCCGCTCGGGGTGCCATCGCTTAGCAGTCGCCCGTTCCGGACGAAGTACTTGTCGCCCGGAAGGAGGCTCACCACGTAGCGGAATACGCTCTCGTTCGGTCCCGACGCGTTGAGAACGTTGTCTCCGTTCAGGTCCTCGGTGTCGAGGGTCCCGTTCCCGCGGCTGCATCGGCCGCTCAGGTCACCCCAGGGGAAGACGGGCACCGAGTTGCCCAGGATTCGGTTACACAGCGGCACCTCCTCCCGCAACTCACCGGTAAGACCATCCACCAACCGGTCCGGCCGGTCGCCGAGGATGCCCAAGTCGTCGACTTGGGCGTCGAAGATGTCCAGCCTGCTGCGCTCGGTGTCGAGACGGGCCTCCCCCACGTACTGCCGTCCGGTGAGGACGGTATCGCTTCCGGTGACGGTGATGCTGTCCGGGGCCAGCGCGAGCGCGTCCTCGTTGACGGTGCCGAGGTCGAAGACCAGGCGAACACCCGCCGACTCGGCAGTCCGGCTGCCGGGGGGTTGGAACACCCAGAACTCGAGATACTCGTCCCGGGTGACGTCCACGCCGGTGGGACTCAGGGAAGTGACCATGGACCGCCAGCGGGGGCGCAGCGGACGCGCCGGCTGCGACCACCGCGAGGCGTTGTTCCGCTGTACCACTCCACCCGCGGTGTCGGCATGCAGGGTCAGGAACATGGGGGTTTCGAGCCGCTCCGCCCGGCCGGAGAACTGGAGGAGGGTGTCGATGTCCTCGGGGCGGAGCTCCAGGGCCTGGGAGCCCCCCGCGACGGGCACCAGGTTCTGCCAGGTGAGTGCGACAGCGTCGTCTGGCTCGAAGGCACCACCCACAAGATCGGTGACGCCGTCGGCCTGCTGCGGACGGCTCCCGAATTCCCAGACCGTCTCGCGCAACGAAACCGGAATTCCGGCTTCGGCCTCGAACTCTTCCAGATAGGCCTGGCCTGAGCGGTTGGGATCCGGTTTGGTGAAGGCGAACTCTGCGTTGATGTCGAACAGCGAAGGCGCGGTTGCTGGGGCCGATGTCAGGCTGCTGAGCAGGCGGGTCAGCCCCGCCGGCTTGAAGCCAAGTTCGGTGTTGATGCCGCCGATCAGATTGGCAGATGCCTCGAAGCCGAGCGGGGGACGGTTGAACGCGCTCTGCTCCCGCTGGTACATCCCAATTAGATTTATGGTGCCCATATCGCCCAGCAAATAGCGCGTCGAAAGCCCCAGAATTGTCGTGGGGGCAACGGCAAAGAGCCCCTGCTCCTCGAATCGGGCGGTGACCTGCCCCGCTCCGCTTCCGAATAGGGCGTCAGGATTGAGAAAGGTGACCTGACCGAGGTCGTAGGAGATAGTGTAGTCCACCCCCCGTTCCAGCCGTCTTCCTCCCAGCAGAAGCTGCTCGCTGTCTTCGCGAATCTGCAGCGCCCCCAGACTAAGCGTGGAGCGGTCACCGGCACCGGTGGAGTTGTAGCGCAGCCGAACCTGGAACTTGGTCGGCGGCCCTTGTACCAGCAGCAGGAAAAGCGGGGTTCGGTAAAGCGAATCGGACCGCTCCGCCGGGCTGAGCCGGGTATCGGCAAAGGGCGTCAGGGTCGGAAATACGATATACGACTCGCGGAGGACCTGCGCGGCATCGGGGTCGCGGCCGCGGGGGAAGAGCCGGTTCTCGCGATCGAAGACATTTTGATCGGTCGGCACGGCCAGACCAAGCAGCCCGAGGTAGGTACTGCCTCCGGCTTGTGGCCGCTCGGAGCGATTGACCGACAAGTTGTCCTGCAGCGTGGGGGGGTCGAGATCCGCGCCCGCGGCGCGATATATCTGCCGCATTTCGTGCCGAAAGGTCACCGCTTCCGGCCCGCGCTTGGGCTCGACGATCAGCCGCAGACTGTCGCTGGATCCCTGCCCCTGATCTTCCGACGGGAAGCTTCCGACGGCGGTTCCTCCAGCGGTGGTATAGCTCACCGCCAGGTAATCGTTCTGGTCCAGCTTGGTGGCAAGCGCGAACCACAAGCCGGATGGATCCAGGTAGTAGTCGGTGCCCTGAATGAGGAGCTGCCAGCGCACCGGCCCGAAACTCTGGGCGGGGTCGATCGTCCTGCCGAGCGCAGTAATGCCGCCGAGATTGGGGTCGGCGCCGGTCTGGTTCTGGGGGGGACGGTAGCGGTAGACTCGGACCTGCGCCGGGCGGTCGGCAGCCGCCACCGAGGCAGCGGAAAGATTCAGGATGTCGATGCCGGGGTAACCGGGCAAGGCTGTCGTCGGATCGACCACCCAGAAGAATCGGCCGGTCTCAAAATCCAGATCACGCAGCTGGCGGTCCTGGGGCTGGCTCGTGGTCTGGCCGACGGAGTACACCCGCTCGGCAACCTGACTTCCCTTCTGGGTGGCGGCCAGCGCCTGGAACTGAAACGAGCCGACGTCGAACCTGGCGTTCACGCCGAAATTATTGGCCGGAATGGCCGCGGTGATGAACCGCGATGGGGGAGGCTGAAAGGTGACGGTTCCGACCTCTATGCGGCGGATGATCTCGTCTTCGAGGCCCTGGTAGTAGACTTGAATGTTGTTGTTGGCGCTGAAATCCCGCTCGGTGTCGTAGTCGACGTTGACATGTACCCGGCGTCCGATCGTGCCGCCGGATCGGAGGTTCACCTGATTATCGAGTCGGGGCGGCTTGAACCCGCCGCGGCATCCGGAGTTGGGATCGAGCAACAGGGCAGGACTGCAGCGCTCGTTCCGAAGCCGGTCGGTCCGGAGCTCCAATCTGACTTGGCCGTCGAGCGCCAGGTCGGCATACTTCGGAGAGAGTCCCAGGACTCCCCGCCGCCGGCCACGAGTATCCGTGCCCTCCGGAGCCTCGTCCCGGATGGCCTGACCGTACAGGGTCAGGTTCCGGAGCGCGGCGGTCCGCTGCACTCGCGCTGAATCGAGCACTGCAGTGACGGCCCTGTCCCATGCCAGCCCCCGTAAGGCAGGCGTGACCCGGGGCGCCCCGAGCCAGGGAGCGCGCAGAACCACCGGCTCCTGGAGGGACAGCGAACCGGCCCGGAAGGCAGGCCGAACACCCATGAAAGTCGTGTCCGTTCGGACTTGGGCGGCTGTCAGCCGGGGGAGCACAGCAAGGCAGACCAAGGCGACGAGAGCGCGTGCCACTCTAGCGAAGTGCAACGATATATGAGTTTGAGTGAAGTAGATCGGGGAATATAATGGAACGACGAAACCCTTACAACTATACAAGTTAGCCAACGTGCGCCTGCTTCATCGCTATCTCCTGCGGCAGCTCGTGGCGCCGTTCTGCTTCGCCCTCGCGGCCCTGACCGGCTTCATGCTGATCAGCCAGGTGGCGAAGAAGTTTGGTGCCCTGGTCGGCAAGGGGTTACCCTGGTCCGTGATCACTGAAGTGTTCGTGCTGAGTCTGCCGTTTATCATCGCCATGACCCTGCCCATGGCGGTTCTGCTCGCCGTGCTCTTTACCTTCAGCCATCTTGCCGCGGACAACGAGATCACGGCCATGCGGGCGAACGGGATCAGTGTGTACCAGATCCTGGCTCCGGTGCTCGTCTGGGGCGTGTTCATGGCTGCCTTCAACCTGGCGTTCGTGGATCAGGTTCTGCCCCGAAGCAACGCCCGCCTCCGTTCGCTGCTCATCGACATCGGACGGAAGAAGGCTGCCTTCGGCCTGCGGGAGCAGGTCATCAACGAAGTCCCCCCCTCCAAATACTTCATCCGGGCGAGCCGCATTGACGCTGCGACCGGGCGCTTGAAGGGGGTCACGATCTATGACGTTGGAGGCGATGCGAGCCGCCGAATCATTTATGCAGACAGTGGGTCCATGGCGTACGCCGAGGGGCAAACCGATCTGAGCTTACGACTGTTCGACGGGTCGATCCACCAATACCGCCCTGCCGAACCCACCAGATTTCAGCTCACCTACTTCACGGTGAACGACATCAGGGTCAAAAACGTCTACGACGAGCTCCAGCGGAACACCAGCGAATCCATTCGAGGCGACCGGGAGATGAGCACCTGCGAACTGCTTGCGGTCGTGCGCGAAGCCAAGGAAGAACAGGTGGAAGCAAGGCGAGAGCGAGGGGAGCTGGTCGTGCACGATCTACGCGCGCTCCTGGCGCTTCCACCGCTCCCACCAGAGCCCGCGGGGAAACCGGATTCGACTGCCGGCGGATACTGCAACTGGATGAAGTCAGTCCAGCAACTCATCCTACCAGGGACGGCCAAAGCACAGACACCAGCACAGGTCCGGCCACCCCCCAATGGAGGAAACACCCCGCCGGCCGGGCTGCCGGTACAGGTCCAGCCACGCCAGGCACCGGGACAGGTCCAGGGGCCCAAGCTGCCGGTGGTGCAGCGGGGGAAGGTGCCCCTTTCCAACTGGTCCGAGGTCGCATCCGCCGCCGACAGGGTCCGGGAAGCCGACCGCAGGGCCGACCGCTTCGCCGTGGAGGTCCATAAGAAGTGGGCCATCAGTATGGCGTGTATCACCTTCGTGATCATTGGGATCGTGCTGGCGCTTCGCTTTCCACGCGGTGGGATCGGCCTGGTGATCGGCGGCGGTACCCTGATTTTCGCCATTCACTACATCGGGCTCACCGCCGGTGAGAGCCTGGCTGACCGCGGCCACGTGGCCCCCTGGTTCGCCATGTGGGCACCCAACATCGCGCTGACGGTCCTGGGATTGTTCGGCGTCTTGTGGGTGAGCCGTCAATCGGGGTCGACTCGCGGGGGAGACTTGCGGGAAGTGATCGACGGCTTGGGTCATGTCATCAGGCGGCTGCGGGGGAAGGTTTTCCGGTGATTCGGAGGCTCGTCGCGAAGGGA
>JBKJZM010000314.1:0-15684 GCA_046715295.1 Gemmatimonadales bacterium | reverse complement strand
CTCGGTCTCCCGCCATTCCGACGCGGGATCGGAGTCGGCCACGATGCCGGCGCCGGCCTGTATCCAGGCCCGGCCCCCCTTCATGACGCAGGTGCGGATGGCAATGGCTGTATCCAGTGTCCGTCCTCCCCAACCGACGTAGCCGACTGCGCCGGCGTAGGGCCCGCGGCGTACCGGTTCCAGCTCGTCGATGATTTCCATGGCCCGCACCTAGGGGGCACCCGACACCGTGCCTGCCGGAAAGCACGCGGCCAGCGCGGCGACGGCATCGAGATCTGGCCGCAGCTGTCCCCGCACCTCGCTCACCAGGTGCATGACATGGGAGTAGCGCTCGATGGCCATGAAGGTAGTGAGCCGGACCGATCCGAACTCCGCCACCCGGCCCACATCGTTCCGGCCGAGGTCGACCAGCATCAGGTGCTCGGCCCGCTCCTTGGGATCGGCCGCGAGCTCGGCCGCCAGGGCCCCATCCAGCTCGGAACTCCCGCCTCGGGGACGGGTCCCGGCAATGGGGCGAAGCGTGATCTCTCCCTCCTCTACCCGAACGAGGATCTCGGGCGAGCTGCCGATGATGTGGATGTCGTCGCAATGCAGATAGTAGAGATAGGGCGCGGGGTTGAGCGCCCGGAGGTAGCGATAGGTGAGGAAAGGATCCGGGGCGGGTAAGTCGATCCGCCGGGAGAGGACGGTTTGAAACGTGTCCCCGGCGCCGATGTACTCCTTGATCCGGCCCACGTCGTCCCGAAACCGTTCGTCAGAATAAGGACCCGATGGTTGCGGCAGCGGCGGTAGCGGCTCGATCTCGAGCGGCGTACTGGTCGTCGGCGTGGCGAGTCGTTCCAGCCAGCACTCGATCCTGGTCTCGGCTTCGTCGAAGAGCCGGCGCAGTTCCCCGGCACCAGCGCCCGCCGGCACCTCCACGTTCGCGATGACCGTAGCGCGGTTGAAGAGGTTGTCGAGCACCAGTAACGTGTCCGCCACCATCAGGATGGCGTCTGGAAGATCCCGATCGTCGGGCGGTGCATGGGGGAGCGACTCAATGGTGCGGACAATGTCGTAACCCAGGTACCCCACCGCGCCCCCGGTGAATCGGGGGAGCCCGGCGACCTCGACCGGAGGGTGCCGCCGCATGGTGCGGCCCAGATGGTCCAGGGGCGCGATGTCGGTCTCGACCACGGTCCACCCGGTATCCTCGGTCCAGCGGGAGCACTCACGGCCCCGATAGCGGTAGACCTCTCGTGGGTCGGTCGCCAGGAAGGTGTAACGGGCCCAGCGCTCGCCTCCTTCGAGCGACTCCAGGAGAAAGCCGTACGGTCCCCGATGGAGCTTGGCGAAGGCGGTCACCGGCGTATCGCCGTCCAGCACCACCTGCCGCGTCACCGGCACCATCCCGCCGGTGCGGGCGCGCTCGGCGAAAATCTCGAAGCTCGCGCTCACTGCGGGCCGGCCACGATGAACCGGCCCGTTGCGGGGAGGGCCGCCCGCAGATTGTCGCCCGCGGGCCTGGTCGAGGCGAGCAGCTCGACCTCATTGTCGGGCAGCATGCGCCCCACCGCGAGCGTCCGCTCAAACGCCACATCGCTGCCGTGGGCCTGCCGGGCACGCGTCGGCGCGGAGAAATAGCGTGAGTATTCGAACGTCACCGCCGCCGCCCCGCCACGCAGAGGCAGGCTGGTGGTGACATCCAGCCCATAGATGCCGGGCCGGGGGCGCACGTCCACCTGCACACTCTGCCCGCTGTCGCCGAAGGCACGCGGCTCGAAGCTCAGCCGGGCGAAGGTGATACTCTCCCCGCCATGGTAGAGGATGATGACGCGAGGGTTGCCCGTGGTGAAGGTCACCGAGGTGTCGGGTGGAGGGGGGCCGGAAGTCTCCAGCACAAAAACTCGCGCCAGCGGAAGGACCCTCCGTGCCACCGGCGCGGCCGGGCTTTCCGGCACCGAGGGCCGGCGGCCGCCACAGGCCATAACAGCGGCCAGCGCGGCCACGATGCGCCAGGTTGCCCCGCCTGCCGGCCACCGGGATATTGCGGCCTTCAGGGAAGTGAGAAGTGAGAAGTGAGAAGTAAGAAGGCGACTCAACAAAGCACGAGGTCCATCGTGAGTAGTAAGTACATACCCCACGGAAGTCCGGCGCCTTGGGCCGTCTTGGTCGTAAGCCTCACCCTTCTCACTTCTCACTTCTCACCTCTTACTGGCCAAGAGTGGAACTCCCCGGAGACGCTCGCGCTGGTCGATCGGGCGGTAGAGCGGAGGCTGACGGTTCAGGCCGACTCGGCGCTCACGAGCTACCGGTCACGAGCCCACGGATTCGTGTTCTTCCTGGCCCAGATTGGCGAGGGATTGGCCGAACCGCCCCGTCTGGTCAAGGCGGACGAGCTCGATGTGGAAGTGTATTGGCGAGCCCCCGACCGGAGCAAGCAGGTCATCCTGGGCTGGCGCGACGGCACTTTCCTGCCGACCGACATCAACTACCACCGCGATCACCTCGGTATCGTCACCAACAACTTCGGCGACCGCATCCGGATCGGCGAGGGTGACGAGGTACGCGACGCCGTCCATCCGCTGTCGCCGGATGGCCCCGGGGCGTACGACTACGCGCTCTCCGATTCGTTGGCCATTCGCACAGCCGACGGCGAGGTGACCGTCTACCAGGTGCAGGTCCGGCCCCGCTCCTTCAACCTGCCGCTGGTGGTTGGCATTCTGTCCATCGACGTCGCGACGGCCGAGCTGGTGCGGTTCCGCTTCAGCTTCACTCCCGCGGCCTATCTCGACCGCCAGCTGGAGGACATCAGCATAGTTCTGGAGAGCGCGCTCTACGAGAACCGCTACTGGCTGCCCCGCCGCCAGGAGGTCGAGATCCGCCGGCGCGTCACCTGGCTCGATTTCCCCGCGCGTGGCATCATCCGAGGCCGCTGGGAGATCGGCGACTACGCCCTGAACCTCGATATCCCGCCTGACTTCTTTTACGGCCCGGCAATCGGTGGACTATTACACGCCCGGCCGGCCGACTCGACATGGGCGGGGACGCTGGAACAAGCCATCGCCGGCGTGGCGCAGCCCGTCAACCGGCAGGACATGGAAGCGCTTCGAACCGAAGTTGAGCGGCTTGCCGGCTCCCGAGCGCTCGGCGGTCTGTCCTCCAAGCGGCTGGCGGCGGGATCGATGAGCGACATCGTTCGAGTGAACCGGGTGCAGGGGCTGACCCTTGGATTCGGGGGCATCGTCGGGCTGGAAGGGACGCGGGTTCATATCCGGCCGGCGATCTCCTACGGAACGGGGGACCGCCGGTTGGGGGGGTCACTGACTGCGGGATGGAGCATGGGTGCCACCGGTCTGAGCCTCGCCGCGTCTCGCCGGGTGGTGGACTTCAGCGATCTGCCGGTGATCGCACCGGTGCTGAACTCGGTGCTGGCGCAGGAGGCCGGCAAGGACCACGGCGATTATGTCCTCCTGCATGCCGTCGAGCTGGGGGTGCGCCACCGGATCAGTGGGCGGACCTCCCTGGGGTTCAGTCTGGGCGTCGAAGAGAGCAAGTCGGTGGCGGTGGACGCGTCTCCCGCCACCGGCCGCTACCGGGTCAATCCGCCTCTCGGTTCCGGTACTCATCGGGTGGCGCGGCTCAGTCTGGAGCGTGCCAGCGGCGGCATCGCGGTCCAGCAGGATCTTCAGGGCCGGGTGGCGCTGGAGGTGGGAGAGGGGCCGGGCGACTACGTTCGCGCCATGGCGTCTGGACGGTGGCTTGCAACCCTGGGCGGGGGCGCGCTCCTGTCACGAGTGTACGTCGGCGCCGGCAGTGCCCGGCTGCCACCCCATCGCAGCTTCGCCATCGGGGGCCGGGGCACTCTGATTGGAGAGCCGTTTCGTGCCTACGGTGGCAGGCGCGTTGCCCTGGCGCACCTGGAGTGGCGCTTCGAGGTGCCCGCGCCTGCGCTCAAGCTGGGCTCCTTTGCCTCCACCGGCCGGCGAATGACGCTCGCACCCTTCATCTCAGCCGGCTACACCGCCGAGCCGCTACCTGCTTTGCCCTGGAGCCACTCCGGGGGCATCCGTCCCGTAGCCGGGGTGGCGCTCGAGTGGTTCATGCGCCTCCTTCGAGTGGAGGCCGGCGTGGGGCTCCGGGACGGTGGTGTGGGGCTCACGGTGGACATCAATCGGGACTGGTGGGGCTTGCTGTGACCTTCTTATCTTTCGGCTGGCTCCCCCGGTTGTCCGTCCTGTCCGCTCCTCACGACCATTGAGTCGTCATGCAGTTCACCGATGAATGGTTGGTGCCCTCCCTCGAGAGTCTGTTGTCTCCGGAAGCCGTAATCGCGTTGCGGCAGGAAGCCGGGCCGGAGGTGTCCCTCTGGGAGATGCTGGTACAACGGAAGCTGGCGAGCGACGAACAGATACTCGGTGCCATCGCCACCCGATTCCGTTTTACCGTGGCCGACCTGAGCAAGATCGACGTCAAGCTGATCTCCGCCGTGCCCGAGCAGCTGGCGCGGCGGTTCACTGTGGTGCCGGTACGGCAGACCGATTCCTACCTCGAAGTAGCCACGGCCAACCCCTTCGACATCGACGCCGAGAAGATGCTTGCCTTCGCCACCGGCCGCGAAGTGCGCTTGCTGCTGGGCTCGCCCTCCAAGATCAGAGAAAAGCTGGATGAGCTGTACCGGGAGACGGACACCGTGGTCTCCCGGCTCCTCGAAGGCATCGGCGGTGACTTCGAGGTGGAGCAGATCAAGGAGGAAATGGACAGTATCGCCAGTGAGGAGCAGGCCAGCCAGCGCCCGATCCTGCGGCTGGTGGACATGATGATCGCTGATGGGGTCTCCAACCGCGCGAGCGACATCCACGTCGAGCCGATCGAGGGCGGGGTGGTGGTGCGGTACCGCATCGACGGCGTGCTGCGGCAGGCCATGAAGATACCCCGGAGCGCCGGCATCCCCCTGGTCTCGCGGGTAAAGATCATGTCGGGCCTCGACATCGCCGATCGGCTGCGGCCGCAGGATGGCCGGGCCCGGGTTTCGATCAACGGCGAAGCGATCGACCTGCGGGTCTCGACCCTGCCGGCTTCACTGGGTGAGAAGGTTGTCATCCGGATCCTGAACCAGAAGGCCACCTCGCTCAATCTCGACTCGCTGGGCATGTCCGATGATGAGCAGAAGGCGATCCGGGCGCTGCTGAGCCACAAGGAGGGGATCATTCTGGTGACCGGCCCCACCGGCTCGGGCAAGACCACCACCCTCTACTCCGCTCTCCGGGTGGTGCAGGGCGAGGGCATCAACATCGTGACCGTCGAGGACCCGGTCGAGTACCGGCTGGGTGCCAATATCGTTCAGGTCCAGGTCAACGAAAAGGCGGGACTCACGTTTGCCTCGGCGCTGCGATCGATCCTTCGCCAGGACCCCGATGTAGTGCTGATCGGTGAGATCCGTGACAAGGAGACGGCGCAGATCGCGCTTCAGGCCTCGCTCACCGGCCACCTGGTCCTCTCGACCCTGCATACCAACGATGCTCCGAACGCGGTCACCCGGCTGGTTGATATCGGGATGGAGGCCTACAAGATCGCCCCGGCGCTGCGGGGCGTCGTCGCCCAACGGCTGATGCGGAGAGTGTGTCCCGCCTGTCGTGTGGTCATGACCGAGGAGATCGGCGAACGGCTCAAGCGCTTCATTCCATCGGGGGTAACCGTGTACAGCGCCGTGGGCTGTACCGACTGCTCCATGACCGGATACCGGGGAAGATTCAGCATCGTCGAGGTGCTGACGATGAATCCCGATCTCGAACGGCGGATAAGTGAAGGCGCGTCAGCCGACAAGATTGCTCAAGCCGCCCGGGCTGGGGGCATGCGCTCGCTCTTTGCCAGCGGGCTGCGCCATGTTCTCTCCGGAGAATCCACCATCGAGGAGTTGTTGCGTGTCACGGAGCCGCCGCACGAGGAGGCGGCCGCGGCAGCCGAAGTGGCTACCCCCCGGGGCAAGCCTGCGCGCTCCACCCGGGTCTCGGCCCCGCAAGCCGCGCCACTTGCCCCCCCCGTTTCGCTCGAGTTCTCCATGGACCTGGTCGAGAGCCCGGGCCACACCGATGTGGTGGTCGGCGAAGGCAAGGGCCATGGGGCCTGCGTGCTTTTGGTGGAGGATGAGGAGCAGCTGCGCCGGGTCATGAAGGATCTGCTCCAACGGGAAGGCTACACCGTAGCCGAAGCACGGGACGGGATTCAGGCGTTGGACGAGGTGGATCGCCATGCGCCCGATGTCATCATCCTCGATCTGAATCTGCCGGGGCTCGACGGCTACGGGGTCCTGGCGCAGCTTCGCTCCCGACCTGCCACCCGGGAGATTCCGGTCATGGTTCTCACCGCCAAGGGCGACGAGGACAACGAGGTGCGGGTCTTCGAGCTGGGGGCCAACGACTTCGTCACCAAGCCATTCCGGGCCCGCTCCCTGACGGCACGGCTCGAGGCGGTCCTCGGCCGCCATCGCACTTGAATCGGCCGCCCACCCCGCCACCGACTGTCCTAACCCCGCACGCTTCACTCGAAGGAGTCACCAGCCCCGCGGTCGTGCCCCCGCACGCCTCTGATGGCCTGGCGCTGATCAAACCCCTGGTGCAAGCGCAGGCGGCCTACACCCTCGCCGCCCCGCCGGCGCGGCACAAGCTGAACCAGAACGAGTCCCCCTTCGATTTTCCGCCCGAGCTGAAGCGGGAGGTGCTCCAACGGGTCGCGGCCGAGCCGTGGCAACGCTACCCCGAATTCGCACCACCAGAGCTGCTGGCGCGTCTGGCGGAGCACTACGGTTGGGTTGCCGATGGCGTTCTCGTGGGCAACGGCTCCAATGAGCTGATCCAGTCAACGCTCTTGGTTACCCTCGGCGCCGACGACCGGGTCGTAGCGCCCTCGCCCACCTTCTCTCTATACCGGCTGCTGACGGCGGTGCTCGGCGGGCGCTACGTGCCGGTCCCTCTCGGCGCTGACTTCGTCTTCGATGTCGACCGCCTGATCGATGCGGCGCGGCGGGAGCGCGCCCGAGTCATCGTGCTCAACTCTCCGAATAATCCCACCGGGTCGGCCATGCCGGAGGGTGCGGTCGAGCGCATTCTCTCCAGCACCGAGGCTCTCGTGGTCTGCGATGAGGCCTACCAGGATTTCGGAGGCCCCAGCGCCATCCGCCTGCTGGCGCAGTCGTCCAGGCTCGTGGTACTCCGGACATTCTCCAAGGCGCTGGGCCTGGCCGGGCTGCGGTTTGGTCTTGCGCTGGCTCACCCGGCGGTGGCGCGCGAGATTGCCAAGGGGAAGCTGCCGTACAACGTGAACCTCATGACCCTGGCCGCAGCCCGGACGGCGCTCGATCACGCCCCGATGCTCGCCGCACGTACCCGCGAGATTGTCGCGGTCCGCGACCGCTTCGTCGCCCGGCTTCGCGATGTTCCCGGCCTGGCCGTGTACCCCACGGCGGCCAACTTCGTGCTGTTACGGCCCCTGCACCTGCCGGCCAAGGATCTCTGCCGTCGCCTGCTGGATGATTACGGCATACTTATCCGCGACGTCTCGGACTCACCGCAACTGTCCGAGTGCGTGCGGATCTCCATCGGGACATCCGAAGACATGGACGCGGTGATCGACGCGATGAAGCAGATTCTGTGAATACGCCCCGAGTAGGTGAGTGCACTCGCAAGACCAAGGAGACCGATCTTCACGTCCGGGTGAACCTGGATGGGAGGGGGGAGGCCCGGGTGAAAACCGGCATCGGCTTCTTCGACCACATGCTCGAGGCTCTTGCCCGGCACGCCCTGCTGGACTTGACGGTCGAGGCACGGGGTGACCTGCATGTGGACGGGCATCACACGGTGGAAGACACCGGCATCGTGATCGGCCAGGCCATAGCCGAAGCGCTGGGTGACCGAGCCGGAATTCGCCGCTACGCCGACTCGATGGTGCCGCTCGACGAAGCGTTGGTGCGCTGCGTGGTGGACGTCTCCGGACGGCCCTACCTGTCCTACCATGTCGATATTCCGAAGTGGCAAATGCTGGGCGATTACGATGTCTTCCTCACCCCGGAGTTCTTTCGGGCGCTGGTGCTCCACGCGGGCCTGACGGTGCACCTCGACCTGATCCGGGGTGACAACCCGCACCATATCGTCGAGGCGGCCTTCAAGGCTTTTGCCCGCTCTCTCGATTACGCCACCACTCTGGATCCCCGGGTGACGGCAGTCCCGTCGACCAAGGGCACGCTATGATCGCCGTGGTCGATTATGGGGTGAACAACCTCGCCAGCGTTGTACGCGCGCTCGTCGCCGGCGGCCACCAGGCCGGTCTCACCAGCGACCCGGACGAAGTCCGGCGAGCCGACCGGGTTCTGGTTCCGGGAGTCGGAAATTTTGGACAGGCGTCGCGCACGCTGGCGTCCACGGGGCTCGGGGAAGCCGTTCGGGACGTGGCCGTGTCCGGGCGCCCGGTCATGGGCATCTGCCTTGGCCTCCAGCTGTTTTTCGAGATGAGCGAGGAGGCGCCTGAGGCGCGAGGCCTGGGCCTGCTTCCCGGGCGAGTCCGCCGGTTCGCGAACGGCCTCCATGTTCCCCATGTCGGCTGGGCCCGGGTAGACCTCACTGAATCCGGACGTAGCCACGCACTCCTGGGCCCCGCTTTCGGCGACGCGGCTCAGTTCTTCTACCACGTCCACAGCTACTATCCCACCGGGCTGCCCGAGCAGGCAGTGCTCGGAACCGGCGACTACGGTGGCGTCTTTCCTACCCTGGTGGGTCAGGGAACCGTCATCGGGGCGCAGTTCCATCCCGAGAAATCCCAGCAGGCGGGAATCCATCTGCTGGCGGCGTTCGCCCGGTGGAAGCCGTGACCTCGGTTCGTGTCTCGCTGGTGGACGTGTACGTCCTTCGGGGAGCGGAGGCGGCGCTGGAATGCCTGGTGCTGCGCCGGGCCGTCGGAGGGCGCTGTCCCGGCTCGTGGGAGACGGTTCACGGGCACATCGAGGCCGGTGAGCGGCCCGCCGAGGCCGCGGCTCGGGAGCTGGAGGAGGAAACCGGCCTCGTGCCCGTCCGGCTGTACAACGTGAGTCGGGTGGAGTCGTTTTATCAGCATCGCATAGATGAAGTGGCGCTGGTACCGGTGTTCGCCGCCTTCGCCACTCTGGACGCTCCGGTGCGGCTGGGTCTTGAGCACGACCGCTTCGAGTGGCTGACCCCGGCCGCGGCGGCATCCCGTGTTGCCTGGCCCCGGGAGCGGCGGGCGCTGGAGGACATTCTCGCGCTCTTCCAAGGCGGCCACGCGGGCGCGATAGACGACGTGCTCCGGGTATGCTAGCGCGGCGAATCATTCCCTGCCTCGACGTGGCAGGCGGACGGGTGGTGAAGGGGGTGCACTTCCAGTCCCTCCGGGATGCCGGCGACCCGGTGGAGCAGGCGGCGCGATATGACGCCGAGGGCGCCGACGAGCTGGTCTTTCTCGATATCTCGGCCAGCCCCGAGGCCCGCCGCACTACTCTCGAAATGGTCAGCCGGGTCGCCGAGTCCATCTTCATCCCCTTCACCGTGGGCGGCGGAATTCGCTCGACCGCCGACGCGGGGGCCGCGCTGCGTGCCGGCGCCGACAAGGTCACCGTCAACACCGCTGCCGTGCGCGATCCCTCCCTCATTTCCCGGCTGGCCGAAAGCTTCGGCAGCCAGTGTGTCGTCGCCGCGGTCGATGTAAAGCGGGTCGAGGGTCGGCTCACCGTGGTAGTCAACGGTGGCCGGGAGCCAACCGAGCTCGAGGCGGTCGAGTGGAGCCGCCGTCTCGAGGCCGCCGGTGCGGGCGAGATCCTGCTTACCTCGATGGACCGCGACGGGACCGGGGCGGGGTATGATCTGCCGCTCATCCAGGCGGTCGCCCAGGCGGTAACCTTGCCGGTGATTGCGTCTGGCGGCGCGGGGAACCTGGCGCATCTGGCCGAGGCGCTGGAGGCCGGCGCGCACGGGGTGCTGGCTGCCACGATTTTTCACTTTCACGACTCTTCGCTGCCCCGGGCTCGGGCCTATCTTCGAGAGCGGGGCTATCCGGTCCGACCATGATTTTTGCAGCCTTATCTGTGGCCTGGGTCCTGACCCCGACCGGCTCCGCCCACGCAGCCCCATGCATCCGGCCGACTCGTGCCGGCACCCAGGTTCAGGGCGAAGTCCGGGTCTGTCCCGGGCGATACCGAATCCCCGACCCCAGCGAGCGCGGCATCATCATCGCTGCGGCGTCGGGAACCCGGATCGATCTGACCGGCGTCGTGCTCGAGAGCGGTGACTCGGTGCCCAGTCGCTACGTAGGCATGGGCGTCGTGAGCCGGGGTGTGGATGGGGTGACCATCAGCGGCGGTGCCATCCGCGGCTATCGCTACGGGGTAAGAATTGAAGGGGGGCGCGCCCACCGGGTGACCGGAATAAATGTCTCGGGCAGCCGAACCCTGGAGGTTCGCTCGACACCGGCGCGGCCCGATTCCGCGGATCGGCTCGACATGATCCGGCGGGACGTCTTCGACGCCTATGGCGGCGGCATCCTGCTTCAGGATACGGAGGTTGCCAGCGTCACCGGAATCACCGCCCGGGGAGCTCAGAACGGCATCGGGCTGGTGAATGTGCGTGACAGTTACGTTGCCGATAACGACGTCACGTTGAACAAGGGGTGGGGAATTCACCTCTGGAAATCGGCGGGGAACGTCATCGCCCGTAATCGGGCCAATCGTACCCGCCGCTGCGAATCTCAGGTACCCGCCGCCGACTGCGGCGCGGCGGCACTGCTGCTTCGGGAAGCGAGCGACTCGAATACCATCGTGGACAACGATCTCACCGCATCGAGCATGGGATTTCTGCTGGCCGGCGCCCGGCCTCAGGTGCGGCCGTCGATGGGCAACCTGGTCTACCGCAACGACGCCTCGTCCGCCCTTCGGGTGGCGTTCACCGCCGCCTACGGATGGGGTAACAGCTTCCTGGAGAACCGTGCCGACAGCACCGGAATCGGCTTCCGTCTGGATCACTCGGGCAGGACCACTCTGCGCGCCAACACCGTCATCGGCTCCCGCACGGCCGGGATCGTCAGCGAGCACGGGAGCGACAACGCCATTCTGGCCAATGTGCTGATCGGTGGCGGGGTCGGGATCCGGGTGGCTGCACCGGCGGTGGCCGGCGATCCGAGCCGACGCTATCGCATCGACGACAACGTACTCGCTCGACTGGAGCAGGGAATCGTCCTGGAGCGGACAACCAGGGCGCAGGTACGGGGTAACCTGTTCGACGGAGTAGGTGACGGATTGGTGTTGGACGGCACCGGTCACGCCACGGAGGTCACCGGCAACATCTTTCTCCGGGCCACCCGCTGGTTCATCGATGCGCCCGACCTGATCGCGGGCGGGAACTACTGGGCCACCGCCGATGCCTCGAGCGCAACCGCCAAGGTCAAGGGACGCATCAGTGTCCTGCCCTGGAAGCCGGCGACCGCGGCGGGCTACTGAAGGATTTCGTTCGCGACGGCCTTCAGGTCCCGCAGGTTGAATGGTTTCCTGACCCGGTGGACCGGCCGCCGAGCCAGGAGTCCGGGGAGTTCCTCCTCACCGGTGCAGGCGACGACGAGCCGGCGACTCGCGTCAGGATCGGCCTCGAGCAACGCGTCCGCAAACAGCTCCGCCGGCCCGCTGGCCGCGTGGACGTCGGCGATGATGAGGTCGTACTCCCGTTCCCTCGCCAGCCGCAAACCCTGCTCCCCGCTGCGGACTGCTTCCACCGCGTGGCCTTCCGGGGTGAACAGCGCCATTAATAAGCGGTGCACCGCGGGGTCTTCGTCCACGACGAGGATTCGCCGCTCGGCCGAGCGGCCATTGCCGCGGTGAGGCTCCGGCTCCGCCGATTCGGTGATCTCCGCGTGAAAGAGCGGGAGGGTCACACAGAACTCGGCTCCGCCCTGCGGGGGTGCCTCATACTCGAGCACGCCACCGTGCGCTTTCACCAGCCCGTAGCTGAGCGATAGGCCCAGGCCGGTACCCTCTCCCGGCGCCTTGGTGGTGAAGAAAGGCGTAAACAGGTACGGCACCAGGTGGCTTGGGACACCTGGGCCGGTATCCCGCACCCGAAGCGCGGCCTTTCCGTCCTCGGTCAGGCTGGTCGTGAGCGTGACCCGCCGAGGTTTTCCTTCTGCCAGCCCGCTCACCGACTGCACGGCATTGGTCACCAGATTGAGCAAGACCTGCTGCAGCTCATGGCGGTCGCCCAGCACCACTGCGTCGTCCGGGCTCAGATCGGTCTCGAGCTCGATTCCGTGAAGCTGCAGCTCATAGGTGATGAGCTGCGAGGTCCGGGCGACGACCTCGCGCAGGTCCACCGCGGTTTTCTCGGCCACTCCCTTGCGGGCAAAGGTCAGCAGGTTGCGCACGATCCGGCCGGCGCGCTCCGCCTGGTCATGAATGACGCGCAGGTGCTCCTGGGGAAGCTCGAGATGGGGGGGCCGCTCCAGCAGGAGCTCGGCCAGACCGGCGATGGAGGTCAGCGGGTTATTGAGCTCGTGGGCGACACCGGAGACGAGCTGACCGATGGAGGCCATCTTGTCGCTCTGAATGATCTGGGCTTGGAGGAGCTGCTGCTCGGTCACGTCCTCGATGAGGATGACGACCGAGCCCCGTTCGGTGCCGGCCAGCGGCGCGGCCGTCAGG
The DNA here is from genome assembly GCA_046715295.1 of Gemmatimonadales bacterium. Taxonomy (GTDB): domain Bacteria; phylum Gemmatimonadota; class Gemmatimonadetes; order Gemmatimonadales; family GWC2-71-9; genus CAVVWJ01. The sequence continues at coordinate 3,017 of JBKJZM010000314.1, read as the reverse complement.
CGCAGGACTCGGTGGCTGTCCTCCGGGCGCACGACCAGGGGGGCGGTGCGCTCGCCCTGATACGCCGCCTCGATCAGGCCCGCCACCGCTTCCGGCTCGCCAAAGATCATCGTGCCGAAGTTGCGTCCCACCAGCTCCGACTCGGGGAGTCCCGCGAGCCCGGCCAGGGCCCGGTTGGCCCGGAGCACCGCTCCGGTGGGCCCTACCACCGCGATCCCTTCGGCGAGGGCATTGAAGGTCGTCTCCCACTCGGTCTCGTTTCGCCGAACCATCTCATAAAGCCGGCTGTTGGCCACTACCACTGATGCGTTGGTGGCCACCGTAGAGAAAAGCCAGCGGTCCTCCGCGCTCAAAGGCCCGCCCTGCCGGTCGGCCACTGCCAGTGCACCCATGGCGATGCCTTGCGCCCGCAACGGTGCCACCGCGGCGGAGCGCACCATCATGCCCCCGATCAGCCTGACTGTTGGGGTCTCGACCCCTTCGGCCACCTCGATGCGGTCCCCGCCAATCGCCCGGCGAACCAGGCTGTCGTGATCCTCACTCACCTCTCCCAGCAGGGGCTCCAGCGTTCCGGTGGCGGCGACGACCCGAAGAAGTCCGCCTTCCGCCAGCACCACGATGGCCCCATCGGCATTCAGGAAGCGGGCGGCGTACTTGGCGACCTGTTCCACGATGCGGTCCAGCTGGATCGACTGCGACAGGACGTAGCTGAGCTCCTGCAGCGAGAAGAGCTCGCTGATGCGCCGGTCCACCTGGGCGGCGAGCTGCTCCGACTTTTTCTCAGCCTCATCTCCCCGTCTGCTCGCACGCATGGCCGCCACGGCGAAAGTCCCAACGGCCCCGGCCACCGCCACGACGGCCAACCACCAGATACGGTCCTCGGCCCAACCCGCCACGATGATCAGGAACACCGCTGCCGCAGCGTGCAAGCTGAGCTCCCAGGGTTTTCGGGAGCTGGCCAGCAGCATGATCAGCGCCGCCGCCGCTCCGATGGCGAGCGTCGGTGAGACCGGTGGGTCGGTGATGGCGGCGGCTATGAGCAGGCAAGCGAGCAGAATTCCGGCGGCGATTGCGGCCAGGGAAAGCGGTGGGCGGATTGGCCGGGGAGACAGGCTCAGGGCTCCCTGGTGTCGCGCCGGGCAACCCGCTCCGTGACGTACGCCTCGGGCGGGGCGTTCGGCTTCACCCGAATGGATTTAGCGGGAATGCCGACGTTTACGTGATAGGGACGCACATCCTTGGTCGCGACGGCATTGGCCCCCACCATCGCGTTCTTGCCTACCCGCACGCCGGCGAGCACCGTAGCGTGATAGGTGATGCGTACGTCGTCCTCCAGGATGGTGCGCGCGTTGGTGACGTCCTTCTGATCGACGATGCTGTGGGTGTGACTGTAGATATTGGCGTAGTCGGAGATGCTCACCCGGTCACCCAGGGTGATGCCGCCGCGGTCATCCAGCAGCACGTTGCGGTGGACCACTACGTCATCCCCGACCTCCAGGTTGTAGCCGAAGGAAAACTCCACGTACTGAAACGCTTTGAAGTTCCGGCCGACCCGGGCGAAAATGTGCTGCGCCAGCAACCGCCGGAACCCCACCCCGAGGTGCACGTTGTTCCCCAACGGCGAGCGATCGAAGCCCTGCCAGAGCCACAGCAGCGGCTTCACCCGGGCAAAGCGCTCCGCGTCCACCTCGGCGTAATACTCGGGCTCTAGGGTGACGTTCCATGGATCGAGCGATAGCAGGGCGATCCGGGAGGCTTCGGGGGTCGCGGGCCCCTGTAACAGCGTATCGTAGTCGTCAGCCCCGGGATGATGGATCTCGAACAGCAGGTCGCGCGTCAGCCGGTACCAGTCGGCCCCGGGCTCGGTGAGTTGCGCCTTCAGATCGGCCAGCCAACCGTCGTAAAACTGTGCGGCGGCGATGGGAAGGCGCACCGGGCGAAGGGGGAGAAGGGCCATGACACCTCATGCGGCGCGGCGATTTCGGTAGGGAAAGGGATGAAGGCGAATGATGTGCAGGAGACACAATTGACACCAGTCTCAATGGGGAGTAGCTTGGTAAAGATTACTAAATAAGAATGATTCTCATTCTCATTCCGATCTCATTGTCGAGCACAGATCAGCCCATCAGCATGGCACCTCCCTCTGGCTCCAACAAAAACCATGTCTCTCTTGGAGGCCGAGTGTACCCAGCTCTCGACCGACTGACGCTCTTGGTGGGGCTCGCCGTGCTCCTGCAGGCTCCTCTAGCTGCGCAAGAGAAGCCGGCAGCGGAAGGACACGAGCTTCCCACTGTCGAAGTGATCGGCCGACCCGAGGCTCTGGCGGACATACCCGGCTCCGGCTCGGTACTGGACAGTGAGACGCTGACTCAGTCCCGCGTTTTCACCACCAACGAGGCACTCCGCAAAGTGCCGGGCACTTTCGTCAGGGACGAGGAAGGCTTCGGGCTGCGGCCAAATATCGGCATTCGGGGACTCAACCCCACGCGGTCTACCAAGGTTCTGCTGCTGGAAGACGGGATCCCGTTCACGCTGGCTCCTTACGGCGACAATGGAGCCTACTACCATCCTCCGGTAGACCGATTCGATCACATCGAGGTTCTGAAGGGCTCGGGCCAGATTCTGTTCGGCCCCCAGACGATCGGTGGCGTCATCAACTACGTGACGCCGAGTACGCCGACGCGTGTGGGCGGGTTCCTGACGCTCGCTCCGGGCAACCGTGATTACTTCAATGGTCACGTGCGCTTTGGCGCGCCACTGGGGAGCTCAGGGCTGCTCTTCGATTACGTGCGCAAGCAAGGTGATGGCGCCCGGGAGAACATCGGGTCTCGGCTGAACGATGTGAACCTGAAGACGTCGATCGCCCTGGGAGGGCGTCATAGCCTCAGCTTGCGGGGGAACTACTACAGCGAGGATTCGAGGGTCACGTACTCCGGACTCACGGAGGCCGAGTTCCTGGACGACCCACGGCAGAACCCCTTCAAGAACGATTCGATGCTACTGGATCGCTGGGGGGC
>JBKJZM010000313.1:0-14219 GCA_046715295.1 Gemmatimonadales bacterium | reverse complement strand
GGCGGTGGAGGCTGAACGGTTGGATCGGTGATCGTGACCACCGTGGTGTCTGCCAGGGTGCTGCCGACCTGAACCGCGATGGCGCGATAGCTCCCCGTATCGGGGCCTGCGGTATAGAAGCCGGTCGGAGAGATCGTTCCACCCGAGGCCGTCCAGGTTACCTCGACTGCGGTGCTGGAGCTGTCAGTCATCTTGCCGACGACAGCCAGCTGCTGGGCGGCTCCGGGCTGGAGCGCCAGGCTTGCGGGGGTCACGCTGATCCCCGCGAGCGCGACGATCGTTACCATGGCTGTGTCAGCCACCCCGGATGACGCTTTGGCGATCACGCGATACCCTCCAGGCACCGTACCGGCAGTGTACTTGCCGGATAGATCTACCGTGCCCCCGGTGGCCGACCAGCTAAGGTCAGAGGTGGTCATCGTGGACCCACCGCTTAGCTTGACGGCGACACTGAAGGGCTGGGAGGCGTTGAGAGACAGACTGGCAGCTTCTGGGCTAAGCGCCAGGCTCACGACCTTGGATGAACGGCGCGCCCGGCTGAGGGCCATGCCACCCGGTGTGTTGTCCAGGGCCTCGAACTGCACGGTCTGATTCACGCCGACCGAGGTCGAGTCGGGCGACAGTACGATCCAATCTTCTATGGGCGGAGGCTCCAGGGAACCGCCGTCGGTGCTGGTACAGGAGAGAGAGAGAAAAGATACGGCAACAACGGTGGTATACCAAAACTGAGCGAGACGCCGAGACAGCTTGAAGGTGTAAGTCATGATCACCTCAGCCAAGATCACCGCTTCCTCCCCCCCAACCCTCCCGGACCCACCGCCGCCCTTGGGTGTGAACGAATCCTAGTCGTTTGAGGCGCGCGCCGTAATTGGGCTTTTTTATACAGTGACAGTTCTATGGTGTGGAAATGTAATCAGTATGTTATTGTCAAATAAACTATTATGCTTCACGATTAAATGCTATTGTAACGAATTATCGTACGATAATTAGACAGTTGATGGCACTGTTAGCACTCCCCGATTGCTCGGGCCGAAACAAGCAAGATCAGGGGGCAGCCCCCCCACGGGCCGGCGCATCCCCTGTCAAGTAAGTTTGGAGTGGCCGTGGGGTTGGTAGGGCCCAATCCGAGTTCTTGAAACAGCACTCCGAGGCAAGATCAAAGAGACGACCTTGGTCGCGCCTCACGGAAGGGGACTATGGAACCAGTCAAGCTGCAGGTAAGAGCCTGTGTCTCGCGTATACTCGGCTTTCTGCCTCCGGGGCTCGTCATGCGATTGCGCCGGCTCCATAGATCGAGCAAACCGGGCAGCGCTCGGCGCAGCACCTACTTTGCGCTCCTCAACATTGTACGTCATCGCCACCTGGATGCGAGAGCGGAGTCAGTTCGGATCGACGAGTTGGAGCTATCCCTCTACAACGACAATTCAATAATAACCAAGCGTCTCTTCTACCTTGGGCAGTATGAAGGGAAAGAAGCACATTGGTGGAAGTACTTCTGCGAGCGCGCACGTGATGTCGTCGAGTTCGGAGCCAATACTGGCGTTTACTCGATCGTTGGGGCACGGGTTCCAGGAGTATTGCGCTACACTGCCATTGAGCCGCATCCGCGTTGTGCTGATGTGCTCCGCCGAAATCTGAGACTTAACCACGTGTCAAATGTCACTGTGGTCGAAGCCGCAGTGGTCGGAAGTGAGGGACCGAGCCAGATGGAGCTATGTGTTCCGTTTCTCGATGCCGATTTAACGCCGACGGGCGGGAGCTTGGTATTGAGTCAATACTCTGACAGGAAACCCCGGGAGACTATTCTGGTTCGCACGGTCGAAGCAAGGCCATACGTTGAGAATGCCGACCTCATCAAGATGGACATTGAAGGCCAGGAACTCAGCGTGTTAGAAGCAGTGCAAGACATTCTGGCCACCAGAAAGCCCACCATTTTTCTGGAGGTTCTGCCTGACAATCTCCGGCTTCGCGAGTACATACCGGAGTTGTGTCGGTTGTGTGGATACGAAGCATATGCGATTGCAGAGGATGGATTGGATCAATTCGTCGGGGGAGACGTGTCGCGGACGGATCACTATAGGCAGTATGGTACCCGGGATCTCATTCTCACCGTCTCCTCCGTGCCACTCAAGGATCTGGCGCTGCCGGGTCGCTAGCGGGCTGCATGAATGATAGGGCCACAATCCACGGATAGGCCGCAAAGCTAGCGCCTCCGCAGGGAGGAGGCCCGCTCCGGTACAACCATGCGGGTGACCTCTGGGCACCTGCTTGACAAATCTGGTACAAATTTAGACTATTGGGGCCAGCGCGAGCCTATGACGACGAGATGGCACCTTTCTGGGTGTCCATTCCTTCGCGCCCTGCACGGCTATCACGATAGTCTCAGTTAACCCCCCATATGCCGAGTAGCGTGGCTTCAGGGCCACCTGCTCACCCCCACGCGAGGACGGCCGCCCCGGGCGTGCCGTGCAGGGGGATTGTCCTGTCAGGCAGGCTTGCTACCAAAAGGTCTATCGGTGCTGTAAGTCACCGTGAATCAACATCTTGGTTAACCGACATGTCCGCTCATACGGAGCAGCAGGTAAAGTCATCGGCGCCGGCATCCGATACTCGCCAGTTGACGACACCTTCACTTCCGTTACGGCGCCTCGCCCGGTCTATGGCGGTCACCCTGTGGCCCACAACCCTAAGTTTGGACGCGATCTATGAAACTTCTCCGCGCCGCCCTGGCCACCCTCCTTGTGGTAGCCGCCAACGCCTGCTCCGATGGCACCCCTTCGACCGCTCCAATCCAGGATGAAGCCGTTTCCGCACCCGCATTCTCTCTGATTGGTGGTGGTGGAACCGCGTCATCGCTCCGGAACCGTCTCTTTCCAGACATGTGTGTGGACGTCGCGTACAACGTCTATACCAATGGGAAGTTGCTGGAGACCTGGTCCTGTAACCAGCTGGCCAATCAACAGTTCATCTGGAAGTCGACGGGCCAGATTGTCCCGGTAAACAGTCAGGCCCTGTGTCTGGACGCTGGGCAAGGCCCTACCGGCAATGGAGTCGGTCTCTGGAGCTGCAACGGCCACGCTTATCAGCAATGGAGCGCCTCAGCGGCGAGTGAGATCAAAGGGGTGAACGGCTTGTGTGTAGGCCTGGCCACGGCGGTGCGCGCCAACGGGACCAAGCTCACGGTTCAGACTTGCAACGGCTCGAACAGCCAGAAGTGGGATAATGCAGGCACCGCCACCCTGCCGCCGCCGCCCACGACGACCCCGCCGCCGACGACCCTGCCTCCCGGAATTGCGATTGCTCCGGGGCAGAGCATCCAGGCCCTGGTGAACGCCAACCCTATCGGCACGACCTTCATCATCAAGGCGGGGACCCACATCCGGCAGAGCGTCATCCCCAAGTCGGGCGACCGCTTCATCGGCGAGCCGGGCGCGGTGCTCGATGGGCAAGGGGTGGCACCATACGCCTTCGCGAAGGGCGCCCCGCCCTATCCCAGCAACGTGACGATCCAGAGCCTCAAGATCACCGGCTACGCGCCTCCAGTGCAGAGCGGCACCATCGATGCCGGCGGTTATTCTCCGAGCGAGGGAACCACCGGCTGGGTGATCGACAACAACGAGGTGTCCTACAACGGCGAGTACGGAATCCGGATCGGCAATTCAACCCAGATTACCAACAACAAGGTGCACCACAACAAGCGTCTAAACCTCGCCGGCAGCGGGAACGGTACGACCATCGCGTCGAACGAGATCGCCTTCGGGAATCATCTGAGCGCCTTCAACAGCAACTTCGAGGCGGGCGGCACCAAGTTCGCCCTGACCGACGGCCTGGCCTTGCGGAACAACTATGTGCACGACAACGTCGGCGTTGGAATTCACATGGACGAGAACAACATCAACACGATCATCGAGTCCAACCGGATCGACCGCAACGGCAGTGAAGGCATCGCCATCGAGATCAGCTACAAGACGACGATCTTCAACAACACGGTCACCAACAACGGCTGGGCCGACCCGCGCAACCGCTACACCTTCATCTGGAATGCCGGGATCGGCATCCACGCCTCGCCGAACGTCGAAGTGTACGGCAACACGGTCAGCGGGAATTACGCCGGTGTGGTAGCGATCGATCAAAACCGCAGCACCGACTTCGCCAAGTACGGCCCGCATGTGACCTCGAACCTGTATGTGCACAACAACATCATTACCCAGACGAATCTGCCGCGTAATGTGAACGAGCTCAGTGTGGCGGCCGGAGCCGCCAGCGACATCGCGGGCAACACGGCGATGTTTACGGGCCGCAACAACCGGTTCACCGGCAACACCTACTATCTGGCTCGGAACCCATGGCCGTTCGCCTGGATGTTCAGCCCCCGTACCGAGGCGCAATGGAAGGCGTACGGCCAGGACCTGACCGGCGTCTTCAATCACTAGCTACGCGTGGATCGGGTGGGAGCTGCCCACCCTGCCAATGCTTGACTAGATCGCGGTCCCTGGATCTGGAACGAACCCCGCTTCGGCCCTTGCCGGTGCGGGGTTCGTTCACGTTCCAAACAACCGCAGGCGCCGGTTACCGTCTATCGGGCGCTCGGCATTTGACAGCGCGGCTTTCGAGATGCAACTGTTATCTTGTCCTTGTCGATCCGGCCCGATGCCGCCCAGCAGTTGTTTACTTTCCCCGCTGGCACCAACGAACCTATGATGTCTTTGTCCAAGTTTAGAGGAATGAGTTCGCGCCGCCGTGCCCGATGCTGGGTTACGACCTCGGGTGCGGTATCCATGCTCATTCTGTCCTGCGCGGGGGGCGACCTCTCCAGCGTCCCGAATCCAACACCTCCATCGCCAAGTACCCGCAGCGTCGTAATTTCCCCTGGGTCGACTACCCTCGAGGTCAATCAGACCGTGCAATTCAGGGCGACAGTGACGCTGAGCGACGGCTCGACGGCTGAGCCTTCGCTGGCCTGGACCGCTACCGGCGGAACGGTGGAGATCTCGGGCCAATACACCGCCGGGGCGGTTACCGGCACGTACCAGGTGATCGCGGCGACGGGGGATGGTGTGGCCGACACCGCTGTGGTGACTGTTGCACCGGCCCCGCCGATCCGGCCTCCCGGGATTGCGATCGCTCCGGGGCAGAGCATCCAGGCGCTGGTGAACGCCAATCCTGCCGGCACGACCTTCATCCTGAAGGCGGGGACCCACATCCGCCAGAGCGTCATTCCCAAGTCGGGCGACCGCTTCTTCGGTGAGCCGGGCGCGGTGCTCGACGGCCAGGGGGTTACGCCGAACGCGTTTTCGAAGGGAATCGCCCCGTATCCGAGCAACGTCACGATCAGCGGCCTGAAAATTACCAATTACGCGCCTGGATTTCAGGGCGGGGCCATCGATGCAGGGTACTCCATCAGCGAGGGGACAACCGGCTGGGTGATCGACAGCAACGAGGTGTCCTACAACGACGAGTACGGTATCCGCATCGGCCACTCCATGCAGGTCACCAATAACAACGTGCACCATAATAGGCGCCTGAACCTGGGTGGCAGCGGCAATAGTACGCTCATCGCGGGAAACGAGATCGCCTTCGGCCATTATCTGAACGCCTTTGACACGGACTTTGAGGCGGGCGGCACCAAGTTCACCTTCACCGATGGGCTGGTTCTGCGGGGCAACTACGTGCACGATAACGTCGGCGTCGGGCTTCACATGGACCTGAACAACATCAACACGATCATCGAGGGAAATCGGATCGAACGGAACGGCAGCGAAGGTATCGCCATCGAGATCAGCTATAAGACGACGATCTTCGACAATACGGTCACCAACAACGGCTGGGCCGACCCGCGCAGCCGCTACACCTTCATTTGGAACGCGGGGATCATCATCCTTGCCTCGTCGAATGTCGAAGTGTACGGCAACACTGTAAGCGGGAACTACGCCGGGGTGGTGGCAGTCGACCAGAACCGTCGCAGGGACCCCGCCAGGTACGGCCCCCATCTTGTGCAGAACCTGTCTGTACACCACAACATCATTACCCAGACCAACCTGCCGCGCACGGTGGACGAGCTCAGTGTGGCGGCCGGAGGCGCCAGCGACATCGCGGGCAGCACGGCGATGTTTACCAGCCGCAACAACTTATTCACTAATAACACGTACTATCTCGGCCAGAACCCGCGGCCCTTTGCCTGGCAATTGGGGACCCGCACCCAGGCGGAATGGCAGGCCTACGGCCAGGACGTGAGCGGGATCTTCAACCACTAGCGATCGCGTGGAACCGAACCTATTCCAGCGGCCCCTTTTTGAACCCCCGGTGAAGCATCTGCGCTCTGGCGGTCCCGCGCTCGCCGCAGCATACTCCCCAGATCCGTGCTTGGAGGGTAGTCATGCGTTGGTCGGCACTCGCCGCAGTTCCGCTGACTGCAGCTGCAGTTGTCCTACTCAGCTGCGAGGAACCGTTCCAGCCTCGCTCGCCGGCCTCCCGAGCCCCCACAGGCGCGGCCCTCGTTGGGGCGGCGGCCTCCGGGAGCTGGTCGACTCCGTTCAGTTGGCCACTCATCGCATCGCACCTCGGCGTGCTGCCCGACGGACGCCTGATCAGCTGGGTGAGCGGCTTTGTCGCGGGCGACGTCGAAGTGCATCACGTGTACGTGTGGAACCCAACGACGGGCTCCTTCACCGAGATGACCGATGGCACGAAGAATATCTTCTGCAGCGGGAACGCCTTCCTTCCTGATGGCCGACTCCTGATTCCGGGCGGCCATATCTCCGACAACAGTGGCCTCAAGGACACCTACATTTTCGACTGGGCAAGCAACACTTGGGAGGCCGCGCCGCTGATGCGCGCGGGCCGCTGGTACCCCACGACCACTGTGCTGGCGAACGGTTACGCATCGGTCGTCGGCGGGACGGAGGAGGACGGCTCGTCCAACCGGTACCCGGAAATCTGGGACGGCACCGGCTGGCGGCTGCTCAGGGGTGCGTCGCTTGACCTGCTGTACTTCTACCCCTGGATGCATCCGGCGCCGGACGGCCGGGTGTTTAACTCCGGCCCCGACATTGTCTCGCGTTACCTCAACCCCTCGGGTGCTGGCGAGTGGACCGATGCGCCACGCAGCAACGGGGGCGTACGCGATTATGGCGGATCGATCATGTACGCTCCGGGCAAGATTCTCATCGTGGGAGGAGGCGACCCACCGACCAACACCGCCGAAACCATCGACCTGAACACGGCCGGCGCCTGGCAGGCTACCGGGTCCATGCAGTACCCCCGCCGACAGATAAACTCGACTGTTCTCCCCGACGGTAAGGTACTGGTGATCGGAGGCAGCAAGGGATCGGGCTTCAATAATGAGTCGCAGCCTGTCCTCGCCCCCGAGCTATGGAATCCCAGCACCGGTACCTGGACCACGTTGGCAAGCATGCAGGTCCCTCGGCTTTACCATTCGACGGCTGTGCTATTGCCTGATGCGCGGGTGCTCGCAGCCGGTGGGGGGCGTTGCCCGACATGCACGGACCATTACGACGCCGAATTCTTTTCTCCGCCGTACCTGTTCGCGGCCGACGGATCGCTCGCGTCCCGTCCAACGATCACTCTGGCTCCAACCTCGGTGAGCTATGGTCAAGCCTTCCCGGTTCAAACGGACGAATCATCCACAATAGGTCGGGTAACCTGGGTGCGCCTTGCTGCCACCACGCACGCGTTCGACCAGAACCAGTGGATCAACGAGCTGGCGTTCACGGAAACGAGCAGTGAGCTGATCGTCACCGCGCCGGCCAATGCGTACCTCGCGCCACCGGGGCATTACATGCTGTTCGTCCTCAACAGCGATGGTGTGCCCTCGGTAGCAAGGATCGTTCAGCTTCAGGGAAGTGCCGCCTTACCGGCGCCGCCGGCCCGACCGTCGGCACCCACCAACCTCGTCGCCACGTCGATCGACGCCCAGCAGATCCGGCTCAACTGGACCGACAACTCGACCAGCGAGACCGACTTCCTCATCGAGCAGTGCCTCGGTCAGACGTGCACCAACTTTGCAGAGGTCGCCCGGGTTGATCCGCAGGTGAAGGTCTATCAGGTAGGCTCACTGCTGACCGGTACCGCGTACACGTTCCGCGTACGCGCTCGCAACGATGCCGGCTACTCCGGCTACAGCAACTCCGCCACGGGGACGACCACTACCGGCGGGACAATCGCGGTACGCACGATCGTGAGCGAGCTGGCGAGAAAGTGCGTGGAGGTCGAGGGCGGCGGGCAACTCAACGGGACGCGGATCTTCATCACCCCGTGCGCGGGGGCGCCGAACCGTCAGTGGACGGTGCCGCCGGCCGGCTACCCGGGCGAGATCCGCATGTTTGGCACTATGTGCGTCGACGCCTACGGAGCGCAGGGGAACGTCGGCGACCGGATCGAGCTCTGGGAATGCGCTGGCGGTGCGAACCAGCGATGGACATTAACCACCGCGGGCGAGCTCAAGGGAATCAGCGGCCTGTGCGTAACGCTCAATGGCGGCGCCACGGCCGATTCGACCGGCATGGCCATTCAGCCTTGCACCGGCGCGCCGGAACAAAAGTGGAGTTACGGATCGGCCGACGGAAACCTGCTGCCGCTGCCGAACTTCACCTCGAGCTGCGGTGGCTTCACCTGCGCCTTTACCGACGCCAGCACGGATTCCGACGGCAGCGTGACCGCCTGGAGTTGGGCTTTTGGAGACGGAAGCAGCTCGACCGCCCGCAACCCGAGCCGGACCTACGCTACCGCCGGAACCTACACGGTCACGCTGACCGTCACCGACGATGACGGCGCGACTAACTCGCTGTCCAAGCCAGTTCAAGCTGTAACAAGTCCCCCGGGCGGCGGGGGAAGCGTCTTAGTGGGGGCCGGCGACATCGCGCACTGCAGTTTGTCCGGCGACGAGGCCACCGCCAAGCTCCTCGACGCGATCCCGTCCGCCACGGTCTTCACGCTGGGAGACAACGCAAACAGCGCGGGATCGTCCACCGACTACACCAACTGTTACGGACCCACTTGGGGCCGCCACAAGGGTCGTACTCGACCCGTCCCTGGATACATGGACTACAAGACAGCTGGCGCGACCGGCTACTTCGGGTACTTCGGGTCGGCCGCAGGTACCTCGGGCGAGGGCTACTACAGCTACAACCTCGGCGACTGGCACATCATCGCTCTGAACAGCAGGGTGCCCATGAGCGCAGGATCGGCCCAGGAACAGTGGCTGCGAGCCGACCTGACCGCGAACCCCAAGGTCTGTACTCTGGCCTACATCGCCAGGGCACGGTTCAGTTCCGGCAAGAATGGAAACGCCACCAGCGTGCTGCCGCTCTGGCAGGCCCTCTACGAAAAAGGTGCCGACATTATCCTCGCCGGCAGCGACCACGACTACGAGCGCTTCGCCCGGCAGACCCCCACTGGAGCGGCGGCCCCGACCAACGGCATTCAGCAGTTCGTCGTCGGAACCGGTGGGCAGAACCTGACAGGCCTCTTCACCCGGAAGCCGAACAGCGTGGTCTTCAATGGGTCCGCTTTCGGGGTGCTCAAGCTCACCCTGTCGTCGGGAGGCTATGCTTGGGAGTTCGTGCCGGTGGCTGGATCGACCTTCACCGACGCCGGCACGAGCGACTGCGTGGGCGCCACACAGCAGATGCCCAACGTTGCGCCGACCGCTGCGTTCAGCCAGATCTGCACTGGCCTCTCCTGTGCCTTCACCGACGCCAGCAGCGACAACGACGGCACCATAAAGACCCGGAGCTGGGACTTTGGGGACGGAGCCACCTCTACGGCAGCCAACCCGACGCACCCCTACGCTGCCGCTGGAACCTACACGGTCACCCTGACGGTCACGGACGATGACGACGCGACGAACCAGCGCTCCATGCCAGTGACGGTCTCGGCGCTGCCCACCGAGACCATCCGCCTCTCCGACAGCTTCAATCGCGTCGTCACCACTGGTGCGGGCAACGCCGACGGCGGGAGCGATGCCGATAAGACCTGGGTGACGTGGGAAGGCGCCGGCTCCGATGTAAACGTTGATGGGGCGGCGCTTGTCCTCACCAAGGATACCGGGGCGTGGCGCGGCCTGGTCGGTACGGAAAGCCCCGCCAACGTCGATGGCTCCGTCGAGGTGTCAGCCTTCGATTCGGACGCCGCGTTGCTGGGCTTATATCTGCGCGTACCCGGGGGCCCAGCGGATAACTACCAATTCCAGTGGTCGGACGGGGCGCTCACGATCTGGCGCTCCACCACGGCAGGTGGTGATGTGGTCCTGGCAACGGTTGCCCAGGCGCGCAACGCAGAATTCAAGCTGAGGACGCAAGTCGAGACGGTCGATGCCAGCGTCATCCTGCGTCTGAAGTACTGGACCGGAGCCACCGAGCCGGCGGGCTGGACTCTGACCGCCACCGACACCTCCCCGGGGCGGATCTTGTCAGGCGGCTACGGTCTTCGGGTGCTGAACGGCGGCACGTCCAACATGCGGATCGACAACTTCGTCGTCAAATCGAACTAGTCGCGGCCCTTACCTGGGGGTAGTCTCGGCGTCTTCAAGTAGCACGCTCCGGACCAACTTCTATCCGGTCGTCGGCTTGTCTCGGAAGAATTCGCGCGTGATACTGGACGCCTAGACCGAGGTAGCCAAGGTATAGCACGATCAGACAGAGGCCACTCACCGACGTTACCAGCAGCAACATCAACCCAGATGGTTGCCACCGCTGGAGCACCGATTCCGTGGCGATCCAGTTGAGGGCGAGAATCGAGTACAAGGTGAGGAGCACCCACCGGACCCCCCGATGCCAGAGGGGCAACGCACCCTGCACCGCTGCGGCCACAAAGGGAGCCGTCAGCAGCACCAGATCGTACCCCCGGTGAAATCCGATCAGGCTGGTGGTAAGGCAGATGATCCCGACAGCCAGAGCGTCAGCCTGCCGCGTGGGGTGTTTCGCCAGGAGCCGGAGAACGGGGACGGCGAGTAGCAGGATACCGATTGCCAGGAGTGCTTGCTCCACATTCGAGAGCGGGGCTCCCACGAAGTGGCTGATCAGGCTCGCGGCATCTGTGCGAGTGTTGCTTGTGGCCGGATTAACGTCTGGCATTTCCTGCCACTTCCTGTAGCCTTGCAGGACCGCCTTGATCAATTCGCCTAGCCCTCCCTCCGTCGCCGCAAGGAGCGCCACCAGTGGGAGGTTCACCAGGGCGGCCAACCCCACGCCGAGCGCCGCGGTCTTCCGGCGCCCCCAGGCCCACAGCAGCAGCGCTATCGGAACTCCGTAGGTCGGCTTGAGCAGCACCCCGGAGAGGGCCCACGCTGCCAGTGTGGGCCTGGTTCGAGCGTGGGCGAGAGCCACGTAGGTCAGGACGGTGAGGAGGATCGAGACCTGGCCCAGGAGCAGGGTCCAGTGACCAGGGCGGCTGAGCAGGATAGCGGCCGCGAGACCGATCACCCGGGCCGGTTCTGACTCGACGCGGGCCAGCCGCAGCGCGAGGAGCGCCAGGGCGAGGGTCAAAACCGCGGTAAACAGGAAGTAGGTGATCGCAGCCGGGCGAGGCGACTGGAGTGCGAAAGGAAGGTGCACCAGCAGATGCGTCGGCGCGTAAGGCGCGAGCGTGCTGTCCCGATCATATGGAGTTTGACCCTGAAGCACGGCGCGTGCAGGGTGGTAGGCCGCTTTATAGAAGTCGGTCATGGCCCAGGAAGCACCCAGCCGGATGCCGCCAGCCTCGGTCAAGAACCCCACCCTTGCGACCGCGAAAGCGAGAGCGAGAACGAAGAGCCCGCTCGCCAGCAGCAGTCGCCCCCGACGATGGAAGCGGCTCACCGGGGCGCCAGAAAGGCGCGGTAGCCTGTTAGGTCAATAGGCGGAGGCGGGTTGCCGGCGGCGGGGTCGAGCGAACCGACCAGCTTTCTCCAGTGAGGTAGGTGGTGCAGTCGCGTGATCAGGAGGGCCTCCGGCATAGCCGAGCCGACAGAGCTGGCAGTCTCGGGGAGGCTATCGAAGACGAAGTCCGCCCCTCCACGGCGGGCGTAGTATGTGAGTACCCCCTTTTGGTATCCAGGAGCGACCGCCACCGTTGATCCCGGCGGCAGCTTGTCCCGGAGCCACGCAACGGCGGAGCGGGAGTCGTCCTTCCAATAGCGCGGAGCGAAGAACCACTGGGCGTCCGCCCAGAGGAAGAGCCCGGCCACCAGTGCGGTAGCGACCCAGCGGCGTGGCTGGCGCAATCCGGAGATGCCGAGGGCGACCAGTCCCACGAATCCGATAAGGCCCGGAAGCGTGTAGCGCACGTTGTAGGGCTTGCCTGTCACCGCCGAACCGAGCCAGGTGGCGATCATAGGCAAGAGAAAGAGCAGGCCGAGCTCCTTGGCGGTACGACTCCTGAGGCGCAGCACCATCGCTGCGAGTGCGAGGAGCGCGATCGCTCCCACCGCGCTCTGGACAGGTTGAGCCAAGACGGCCGCCAAGGACCCCTTGTCTTGGATGTCGCGCACGGAAGGCCCGAAGGAGTAACCCCCCATGTAGGTGAAGATGGTGTAGGGGATCTCGAGACCAGTCAGGCTCCGGGGAGGGGAGCCGGTTCCCTGGGCGTTAAGGACTGCTTGTGCCAGCATATATCCGAACGGGGCGGTCGCTAGTGCGATCACGGCAGAGGCGGCGACCAGCCTCCGGAGCGTCGAGGCGTCGTGGCGCAGGGCAAGAGCCCAGAGCCAACCGATTAGAGGGAACACCGCGCCCACCAGGTGGGTGAGTATCGCTAATGAGGCAAGGCCGGCGAATCCGGCCCAGGCCAGGACAGAGCCGTTCCGTAAAGCTCGCATGAGACAGACCAGTGAGCCGACGCCCAGGCAGAGGAGCAGTGCATAGGGGCGCGCCTCCTGGGAGTACCAGACATGCAGCGGATTTAGCGCGAGGAGCGCAGCACTGAGGATAGCTACTCGAGTGCTCTCCCCGAGGGTGCGCACCAGGAGTACCACAAGCGGTACCGTCAGCGCACCCGCCACAACAGAGAGCATACGGAGCGCGGTCTCCGAATCACCGAACCCCCGCATCATCAGGTGCAGAAGCCAGAAGTAAAGCGGTGGCTCGAAGGTCTCTCCCCGGAGGGCCTCGGCGGGGATTTTGGCCAGCGGGGACCGAGCGATGGTCAACGAGTAGTACTCATCTACCCATAGGGAGTTCTGTCCCAGCAGATACAGTCGAAGCGCCGCCGCGACGGCCAGGACCAGGCAGGTCCATACCAAGGCCCGCCTTTTCTCCGCTTCAGGCGAATGGGGTTGAGGCGGATTGAGCGCCGAAATCAGAACGCGGCGGCGAGCTGGTGCACCTTCCGCAGGGTGCGCCAATACACGTCCTCCATGAGAATATGGGCGAACTCGCCGTTGCGACCGATGCTGTGGAGCCCGGCAATCGGCAGCCCTGCCTCGAGCCTGAGCCGCTCGGCCTCGTATTCGAGCAGGAATACCGGGTGCGCTACGGGGGTGCGCAAGACTCCACATCCCAGATAACGCCGCCGGATGCCAGGAACGAGGGTCTCCAGTCCCTCCAGGCACAAGGCCCCTAGCGCCTCGTCCGCCATGCTCCACACCGGGTCGCCCACTTCGCAGCCGATATCCACGGTCAGCATTGTCTTGCCCTCAGGCGCCAGCCAGGGCATCGACAGGGGAGCCTCGGTGATCCTGAAGAACGGCAGGTGCCGCTCCGGGGTCCAGGTGACCACATCGGGGAGGAGGCCTCGACCCGTGAAACGCATGTTGACCAGTGCCAGCGGTCGGTAGCGGAAGCGGGCGAGAGGGCCGAGCGCCTGAGTTCCCTGAACCAGCTTGGCGAGCACATGCACCGGGGCGGTGCTGAATACCGCAGCGACCTCCTTGTCCTGCCCAGCCACACGTATACCCTTGGCACGTCCGTCTTCCACCAGGATGGCCTGGACCGGTGATTCCAGACTGATTAAACCGGGCAGGTCTCCAGCCAGCTTTTCGCACACAAACCCCAGGCTGCCTTCGGGATAAACGTGCCAGACGTGGGGGCTTTCAGGCTTCTCCCGCGAATACCCGTTGGCCACCGCTCGGCCGGTGAGCCGGCTGGCCAGCTTGAGCCGGAGCACGTGCGCCGTGCCGCGATCCACCTGGGGGGGCACGACCGACGGCGCCAGTGCCGTGGCCGGTGCTCCCGACCATGATTCAACCAGAGGGATTGCGACTTCCTCTGCCAACCGGGCACCAT
>JBKJZM010000312.1:0-8885 GCA_046715295.1 Gemmatimonadales bacterium | reverse complement strand
GCTGGCGCGAGGCAGGGTAATCTTCGGCCATGTCGGTCGTGGTCGTCACGATCCGGTCGAGCGCGGGCACGATGCCAGCACTGTAGACCCGGGTCTCCGGATCGAGACCTGGAGTGTTGGCCGAACGCGAGCGCACGGGCTCGCCGGCGGGGGTCAGTTCGACCAGCCCGCCCGGCGTCATGCCGGCGGAATCATGCCGCATCTGGTAGGTCGCGAGGACGTGGCCGTCGGGCAGCCGGAGGAACGAATGCGGGTGGGTGTAGCCTTCGACGTCCCCGAATTGCCGGGCGAGGCGTGGTCGCGGCGGGTCGGTCAAGTCGAAAATGAAACTCTTGCCTGAGCCGAAGCCGTTGGCGAAGAGGTGCCGGTCGGCCGGCATCTCGTGCTCGGTGTGATGCGGTCCGTTCCGGACCCCTGGCACCGGGAGGGTCGCGATGAGGCGGCCGTAACGAGCGGAGTCCTCGGTGACATCGAGGACGGCGAGGAAGTCGGGCTGAGTGGAGTCGGCGGATCCGGTCCAGAGATACAGATACTCTGGTGCCGGGGTGGGCTGCGTCGCCGGGCGGGGGCTGCAGGCCAGCACTGCTGGGAGGACCGCCGCGAGAACGCCTTTGATGGTAATCATGCCGAGCCTCAGCCTAGGGTTCCACACGCACAGAAGCCGCTCTTCGCCAAGGGGGGGGCCTTAGGCTCAGAACAGCCATTGACGTTGGTGCCGTCCCTGATCCGAGTACCGCGTTCAGTGACATCAGACTAGAGAGGGTCAGTCGACCCTGTCAATGTGAGGGACCTGACAGGTGAGTGATGAGGTGCACACAGCCTGATCACTGCGCCACGGCGCCTTACCTGGGCATCCCCTCCGGCGTCACATAGGCGGCCGTTATCCCCCCGTCCACCCGGAAATCGGCCCCGGTGATGTAGGACGATTCGTCCGAAGCGAGGAACAGGGCCGCTTGGGCGATCTCGCGGGGCTCGCCGAACCGGCCCATGGGAATGTGCACCAGCCGGCGCTGCCGCTTCTCTTCGGTGGAGAGGAACTTCTCGAGGAGAGCGGTCCGCACCGGCCCGGGGGAGAGCGCGTTGGCGCGGATCCGCTCGCGGGCGTGAATGACCGCGATCTCCCTGGTCATGGAGAGGACGGCCCCCTTCGATGCCGTGTAGGCGATCTGCGGCGTCGCCGCCCCCACGGTCGCCACGAAGCTCGCGACGTTGATGATGGAGCCGCCGCCCGCCTCCCGCAGATAGGGAATGCCGGCCCGGCAGCAGCGGGCCACGCCCTTGACGTTGATCTCCAGCACCAGGTCCCAGATCTCGTCCGCAGTGTTCACCACGCCGTCGTCGTCACCCGGCGAGACCCCGGCGTTGTTGTAGAGCACGTTGACCTTGCCGAAGGCCTTCCGGGCGCCGGCGTAGAGGGCTTCGACCTGGGCGCTGGAGCGGACGTCGGCCGCGATGAACACCGCCTTGCCGCCTCCAGCCCTTATGTCACCCACGACCTGCTCGCCGGCGGTGGTCTCCATGTCGCTCACCACCACCGCGCAACCTTCACGAGCAAACAGCCTGGCGGCCTCGGCGCCGAGTCCGGCGCCGGAGCCGGTAATGACCGCCACTTTACCTTCGAGACGAGACATAGGAGTACCTCGGACCGCTCAGGCCCGCTCAAAATTCCGTTGCAGATCCAGGTCCGTCACCCGCCTATCGTAGACCCCTTGCTCCTGCCGGGCAGTGTTCACGTAGTGGTCTACCACCACATCCCCGAAGGCGGCTCGCGCGGCCTTCGAGCCCGTGAGCAGCTCGACAGCCTCGTACAGCGTCTTGGGCACTTCACGCACCGTAGGATCGGCGTAGGCGTTGCCGGTGTAGAGTCCCTCGAACTTGAGGCCCTGCTCGATCCCGTACAGACCGGCCGCGATGGTGGCGGCAAACGCCAGGTAGGGGTTGGCATCGGCGCCGGGACAGCGATTTTCCACTCGGATCGCCTTGGCCGAGTGCCCCAGGATCCGGATGCCACAGGTCCGATTGTCGACGCCCGCCACCAGGCGGGTCGGCGCGAACGTGCCCGCGTGGTAGCGGCGGTAGCTGTTGACGTACGGCGCATAGAATACGCTCAGTTCCCGTCCCAGCTCGAGCTGCCCCGACACCCAGGCGCCGAGCCGGGCCGACATATGGGCCGGCCCCTTCGGGTCCCAGCCGAGCGCGGCGCCGGTTTTCTTGTCCCAGATCGAGCTGTGCAGATGGCAGGAGTTGCCGGCGAGATTGGTGTTCCACTTGGCCATGAAGGTCACCGACATTCCCATCAGCGCGGCCACTTCCTTCACGCCGTGCTTGAAGATGCTGTGCCGGTCGGCCATCTCCACCGGCTCCTCGTGGCCGAGGTTGAGCTCCTCCTGTCCCGGCCCCCATTCGCCCTTTGAGTTCTCCACCTCAAAGCCGAGCGCGTCGAAATACCGGCGCAGGGGCTGCATCAGCTTCTCTTCCTTGCTGGTCTGCAGAATGTGATAGTCCTGGATATACTTGCCGGAGGTGTCCAGGTCCTGGTAGCGCCGGGCGCCCGCCTGTTCGTAGCTGTCGTTGAAGACGTAGAACTCCAGCTCGGATGCAATGCGGATCGTGAGACCCATCTTCTCGGCACGGCGCACCTGTGCCTGCAGGATCTGACGGGGCGCCACCGGCAGCGGCTGGCGGTCCTTTCCCTCGACGTCGCCCAGGACCATTGCGGTCCGGTCGAGCCACGGAATCAGGACCAGGGTATCGAGATCGGGGCGCACCATGAAGTCGCCGTAGCCACGCTCCCACGAGAACGAGCTGTACCCGGGGAGCGGCTCGTTCTCGACATCGCAGCCGAGGAGGTAGTCACACCCCTCCCATCCCTCGCGGGCCTGGCTCAGAAAGGTGCGAGCCGTGTAACGCTTCCCGGCTAATCTGCCCTGCTGATCAGGGAACACGGCCAGCACGGTATCCACGCTGGCGGCCGTCGTCATCTGCTCCAGCTCGGCAAGAGAGATCGTCTTCACTCTAGTTCGTCTCGAAATAGATGTTCTTGAGCTCGGTATAATGCTCCATCGCATGCATCCCCAGCTCGCGTCCGAGACCCGACTGCTTGAAGCCACCAAACGGGGCTTGCAGGTGGACGCTGGACGAGGAGTTGACCGACAAGACCCCGGTGCGCACCGCGCGGGCAACCCGGAGACCCCGTTTGAGGTCATTGGTCCACAGCGAGCCTGACAGGCCGTAGATCGAGTCGTTGGCGATGGCGATCGCCTCGGCCTCGGTGTCGAAGGGAATGACGACGACCATGGGCCCGAAGATCTCCTCATCCACGATCCGCATGCCGGGCCTGGCGTCGGCGAAGATCGCCGGCCGCAGGAAATAGCCGTCGCCCTCGAGTCGCTCCCCGCCACAGACGTGGCGCGCGCCCTCCTGCCGGCCCAGGGCGACGTAGCTCTCGGTGCGCTCGCGCTGGCCGGCAGAGATGACGGGCCCCATCTCGGTCTTCGCGTCCAGCGGGTCGCCCACGCGCATCGTGGTGGCGACGGCGGCCATCGCCTCGACCAGCTTCGAGTATACCTTGCGCTCGACGATCACCCGGGCCCGGGCGCAGCAGTCCTGGCCCGCGTTGGCGAACACCGAGGCGCAGGCGTGTTTGGCGGCCTCGTCAATGTCCACGTCGGCAAAAATGATGTTGGGCGACTTGCCGCCCAGCTCGAGCGATACCCGCTTGATGGTCTCGGCGGCGGTGGCCATGATCCGCCGGCCGGTCTCGGTCTCGCCGGTGAATGCGATCTTGGCGATGTCGGGATGGGCCGACAACTGCTGGCCGATCTTTGCCCCCGGGCCGGGGATCACGTTCAGCACCCCCGGCGGAAGCCCCGCCTCGAGGCCCAGCTCGCCCAGGCGGAGTGCGCTGAGCGGCGTCAGGCTGGCCGGCTTGAGGACGACGGTGTTTCCGCAGGCCAGGGCGGGGCCGAGTTTCCAGGTTGCGATCACCATTGGGAAGTTCCAGGGCACGATCAGTCCCACCACACCGAGCGGCTGGCGCAGCGTGATATCGAGACCGGCCTTGGCGCTCTGTATCGTTTCCCCAAAGAACTTGTCGGCCGCCCCGGCATAATACCGCAGCGTGTCGGCGACGTGGTTGGCCTCCCACCGCGCGTCGCCGATGGGCTTGCCGACGTTGCGGGCCTCGAGCGTGGCCAGTTCCTCCACGTGGGCTCGCACCACGTCCGAAAAGCGAAACAGGATCTCCGCCCGCGCGACCGCGGTCTTTCCCGACCAGTCGGGAAAGGCCTGGTTCGCCGCGGCAACCGCCTGATCCAGCTCCGCCGGCCCCGCCGAGGCCACCTCGGCCATCGGCCGGGCCCGGGCGGGTTCGGTAACGCTGATCGTGCCGGCGCCGGCCGGCCGCCGGTCTCCAATGAGCAGATGGTGCATGCGCCTGCCTAGCTGGCCGCCCGGGGAGAGAACGCCGCCTCGAGTTTGCGGAGCGCGGCCTCGTCGGTCCTGGTGGGACCGGCAAAACCCTTCTTGGCCGACAGCTGCCAATAGAGCGCGAGCACGACCGCAAGGCCCAGCATGGTCCACAGCACCAGCTCGTTGGGCGGCAGGCTGAAGATCACCGAAATGATCAGCACCCACACGATCGCGATCACGTTCACCAGCGGCCCCCACTTGCCCATGCTCCAGGGCGCCGTCTCCCGGGTGGTGAATTCCCCCCGGCCGCGGCGCTTGTTCCGCCAGTTGAGATAGATCGGGAACATGTACGCCAGGTAGAGCGTGATGGTGCTGATCGACGTCACCACGAAGAACGCCGAGGCGTAGAGGCAGATCAGCACCGCGAGCACGCTGGTGATGATGATTGACCAGACCGGAGTCCGGTACTGCGTGCTCACTTGCTTGATGAGCCCGGAGCCCGGCATGCCGTCGTCACGGGCGAACGCATACCACATCCGCCCCATCGACGTGATGGAGGCGAGGCCGCAGAGCCACATAGCCACGCCGATGATGATCGCCACAACGTGGGCAAAGAAGGTCGACAGGTTGTTGTAGACGATGTACAGCACCGGGTAGGTGTCGGCCGCGGTTTCGGCCACCTTCCCCTCCGGGATCGACCAGGTCAGCGCCAGAAGCATGATGTACCCCACCACTGCCGACACCGCCACCGACAGGAAAACGCCCCAGGCGGAGTTGAGCCGTGCCATGACCGTCTCTTCCGCGACGTGCGCCGACGCGTCGTAACCGGTGTAGGTCCACTGCGCCTGCAGGGTCGCGAGCAGGAAGACCAGCAGGAACGGCGCCGCGCGGTAGAGCTCCGTCAGGCCCGGGACCAGAGCAAAAAGCGGCGACGGGAACTTGAAGTTGCCGAACACCAGCGCCGGCTCGGGCGTACCGCGGCCGAGATCGACCGATGAGGCATCGAGCGGGTTGACCGAGCCTGAGCTCGAGAACATGAAGCCCAGGCTGTTGTGGTGCCGGCCCAGAAAGATCAGGAGTGCCACGATCACGGCGACACCGACGATGTGCCAGTAGACGCTGAAATCGTTGAGTCTGGCGGTGAGCCGGATGCCCTGGACGTTGATGAGCACCTGGGGAATCATGATCAGCACCATCACGAAGATCTGGAAGTACCAGCTGGTCGGCGACCCGAAGATCGGGACCGCGGCGTCCGCCGGGACGTTAAAGATGCGGGTGACGGCCCCGATGATGTAAATCGAGGCGGCAACGTTGATCCCAGCCGTAATGGTGATCTGGCCGATCATGTTGAGCCACGCGGTGATCCACGCCCAGCCCCGGCCGCCCAGGCGGTAGGCCCAGAAGTAAAGACCCCCCGCCGTCGGGTACGCCGACGCCAGCTCCGCCATCGAGGCCGCGACGCAGAGGGTGAGCACGCTGATCAGCGGCCAGCCGACGGTGTTGACGATGGGCCCGGCGAACTTGAGACCGTAGCCGTAAAGCAGGATGGCGCCGGTCAGGACCGAAATAATGGAGAAGGAGATGGCGAAGTTCGAGAATCCGCCCATCTCCCGGAACAGCTGTTGGGCATAGCCGAGTCGGTGCAGGTCCTTCACATCCTGCTGGATCTGCTGGTCCCTGCTCAGGTCGGTCGGGGCCATCGCTCACCTTACGAAAATTGGGGGCGACGTGCGATCGGGAGCGGTCTGGGGATTCGCGCCCGGGAAGTCGACATGGATGGGGAGCGCCTTGTCAGGCGCTGGCAGAATATTCCGTCCCGCAGACGGGTCGGCAAGGGTGGGGGACGACGCACGCCAAACCAACCGATTCCTCGCTAGGCTCGGAATGACCTCGGCAGCGGGCTACCGCTTACCGCTCACTGCTCACTGCTCACCCCTTCACATAGATCTCCCCACCGCTCTCCCGAAACTCCGCCGCCTTCCGCTCCATCTCCGCCGCATACTCCCGCACGTCCTGGGTGATCTTCATCGAGCAGAACTTGGGCCCGCACATGGAGCAGAAGTGAGCCACCTTGGCTCCCTCGGCCGGAAGCGTCTCGTCGTGATAGGCGCGGGCCGTGACCGGATCCAATGCCAGGTTGAACTGATCCTCCCAGCGGAACGCGAACCGCGCCTTGCTGAGCGCATCGTCCCAGGCCTGTGCGCCGGGGTGCCCCTTGGCCAGGTCGGCCGCGTGGGCGGCAATCTTGTAGGCAATGACCCCCGCCTTCACGTCGTCCCGGTTGGGGAGCCCCAGGTGTTCCTTGGGGGTGACGTAACAGAGCATGGCGGTGCCGTACCACCCGATCATGGCGGCGCCGATGGCGCTGGTGATGTGATCGTATCCCGGGGCGATGTCCGTAGTGAGCGGCCCCAAAGTGTAGAATGGCGCCTCCTCGCACCACTCCAGCTGCTTGTCCATGTTCTCCTTGATCAGGTGCATCGGGATGTGGCCCGGACCCTCGTTCATCACCTGGACGTCGTACTCCCAGGCGATGCGGGTCAGCTCCCCCTGGGTCCTGAGCTCGGCGAACTGCGCCTCGTCATTGGCGTCCGCGATGCTGCCGGGCCGGAGCCCGTCGCCCAGTGAGAACGACACATCGTACGCCGCCATGATCTCGCAGATCTCGCGGAACCGGGTGTAGAGGAAGCTTTCCTGGTGATGCGAGAGGCACCACTTGGCCATGATCGACCCGCCCCGGGAGACGATCCCGGTGAGCCGGTTGGCGGTGAGCGGGATGTAGCGCAGCAGCACGCCGGCATGGACGGTGAAGTAGTCGACCCCCTGCTCCGCTTGCTCGATCAGCGTGTCCCGATAGATCTCCCAGGTCAGGTCCTCCGCCACCCCGCCCACCTTCTCCAGCGCCTGATAGATCGGCACCGTGCCGATAGGCACCGCCGAGTTGCGGATGATCCACTCCCGGGTCTCGTGAATGTTCTTGCCCGTAGACAGGTCCATCACCGTATCGGCGCCCCAGAGCGTGGCCCAGCGGAGCTTCTCCACCTCCTCGTCGATCGAGGACGTGACCGCCGAGTTGCCGATATTGGCGTTGATCTTCACCTGAAAGTTGCGGCCGATGATCAACGGCTCCAGCGCGCGAGGGTTGAGGTTGGCCGCGAAGATGGCCCTCCCCCGGGAGACTTCACTCCGCACCAGCTCCGCCGGCATGCCTTCCCGCAGGGCGATGAACTCCATTTCGGGCGTTATCTCCCCGGCCCGCGCATAGTGGAGTTGAGTAATAGCGCTCCGGCCCCGGAGGACTGGGCGTCGGAGTGTTTCAGGAATGAGATTCTCCCCACTCCGGGCCGTCCGGCGGTCCGGCGGTCCGGCGGGAGGGCCTTCCTGTACATCACGCTGCTCAATCCAACTCCTGCGCATCGGCGGGAGACCGTTCTTCACCTGGTACCTCTGCGGCCCACTCGTGTCGTACACCCGGAGCGGCGGCTCGCCGCCGGAGAGCGCGATCTCACGCATCGGCACGCGCACCTCGCGGGGCCCCTCGACGTACACTTTGGTCGAGTTGGGAAAGGCATCGCCATAGCCGCTGGGCTGGACTGGATCAGGGCGTGGCGCAAGAGGTGGGCGGGTCGGCAGTGTACTGGTCATCGGAAGCTCCCTGGGGGCAAGAAAAAAGGGAGCGCAGGAGCGATGATCGCTCGGGCCGCGCTCCCTTCGCCGGTATCAGCCGGATCAGGTTCCAAGGGTGACATCTCAATCGGGAGAGCTAGGAGCTAGGAGCTGGGAACTTGGAACGAACTGTCCCAAGCTCCTGACTCCTAGCTCCCGACTCGCCCCGATGCCCCTGGCGGCTCCGGAACCTTAATAGCCTTTGGCTGCCCGGGTCAAACTTTTCCGTTCGATCTCAGCGATCTCGCGCGGAGCACGGGAGAGCCATTCCACACCGCCAGGCGTGATGAGATAGTCGTCCTCGATCCGCACCCCGATGTTCTGGTACCGCCGCACGGCCGGACGCACCTTGGCGATCATCGCCCGGTTCTTGGGGGTGTCGGGCAACATGTCGAGGAGCCGGGTACTGACATAAATGCCGGGCTCGATGGTGAAGACGTCGCCCACCTGGAAGGTGCCGGTACCGACCCAGGGATGGGGTGGATCGTGCACCTCGAGACCGATGCCGTGACCCAGGCCGTGGGCCATATAGAGGAACGCCTGGGTGCAATACACCGGGTCCGCCTGGCAGCGCTCGGCCCAGGGTGGATCGAATGTGGCCTCGGGTGACTCGATCAATCCCAGGCGGGCGAGTCCGCGCGCCTCGACCGCCCGCGCCGAATCGCGCCACGCTTGCCACGACGCTCCCGGCCTGGCCACCCGCTCGGACGCGGCCTGGGCATCACGCACCAGCTGGTAGATGGCTCGCTGTTCCCGGCTGAAGCGGCCGCTCACCGGCACGGTCCGGGTGATGTCCGCCGCATATCCGC
>JBKJZM010000311.1:0-11495 GCA_046715295.1 Gemmatimonadales bacterium | reverse complement strand
CCTACTGGAGGGGTGACGAGAAGCGGCAGATGCTGCAGCGGATCTACGGCACCGCCTGGTTCAAGCGGGAGGACCTCGATGCCTATCTCCACCGGTTGGAGGAGGCCCGCAAGCGGGACCACCGGGTGCTCGGAAAGCAGCTCGATCTCTTCTCGATCCAGGAGACGGTCGGGCCTGGCCTGGCGTTCTGGCACCCGAAGGGCGCCATGATCAAGTGGCTTCTCACCCGGGCGGTGGAGGACGACAACCTTCGCAGCGGGTACGATCTGGTGTATACCCCTAACATCACCCGCGAGGAGCTCTTCAAGATCTCGGGTCATCTCCCCCTGTACGAAGCCAATCAGTATCCGCCGATGGCCGCGGGACACGAGGAGGCGGAGGACGTGCGCTATCGGGTCAAGCCGATGAACTGTCCGATGCACGCGCTTATCTACAAGAGTCAGCAGCGGAGCTACCGAGACTTGCCGGTCCGCTTCTCGGAGGTGGCCAACGTCTATCGCAACGAGCGATCCGGCGTGCTCCACGGGCTGCTGCGGGTCCGCGGCCTTTCGATGGACGACGCTCACATCTTCTGCACCCTCGATCAGGTTGAAGACGAGATCTTCCTTTGCCTGGGGCAGGTCGACCGGCTGGTGCGGGAGACATTTGGATTCGAGCTCGACTTCGAAGTGTCCACCCGCCCCACCGAGCGCCTGGGTGAGGACGCCGTCTGGGACCGCGCCGAGGCCACGCTGCAGCGCGCGCTCGACCGAAAGGGCATTCCCTACCGGATCGACGCGGGTGGCGGAGCGTTCTACGGTCCCAAGATCGACATCAAGTTCCGTGATGCCATCGGCCGGCTCTGGCAGGGCCCCACCATCCAGCTCGACTTCAACCTTCCCGACCGGTTCGAGCTGGAGTACACCGGACCGGATAACCGGCCCCACCGTCCGGTGATGATCCATCGAGCCATCTTCGGCACGTTGGAGCGGTTCATCGGCAATCTCATCGAGCACTTCGCGGGAGCGTTCCCCGTGTGGCTTGCGCCGGAGCAGGTCCGGGTGATCCCCATCTCGGATGCCCAGGCCCCGGCCTCACGCCAGATCGCCGACCGGCTCAAGGTGGCGGGATTCCGGATCCACGTGGACGATCGGAACGAGACGCTCAACTACCGGATTCGCGAGGGTGAGGTGCAGAAGGTGCCGTACATGGCCGTAATCGGACAGCGCGAGGCCGACTCTGACAGCCTGGCGCTTCGAGTGCGTGGGGCGGGGAAGAAGCAGGAGGTGCTGACAGTGGGAGAGTTTCTCGAGCGGCTGGGCGAAGAGGTCCGCGCGCGAAAGATGGTCCCTTAGCTGGACCCCGATGTCTGTCGCGTGCCCGGTGGTACTGCTCCGGCACAAAAGAACGCAGTGCCTTCGCAGAGCCCACCGGCCCCGCAGACGAAGCTCCGCAAGTGTGGGCAAGAGCACTGGAACTTCGTGGCGGCGGCGAGGGGTCCCCGTCGAAGGACTGCGTTCTTTTGTCCGGAGACGGGGCCTCTCGCTGCCGCGACAGGCATTGGAGCCGCGGCGATGGTGACAAACGTCGCTTTCCCGCGTAATTTGCCCGCAGCCTGAACCTGAACCGGACCCGTACACTGTGAGCGACAGCACTACCCCCGTTATCGTCTCTGCCGTCCGCACCCCGATCGGGCGCTATCTCGGTGGTCTTTCCTCTTTCACGGCCCCCCAACTCGGCGCCATGGTCATTCGCGAGGCGGTTTCCCGGGCCGGTGTGGATCCCAGCGCCGTGGAAGAGGTCATCATGGGGCAGGTGGTGCAGGGTGGCTCGGGCCAGGCTCCCGCACGGCAGGCGCTCATCCATGCCGGCCTTCCCCCCTCGATCCCCGCGCTCACCATTAATAAGGTGTGTGGCTCCGGGCTCAAGGCCGTGATGCTCGCGTCTCAGGCGATCAAGGCGGGCGACGCGGAGTGTATCGTCGCTGGCGGCCAGGAGGCGATGTCGAGCGCGCCGCACTACGTCTATGGTATGCGCGGAGGAATCAAGGCCGGCAATCAGACCCTGGTCGACGGCATGATCCACGATGGTTTGTGGGACTCGTTTGGATGCTGTCATATGGGGGAGTACGCCGAGTACACCGCCGACAAGGCGGGCGTGAGCCGGTCCGACCAGGATGCCTTTGCCTACGACAGCCATCGCAAGGCGGTTGCCGCCACCGACGCCGGGAAGTTCAAGGCGGAAATCCTGCCGGTGTCGATACCTGGGAAGGCCGGTCCGACGACCGTGTCCGCCGACGAATCGCCCCGGCGCGATACCGCCCCCGAAACTCTGGCCAAACTGAAACCCGCCTTTCGAAAGGATGGCGGGACGGTCACGGCCGGCAACGCCCCTGGCTTGAATGACGGCGCGAGTGCACTGGTCGTTACCTCGGTGGCATTTGCCCGCGCCCACGGGCTCCAGCCGCTGGCCCGGGTCACGGCATACGCCACCGGGGGCGGCGAGCCGCGCGAGATCTTCTTCGCTCCCGTTCTCGCCGTTCGGGCCTTGATGGAGAAGGCCGGCACCAGCATCGGCGACTACGACCTGATCGAGGCCAACGAGGCCTTCGCGGTTCAGGCTCTGGCCGACGGCCGGGAGCTTGGCTGGGACTGGAATCGCGTCAACGTGCATGGCGGCGCCGTGGCACTGGGCCATCCGATCGGGGCAAGCGGCGCCCGGGTGCTCACGACGCTGCTATATGCTCTTCGGGACCGGGGTGGTAGCACCGGTCTCGCCACTCTCTGTCTCGGCGGTGGCAATGCGGTTGCCCTCAGTGTGGAGCTGCTGTGATGAATCCTGAAACTGGACCTGCCGGCACAGCACTAGGGGCGAGGCGCACCTCGCCGGTACAGGCTCGAATCCTTCGCCGCACGATCGCCGTTGGCCTTGGGGCCATTGTTGTCGCCCTCGCCGCGCAGGTCGTCGTGCCGGTGCCGTTCAGTCCAGTCCCCATGACACTTCAGCCCCTGGCCGTGCTCGCCGTCGGAGGACTTCTGGGAGCAGCAGGCGGACTCAGCGCACTCGTGCTCTACCTGCTTCTTGGCATCCTCGGACTCCCGGTGTTTGCCGGCGGCGGGTCAGGCGCCTGGCACCTGCTTGGACCGACGGGCGGGTATCTGCTCGCGTTCCCGGTTGCGGCTGCGGTCACCGGCGCGCTTGCCAGGTCGGTGCCGGCGGCCCACGGGCCGAGGGTGGTGCTTCGAGTGCTCCTGTCTTGCGCGCTTGGCATGGCCATTATCCACGCCGGTGGGGTGGCGCAGCTCGCGCTGCTGGGCGGTGACCCCGCGCTGGCTTTCCGAGTCGGCTTCGTTCCCTTTCTTACCGGCGACCTGCTCAAAGTCGGTCTAGCCGCCGCCCTGATCCTCGCCGCCGGCCCGAAGATCCGCTCGTTCCTTTGACCTCGGCAGAGATCGGCCCAGCCAGCATGTCCCCATGGAAGGCGATCGGATGGACGATCGCCTTCATGTTACTGGGCCTGAGTGCCAGCGGGTCGGTCATGGCCCTCTGGGCTTTCGCAAGGTACGGCAGCGTCGCCGATGGCTTGGTCAAGATTCTGGCGCCGGGCCCGGAGCAGCTCGTGGTTGCCGGAATCAGCCAGCTCCTCGGTTTCGGCTTTGCCACCTGGGTGATTGGATTTCGGGCGCTCCGCCTCCGCCGGCGGGATTTACGCTGGGCGCCCCCCCGTCTCGGGCTCAGAGGGTTCGGCATCGGCCTGACCCTCGGGGCCGCCTCGGCGGGGTTGGCCATGCTGGGCGCCGTTGTCCTGGCCCATTCCCACTGGTCGCCCGATCAAGGTGGACTGAAAGACTACATCACCGAGGTGGTGAAGACCTTCGTGGTCCTGGCACCGGCCGCGCTGAGTGAGGAGATCATGTTTCGGGGGGTCCCGCTCATCGTAATGGCTGCGGCGCTTGGCCGCGGGACCGCGCTCGTCCTGATTGCGGGACTGGTCTTCGCACTCTTCCACGTCCTGAATCCCGGGGCTACCGCGCTGGGTCTCGGCAACATCGCTCTGGCGGGAATCTTCCTCGGCGTGGCCTTCTACGCGCCTGGTGGGCTGTGGACGGCGTTCGGTGCCCACCTCGGCTGGAACGCCACGCTCGCCGCGCTCGACGCACCCGTCAGCGGTCTGCCTTTCAACATCCCGTTCCTCGATTATTGTCCCGGCGATCCAGCATGGCTGTCGGGCGGGAGGTTCGGGCCGGAGGGCGGCCTGATGGCTACTGTCGCCATCACCGCGGCCTTGCTCGTAATCATGCGTTGGGCGCGAAAGGAGAGCTTGTGAAGCGCGCGGCGGTGGTGGGTGCGGGCACCATGGGCAACGGCATTGCCCACCTTTTCGCCCAGCACGGGTGGGAGGTGGCACTCATCGACAGTGCCGCGACCGCGCTGGACAAGGCCACCGCAACGATCAAGGGCAACCTCGAGCGCCAGGTCAAGAAGGGCACGCTCCCCCCGGAAGCACCGGCACAGACACTCGGGCGTATCAGCACCGGTTCGAAGCTGGATGCCGCCGCGCCGGCCGAGATTGTGGTAGAAGCCGCGAGCGAAAATCCGG
This sequence comes from Gemmatimonadales bacterium, assembly GCA_046715295.1. Lineage (GTDB taxonomy): Bacteria > Gemmatimonadota > Gemmatimonadetes > Gemmatimonadales > GWC2-71-9 > CAVVWJ01. The sequence continues at coordinate 6,916 of JBKJZM010000311.1, read as the reverse complement.
TGGTGAAGTTTTCCCTGTTCGAGCAGCTCGACCGCATAGCGGCGCCGGGCGCGATCCTCGCCACCAACACCAGCTCGATCTCGATCACCGAGATAGCGGCCCGCACCCGGAGACCGGAGCAGGTCATCGGCATGCACTTCATGAATCCGGTGCCGGTGATGCAGCTGGTCGAGGTCATCCGGGGACACGCGACGAGCGACGCCACCACGGCCACGGTCATGGAGGCCGCCCGGGCGCTGGGCAAGACCCCGGTCGAGGTGAACGACTATCCCGGGTTCGTTTCCAACCGGGTGCTGATGCCGATGATCAACGAGGCCATCTTCTGTGTCATGGAGGGGGTGGCCACTCCCGAATCGATCGATACCGTCATGAAGCTGGGCATGGCCCATCCCATGGGCCCGCTGGCGTTGGCCGACTTCATCGGGCTCGATGTGTGCCTGGCCATCCTCGAGGTACTCCAGAAGGGGCTGGGCGACGACAAATACCGCGCCGCGCCGCTCCTGCGCAAGATGGTGGCGGCGGGCTACCTGGGCCGGAAGAGTGGACGAGGATTCTATGAATACGCCCCCACCTGACGAAAGCCACCCGCGAATGGACGTCTTCGCGGCCATGGAGACCCTGGGCCACGAGCAGGTCCTGCTCTCCCACGATCCCTCATGCGGCTATTTCGGCATCATCGCGATTCACGACACCACCCTGGGCCCCGCGCTGGGCGGAACCCGCTTCTGGCAATACGCGAGCACCGAGGAGGCGGTCACCGACGCGCTGCGGCTGGCGCGCGGGATGACCTACAAGTCGGCCGTGGCGGGAATCAACCTCGGTGGTGGCAAGTCGGTCATCATCGGCGACAACAAGCGGGCCGACCGCGAGGCGCTCTTCCGCGCCCACGGCCGCTTCATCGAGACGCTTGGTGGCCGCTACATCACCGCCGAGGACATCGGCACCAGCCCCGCCGACATGGAGTATATCAAGCTGGAAACCGACCACGTCGCGGGGCTGCTTGGCCTGTCGGGCGACCCGTCGCCGGTCACCGGCTATGGGGTGTATGTCGGGATGAAGGCGGCCGCCCGGGAGCGATGGGGGAGCGACAGCCTGACCGGGAAAACGGTGGCGGTGCAGGGGGCTGGCAAGGTGGCGCATTACCTCATGCAGTATCTGCACGGCGAGGGTGCTCGGATCATTGCCACTGACATCGACGCAGAGAAGGTAAGGCGCGCGGTTCAGGAGTTCGACGCTCTCGCGGTCTCGCCCGATGTGATCTACGATCAGGAGGCAGCGATCTTTTCTCCGAACGCTCTGGGTGCAACCATCAATGACGAGACCCTTCCGCGTCTCAAGGTGCAAGTCATCGCCGGAGGAGCCAATAACCAGCTGGCCGAGGATCGTCACGGGGATGAGCTGGAGAAACGAAAGATCCTCTACGCCCCGGACTACGTGATCAATGGTGGCGGGGTCATCAACGTCTACGGCGAGCTGCACCGCTGGCCGGTCGAGCGGGCCAAGAAAAAGGCGGGCGAGATCTACGAGACCCTGCTCCGCATTTTCGAGATCGCCCGGCGACAGCGGATGCCCACCTATCGCGCAGCCGACCGGCTTGCCGAACAACGCATCTCGGCGGTTGGCGGGCTGGACCGCATGTGGATGGGAGGCCGGGAATGACGGCAAAGGCGGAAGGACGGGGAAGAAAGTGTTGCAACTTCTAGACCTATAGGCTACCAGCCTTCCTGCCTTTCCCGACCTTCCCGCCCTTACCGCTTTCTCTTACCTTAACCAATGGCCGAAGTCATTCCCATCGGGTCGGACCACGCCGGCTTCCAGCTGAAGCAGAGGTTGGTTGAGGAGCTGCGGGCGCTCGGGTACGAGCCGCTGGACCTCGGCACTCACAGTCCCGATTCTACCGACTATCCGGATTACGCGCACAGCGTTGCGTCCAAGGTGGAGCACCACGATGCGAGCCGTGGAGTCCTGCTGTGCGGAACCGGACTGGGGATGTCATATGCGGCTAACCGGCACCCTGGCGTGCGTGCCGCGGTGGCGTGGTCGCCCGAGCTGGCCCGGCTTGCCCGAGAGCACAACGATGCCAACATCCTCATCCTTCCGGCGCGCTTCGTGAGCGAAGACGAGGGAGTCGAAATCCTGAAGACGTGGCTGGACACCGGATTCGCCGGTGGCCGACACAGCCGCCGGGTAGAAAAGATCGACCAGGAGCGCGAATGAGTCTCGATCACAATGCGTCACTCCGCCAAGCCGACCCGGCCGTTGCCCGTCTGGTCGATGCCGAGCTGCGCCGCCAGCAGGACGGATTGGAGCTCATCGCCAGCGAAAACTTCGCCAGCCGGGCGGTGATCGACGCCATGGGCACGCCGCTGACCAACAAGTACGCCGAAGGATTGCCGGGCAAGCGGTACTACGGCGGCTGCGAAGTAGTGGACGAGGTGGAGCAGCTGGCCATCGACCGGTTGAAGCAGCTGTTCGGCTCGCAACACGCCAACGTGCAGCCCCACTCCGGGGCCCAGGCCAACTTCGCGGCGTTCATGGCGCTCATCCGTCCGGGTGAGCTGCTGATGGGGATGTCGCTGCCGCATGGTGGACACTTGTCCCACGGTGCCGCCGTCAACCACAGCGGGACCATCTGGCGGGCGGTGCACTACGGCGTGGACCCGGGTACCGGTCGGATCGACTACGACAAGGTGCGGGAGCAGGCAGTCCAGGAGCGCCCTCGGTTGATCATCGCCGGCGGCAGCGCGTACGCCCGGATCATCGACTTTGCCGCGTTCCGATCCATCGCGGACGAGGTGGGAGCCTTCTTTCTGGTGGACATGGCGCATTTCGCCGGCCTCGTCGCGGGCGGAGTCTACCCCTCGCCGGTCCCGCATGCGCAGGTCGTCACCAGTACCACGCACAAGACGCTGCGCGGCCCTCGCGCCGGACTCATTCTGTGCACCATGGAGCACGCCAAGGCGATCGACAAGTCGGTGTTCCCCGGGACCCAGGGCGGGCCGCTGGAACATGTCATAGCGGCTAAGGCGGTGTCATTCGGTGAGGCACTGACCGACGACTTCAAGGCTTACGCCAGGCAGGTAGTCGAGAATGCCAAGGCCCTGGCCAATGCACTCATCGAACGCGGCTTTGCCATCGTGTCGGGCGGCACCGACTCCCACCTGATGCTGGTGGACCTGCGGCCGAAAAATTTGACCGGGAAGGCCGCAGAGAAGATCCTGGGCCAGGCAGGCATCACCGTCAACAAGAACACGATCCCCGACGACCCCCAGTCGGCGTTCGTGACCAGCGGGATCCGGATCGGGACACCGGCGGTCACCACCCGCGGACTGGGAGTCGGCGAAATGCGGCGCATCGCGGAGCTGATCGATCGGGCGCTGACCCGGCCCGAGGAGGAAAGCCTCGCCGCGATCAAGGCAGAAGTCGAGGAGCTGGCATCTGCCTTCCCCCTATACGCCCCAAAACGGGCTCGAGGTGGAGCCGACGGCGCGCGCAAGATGCAGGTGGCTTCTCCAGTGGGGGCACATCGGTGAACGATCTGCAGTTCGCGGACGACGTGATGGCGCGTATTCGCGCCCGTGGCGGTCAGTTCCACGAGCGGGGGTATCTCTTCGTCCTCGGAACTATCGAGTTTCTGCAGACCAGCCTCGAGGCTCGGCGGCATGTGAGCGGGGCCGAGCTGGCCTGGGCCTGCCGTGACTTTGCCCGCACGCAGTTCGGCTTGTTGGCCCCCGTCGTTCTCGCTCACTGGGGTATCACCGGCACCGCGGACATCGGCCGCATCGTCTTCACGCTGGTCGATGTCGGCCTACTGGTCACCCAGCCGGGCGACACCGAGTCCGACTTCGAAGCGGTGTACCAGTTCGCCGACGCCTTTGGTGATTCCTACGAATGGCAAGGCCTGCGCGGTGCGTAGCTCGGGCTACGCCACCGGGAGGTAGCATGGAGACGAAAGAGTGGCCGGGCTGCCAGAAATGCTCGCAGGGAACCCTGATCCCACTGTCGGACTACGGCCGTGAAGGCGCGCCCATCACCTACAAGGCGTGGGTCTGCACCAATCCAGAATGCGGGTTCAATCTGCGCATCGACAACGGCGAGATCAGCTTCGGCCGGGCGATAGGGCAAAGCTATAAATAGGCTATTGGCTATGGGTTATGGGCTGTGACGGGGTTCAAGCCGCTCTTCACCGCGCGCACCGAGCCCTGCTGGGAGGACGCACAGCCACCAGCCCATAGCCCATAGCCCATGGCCGCCATCCCCGTCCTTACCCCCGAACAATCCAACAACTGGGACCGTCTCGCCGTTAGTGCCGGCGTCGAGTTCGGCACGCTCATGGAGAGCGCCGGGAGGGCGGTGGCCGTGGTGCTGGCGGATCGATTCCCGCTCCTGCTGCGCGCCGGGGTGCTCGTGGCGGCGGGGCCGGGTAACAATGGCGGCGATGGCTGGGTGGTCGCGAGGGCGCTGCATCACGTCGAGGTCCCGGTCTGGGTGGCCTCGGCGGGGGCGGGATCGGAGCTACGCGAGCGAATGGCCATGCTCGCCCGGGCCGAGGGAGTGCGGGAAGTGGGTCCCGACGGACCCTGGCCCGGCGTCGGGCTCGTCATCGACGCACTGCTCGGTACCGGCGCATCAGGCGCACCGCGGGCCGGGATGGCCGCACTGCTCGCCCGCCTGCTCGATCTCGATGTTCCCATCGTTGCCATCGACGGTCCCACCGGTGTCGACCTGCTGACGGGGACAGCCCACGGTGTGACCCGGGCAGACCTCACCGTGACTTTCGGCGGATTCCGCCGTGGCCACCTGCTGGCGCGTGACGAGGTGGGCGACCTCGTCATCGTCGACATTGGTCACCCACCTGCCGATCCGGCTTGGCCCGCCGTGGTCAGCGACATGCAGGCCGCGCAGTGGATGCGCCGGCTCCGGGCTCGGGACCACAAGGGGGACCGCGGCAGGGTAGTGGTGGTTGGCGGCGACGCCGGCATGAGCGGCGCCGTGCGAATGGCGGCGCGGGCCGCGTTTGGGGCGGGAGCGGGCCTGGTCCACGCGGTGGCGCCACCCGATACCGTTGCCGCGCTCCTCCAGGCAGAGCCGGACGTCCAGACCTTCGCTCACGATTTCGACCAGCCGCCAACCGCCCCGCTCCTCGAGCTGATAGCCCGAGCCGAGGCGGTAGTCATCGGACCCGGTCTGGGCCGAGCGCCGCCGCGGCGGAAGCTCATCACGGCGCTGGTCGAAGCCGCCCGGGCGGTGGTGCTGGACGCCGACGCGCTGACGGCATTCGGGGGTGCCGCCGCCGAGCTGGCTCCGCTTGCCGCTGGACGCCCCATCATACTTACCCCGCACCCCGGCGAGTTCCGCGCTTTGTTTCCCGTGCTGGCGGGCACCCGGGAGCTCGATCCCTGGGGCGCAGCGGCGGCGGCGGCGCAGGAGACCGGCGCCACGGTCCTGCTCAAGGGCGTTCCCACCGTCATCGCTTCACCTGAGCGGCAGCTTCTCACCATTGTCGCGGGCAATCCCGGGCTCGCCACCGGCGGTAGCGGTGACGTGCTCAGCGGGCTGGTGGGCACTAACCTCGCCAGCGGACTCGAGCCCGGGATTGCGGCGGCGCTGGGCGCCCAGGTGCTGGGCCGAGCCGCCGATCTCGCGGCCCGACGCTCCACCGCACGGAGCCTTCGCCCCATGGACGTAGTGTATGCCCTGCCCGATCTCTGGCGCGAATGGGAAGTGCTCCGCACCGCCCGGCCTTCACCGCGCCCTCCGGTCCTGTTCGAGCTGCCCCGGCCCCAAACGACGTAAGCCACCGTATAGATTCTTCGAATGCGTGGACTCCTGGCGGTGCTCGCTACTCTGTGCCTGGCATGTCCTGCCGCGGCTCAGTCCTTCACCCGGGATTGGCATCCGGAAGACCGCACGGTCATCGGTGACTTCAGCCGCATCACCGCGATCGCCGCCTCCTTGGATCGCGTCTATATCGTCTCGCCATCTGCGGTGTTGATCTGGAACCCCCAATTCCGGCGCTGGGAAGGGTCGTTCGATCCTTCCACTCCCGCCTTGCTCGCGCGCGTCTTCAACGGCCTCGCCGATCCGCTCGACAACTCCCTGTGGCTCGCTCGTCCGGACGGATGGGTGCACTATCAGCCCGATCTCCAGCTCTGGGATCAGGGTGTGGTGCCTGACGGGGTGGTCGCGATCGCTTTCGATCAGGACAATCCGGGCGCCGGGCTCTATGTCCGCACCCGGCGCGACTGGCAGCTTCTGCCCCGCGGCGGGACGATGCCCGTGCCGGCTCAAGCGCCGGCGCGCCAAGTCGTGGCGGCGTCGGTGGAGCAGGCGGTCCGCAGCAACCCCTCGCTCCAGGCGAATGCCGCGGCAATTCTGAGCGACAACCGGCTGCGCAATGTGCGCTACACCGCGGCCGCGCGTGCATTCGACAATCGGGGGTGGTACCTCGGGACCTCCGGCATCGGCGCGCTGTACGTGGACGACGGGGCGCCGCTTGCCCAACGGCTCCACTTCGGCTTGCCATCGGACCGGGTCGGGGCGGTGTTCAGCTGGCCCGGCGGCGTCTGGGCCGGCACTGACCGGACCCCCCTCGCCGATGCCTCCCTCACCTTCGTGGCCGGCGACCTCGACGAATTCCGGTCGCTGCCCGGTCCATCGGCCACCGGCACCCCGTTCGACCAGGTCCGCGAGCTGACCGGACAGGGCCGAGCGCTCTGGGCGGCCACCGACCTCGGCGTCGCGCGGGTCAACCCGGCCGACGGCAGGGTCGAGCTGGTCGACGACAGCCGGGGCTTGCCGGATAGCCGGGTAAATGCGATCGCTTCACGCGGCGGCAGAATCACGGCCGGCACGGCCCGGGGACTCGCCCGGATCAGCGAGTCCCTCGCGGTAGAGCGGGTGGCGCCGTCCTACA
>JBKJZM010000310.1:0-5597 GCA_046715295.1 Gemmatimonadales bacterium | reverse complement strand
TGCGTCAGTCCCTTGCCCATCTCAAAGAATGAAACCTTCAATTCTTCCTCAACGTAGAGGGGTCCACTTATGACCCGACCCTCGGGAGCCCACCTGTAGCCGGATGAGATCGATTCCTGGCTCGCCGGAACACTCGCCCAGGAGTGGCAGCAGCATCTGGATCAGTGCCAGATCTGCCTCGAGCGAGCCCACGGCGAACGCGAGATCGTGGAGCAGATCGGCGCGCTCCCACTCATGGGTCCGGCGGCGGATTTTGCCGATCGAGTCATGGCCTCCGTCGTGGTCCCCGATCCCTTCGCCATCCGCTCTCTTCAAGCTACCCAGCGCCGTCTCCTTGGCACCCCGAGGTCGCTGGCCGTGGCCGCGAGCCTCACGTTGCTTCTGCTGGGCTCCATGGCCGGGAGCATTGCCTGGAGTCTTACCCACCAAGAGACCATCGCTTCAATCGGAACCTGGTTTCTGGCTCAGGGCGGGCAGTTGGCCTGGCTGAGCCTGCGTGGGCTGGCGTCCAACCTGATCGAGCAACCCTGGTATCACGGGATCCGCGCGCTGGTAGATAACCCGGTCCGCCTCGCGCTCGGGTCGGCGCTGGCCTCCCTTGCCTATCTGGGCGGGGTGTTCGCGCTGCGCCGCCTCCTGGCTCTTCCGACCCAGCAGGTGGCCCATGCCGGGATCTAAGCGGATACTGGGGATCTTCGCGCTGCTCCTTGTGGTCGCCGGGCAGCCGGTCCGGGCCGAGGTGCCGTTCTCTCGGACCGGTGCGGGAGAGCTGATGAATGGTCTCAGGAGTTTCGTCTCCGGCGTCTCCGCGCGGGTCGGGCTCCAAGGTCGCGGCTCCGTACCAAGATCCCGTCCTCAGGCCATTCCTCAAGGTGGTCCCTCTATCGACCTCAGCGATCTCAGCCAGCCCACGGTGGTGGAGGAGCGGCTCCGCACCGCGCTCCAGCCTGGCACCGCCACCCGCCTCACTATTCCGGGCGGCACCGCACGCCGGGGCGACTACAGCGTCGGCTCGGAAGCGAGCCTCAGTGGCCACCTGCTCGTGGTAGATGGGAATGCGGATGTCTACGGCACGCTGCGGGGCAATCTGGTTACGGTCAAGGGAGATGTGGTGGTGCACCCGGGTGGCCTGGTGGCGGGTGATATCCTCACGCTGGGCGGCGAGGTGCGGGACCGCGGGGGTGAGATCACCGGCGAGGTGCGAACCCTCCGGTCGGCGACGATCCTGGCACCGGCAGCAAAGGCCGAGTCCGAAAGTCGGAACCCGATTCAGGATACGTTCGGCCGACTGGCCGGCGTCCTCGGGGTCTTTCTCACCCTGTCAGTGCTCGGCTTTGGATTGGTGATGTTCAGCCAAAGGAACCTCGAAGTGGTGTCGGATACCGTGTCACACTCTTTTGGACGAGCGTTCGTCACCGGTCTGCTGGGACAGATCCTGCTGCTGCCGACGTTCGGCATGCTGGTCGTGGGACTGATACTCAGCGTCGCGGGAATCCTCCTGCTGCCTTTTGCCATCGCGGTTTTTGCCATGCTGGTCGTAGTAGGGATCGTGGGCGGGTATCTCGCGGTCGCGCATGCCATGGGCGAGACGTACACTCGAAGGAGAATGGCCCTCGGCGTGGTCATCGGATCCCCCAACAGCTATCGCTATCTGCTCGTGGGTCTGGTGGCCCTGGCCAGCCTGTGGGCAGCCTGGGCCTTATTCGGTTGGGTGCCGGTAGCCGGAAGCATCATCTGGGGCGCGGCGTTTTTCATCAGCTGGCTGCTGGGGACCGCGGGGTTTGGTGCCGCGCTGCTCAGTCGAGCCGGCATCAAGGAGAACTTCTCGGGCCGTCTGTTCCCGCCCGAGGCGCTCACCGACGAGTATCTCTGGGCCACGCCCCAGTTCGGCGTCCCCGCGGGACGGCGGCCGACCACCCGCACGCCCTCACGAGGACTGTGAGCGTGCGGGCAGCCCTGACCCTCGGGTTCTTCCTGTGGGCGGGCGCGGCGCACGCACAGACCATGCGTCCCTTCAGCACCTTCCGGCAGCTCCATGGGGAAACCCGCCTACAGGCGCGAATCGAGTACGGAGCCGGGAGCCTCCGGGTAGAGCCGGGCCCGCCGGGCGAGCTCTACCACATGAACCTCTCCTACGATAAAGACCGCTTCGTGCCGGTCAGCGACTTCGATGCGTCGAGCCACACCGTGGTCCTCGGACTCAGGGCCGCGGGTCAGGGCGGAGTGCGCGTTGTGTCGCGTAGCCAGCTCCGGCAGCTGGCCACCATAACCATCTCACCTCGAGCAGACTTGGCACTCGACCTCAGCCTCGGCGCGGTGGATGCCGATATCGAGCTGGGTGGCCTCCGGATCTCCGATCTCGATCTCAAGACCGGCGCCAGCCGGGCGACCGTGCGGTTTTCCCGGCCGAATGGCATGCGTTGCCGGCACGCCGCGTTCAGTGCCGGCGCAGCCGAGGTCTCCGTCCTCGGCCTGGGGAACAGCCGGTGCGACAAGATCGAGTTCGAGGGCGGCATGGGGAAGGTTCTCCTCGACTTCACGGGAGTGTGGCGCTCCGACGCCGACGTCGAGGTAAAAATGGCAGTGGGCGAGCTCACGCTGCGACTGCCAAGGCGGGTAGGGGTCCGACTGACCAGCACCAAGTTTCTGTCCAGCTTCGAGCCTGCGGGGTTGGTACGCCGGGGCGATTCGTTCGTATCGCCCAATTACGACAGCGCCGAGCGGCGCCTGGACCTCGACCTCACCACGGCGATGGGCGGGGTCAGCATTGAATGGGTCGAGTAGGCGGGACAGAAGCAGCTCATGGTCTTACATTAGATGAATGTCTCCTCTTGAGACGCTCGGCTTTGCCCTCGGAACTTCGTTCGCCTCCGGGCTGAACGTCTATGCCACGGTGGCGGCTGCGGGCCTGATGCAGCGGCTCGGCGTGGTCCAGCTTCCCGATACGCTTCAAGTCCTCTCCCACCCGATCGTCCTGGGCGTGGCCATCACGCTCTTTCTGGTCGAGTTTATCGCCGACAAGATCCCCTACGTCGACAGCGCATGGGACGCCCTGCACACCTTTATTCGCCCTCCGGCTGCCGCGGTCCTCTCCTACAGCGCGTTCGGAAACGTGCCGGAGGAGTACAAAATCGGTGCGGCACTTCTGGCAGGCAGCGTAGCACTGACGTCCCATGGCGCCAAGGCCAGCGCCCGCGCGGCGGCCAACACCAGCCCGGAGCCGGTGAGCAACTGGGCGCTCAGTATCATGGAGGATGGACTGGCGGTACTGCTGGTCTGGCTGGCGGCGGAACACCCGCTGCTCACGGCGGGAATCGTGCTCGTGCTGGTGGTTATCTCGGTACTGCTGATCCGGAAGTTGTGGAAATTCTCGCGGCAGCTGGTGGACCGGTTCCGACGTCGATCAGCAAGATCTACCCACCCAGGCACAGAGGACACGGAGGTAACGTAAACCTCATTTTCACCCTAACCTGGCGCGAACCCTGCCTCCTACCCCAACGCCCAACCGACGCGCGGCCGAGCCGTTGCGGACGGCGATCTCGATGGCGCCGCCCGAGCCGACATAGGCCAGGAGTCCACCCGCAGTGACGTCGCTGTAGGTCTCGCGGAGCGGGCCGAGGTCCAGATCCTCCACCTCCAGCCTCGCGTACGTCGGCACCAGCTCCGAGGTCAGATTCGTCACCAGACTGCCGAACCGATCGATATAGACCACCTCCCCCACCACGGTCTTGCCCTCGTAGTGGGGCGCGGTATAGGCCAGGCGTTCAGGAATCCCGGCAAGCGGCTGCCCCAGGGTGTTGAGCGGCATGCGGCACGCCAGCGCTGCTGCCGCGGGAGCGAAGAGGTCCCGGCCATGAAAGGTTGGCGAAGCCGCCTCGGGTGTGAGCAGCAGGACGGCTTCTATCTCGGCGTCGTGCAGAACCGGGGTAAACACCCCGTTATCGGGACCGACGAAGAAGTGTCCGTGGGCACTGAAGGCCAGCGCGGGACGCGACGTGCCAACCCCGGGGTCCACGACCGCCAGGTGGATGCTGCCGGCCGGGAAGCGGTGCCAGGTTCGGCCAATGACGTAGGCTCCCGATCGGACGTCACCAGGGGGGATGCCGTGGGTGACGTCCACCAGTGTGACTCCCGGTGCGCGGGTCAGGAGTACGCCCTTCACTTCAGCTACGTAATGGTCTGCGCTCCCGAAATCCGTCAGGAGGGTGATGATCGACAAACCGTCTACCCCCGAAGTATCGGCAGTGAGGCGCTGCGGCCAGCGGTCTTTCTTTGGAGGCTGTCGGCAATCTGGCGCAGGCTCACAGCGGCGGAGCTATCCGGCTGAGCGATCAGAATGGGCTCGCCGGCGTCGGCCAACGCGGCCAGCTCGGGCTGGAGCGGTACGGAGCCCAAGAGCGGGACTCCAATCTCGTCCGCCAGACGCTGGCCGCCTCCGGACGAGAAGAGATCGAACCGCTTGCCGGTCTCGGGATCGGTAAACCCGCTCATGTTCTCGACCACACCAAGCACCGGGACGCCGACCCGTTCAAACATCTTGGCGCCGCGGAGGGCATCGCCCACCGCTACCTCCTGCGGTGTGGTTACGATGACCGCACCGGTGACATGGGTGCCCTGCACCAGCGAGAGCTGGGCATCTCCCGTTCCGGGCGGCAGATCCACGATGAAATAGTCCAGCTGGCCCCAGTCCACATCCCGGAGGAACTGGTTCATGATTTTCATGATGATCGGGCCGCGCCAGATGGCCGGCGCGTCGCGCTCGATCAACAGTCCGAGCGACATCAGCTTCACGCCGTAAGCCTCGAGCGGCTGGATCTTGCCGCCGAGGACGGCGGGCCGCTCGTTCACGCCGAACATGCGGGGGATGTTGGGGCCGTATACGTCGGCATCCATCACGCCCACCCGAAACCCCGCCTGGGTCAGGGCGATGGCCAGGTTGGCGGCAATGGTCGACTTGCCAACTCCCCCCTTGCCGGAAGAGATCGCGAGAATTTTTCCCAGGTTCGGCTGGTCCATGGGCTGAGGGGCGGGAGGCATCTGCGTGGCGACGCCTGGACCAGTGGGCGGTCCGTGGGTGGGTTTGACCGGACCGGCCGGATTGGTGACGTTGATCTTGATCTCTTCCTTCCGCACCCCTTCGACCGCTGCCACCGCCGTGCGGGCCGACCGCACCAGCGTTGCCGGGTCTTCGGGGGCGAGCAGAAAGGTAAAGCTGACCTTGCCGGCCTCGCTGACCTGGAGGTCGCGAATCATGCCCGCCGACAGCAGGTCGTTCTCCAACCTCGGGTTCTGAATCCGGGCCAGGGCCGCCGTGACACGGGCTTCGAGTGATTCGGCCAAGGGCACTAGACCGCCTGCACCTGTTTCACCTCTGGCACCATCTCCCGCAACCTGCTCTCGATCCCCTGCTTCAGGGTGATCGACGAGGCCGCACAGCCGTGACAGGTCCCCCCCAGCCGGAGCAGGAGCGTGCCGTCCTGCTCGTCGAAGTCCACAATTTCCACCTGCCCCTTATGCGAGGCGATGTAGGGACGCAGGGTGTCGAGGGTGCGTTCGATTCGGTCGATGGTATCCATGTCCCGCCAGTCGAGGAATTC
>JBKJZM010000309.1:0-5246 GCA_046715295.1 Gemmatimonadales bacterium | reverse complement strand
CCTCACGGGCGGTATAGAGCTGGAACAGCGCGTCGTTCATGGTCTGCATCCCGAACTTCTTGCCTGACTGCATGGCCGAATAGATCTGGTGGACCTTGTCGTCGCGGATCAGCGCCCGGATGGCCGGGGTGGCAACCATGATCTCGGCCGCCATGGACCGGCCGCGTCCCTTCAGCTTCGGCAGCAGGGTCTGTGTGACCACGCCCTCGAGTACGAAGGCGAGCTGGGCCCGAACCTGGGATTGCTGGTTGGACGGGAAGACGTCGATCACGCGGTTGATGGACTCGGCCGCGGAGTTGGTGTGCAGGGTGGCGAGCACCAAGTGGCCGGTCTCCGCGATGGTCAGCGCGGCACCCACCGTCTCGAGGTCCCGCATTTCTCCCACCAGGATGACATCTGGATCCTCGCGGAGCGCGTACTTCAGCGCCGACGCGAAGCTCTTGGTATCGGTACCGATCTCCCGCTGATTCACGATACAGGACTGATGCCGATGGATGAACTCGATCGGATCCTCGACCGTGATGATATGGCCTTTCCGCTCCTTGTTGATCTTGTCGATGATGGCCGCCAACGTGGTGGACTTACCCGAGCCGGTCGGGCCGGTCACCAGGATCAGTCCGCGGGGTCGCTCGGCCAGTTTCGCGATGACGGCAGGAAGGCCTAACTCCTGAAAGGTTCGCACATTGAAGGGAATCATGCGGATTACCATGGCCACGCAGCCACGCTGCTTGAATACGTTGCCACGGAAGCGCGCCAGGTTCTGAATTCCGAACGAGAAGTCCAGCTCGTCGTCGGTCTCGAATCGCTTCTTCTGGTTTTCCGTCAGCACCGAATACGCCAGTTGCAGCGTGTCCTTGGGGGTGAGAACCTCGATCGCGGAGCTGTCGACGATGTCTCCGTCGACCCGCAATTTCGGTCGCTCGGCCGCCGTGATATGGAGGTCAGAAGCATCCTTCTGAATCATCTCTTCCAGCAGTGCCCGCAGATTGAACGTCATCCGGCAGTCTCCTTGACGACTTCCTCGAGGGTGGTCACGCCGCGCTCGATCTTCTTCATCCCGTCCATGCGTAACGTGAGCATACCCTCAGAGACCGCCTGGGTCTGGATATCGGCCACCGAGGCTCCCCGAAGGACCATCCGGCGCAATTCAGGGGACATGGCCATGACCTCATAGAGGCCGGCCCGCCCTTTATAGCCGGTACCGCTGCAGGTATCGCAGCCGGTTCCCTTCATGAACTTGATCGCCCGCAGACTGTCAAGATCTGTGCCCAGGGCCGCCAATTCCACGTCGGTGTACTTATGCTCGGCCTTGCAGTCCTTGCAGATGCGGCGCACCAAACGCTGTGCGGCCACGAGGTTTACCGCGCTGGCCACGTTGAACGCCTCGATACCCATATCGATCATACGGGTGATGGTGCTGGGCGCGTCGTTGGTGTGCAGGGTGGAGAGCACGAGGTGTCCGGTGAGCGCCGCCTTGATGGCGATGCCTCCGGTCTCCAGATCGCGGATCTCACCGATCATGATGATGTTCGGGTCCTGCCGAAGAAACGCCTTCAGCGCCGCGGCAAAGGTCAGGCCGATGTCGGTGCGCACCAACACCTGGTTGATGCCCATCAGGTTGTACTCGACCGGGTCTTCCGCGGTCATGATGTTGACTTCGGTCGTGTTGATGCGCGACAGCGCGGAATACAGCGTGGTGGTCTTTCCCGACCCGGTCGGCCCGGTGACGAGCACCATGCCGTAGGGGTTGAGAATCGCCTTCATGAGATCGCGCTCCGCCTTCTCCTCGAAGCCGAACTTGGTCAGGTCCAGCGTCAGGTTGCCCTTGTCGAGGATTCGGAGCACGATCTTCTCGCCGAAGAGCACCGGAAGCGTGGACACGCGGAAGTCGATCACCCGGCTTCCCATCTTCAGCTTCAGGCGGCCGTCTTGCGGCACCCGCCGTTCGGCGATGTTGAGCTGAGAGAGAATCTTTACCCGTGACGTGAGCGCCGCCTTCATCTTGAGCGGGGGCTTCATGATCTCGAGCAGGGCGCCGTCGATCCGGTACCGTACCCGGATCTCGTGCTCGAACGGCTCGATGTGGATGTCGCTGGCGCCCCGTTTGACCGCGTCGGTCAGCAGGCCGTTGATCAGCTTGACCACCGGCGCGTCGTCGATTTGCGCCTGGGTGGCTGCCTCGTCTTCCTGCTCCTCGACAACCTCCACCTCCTCACCCGACTCCTCCATGTCCTTGAGCAGGCTCTGGAGCTGCTGGTCGGACGATTCGTAGTGCTTTTCGATCAGATTGCGGAGAGTGTACTCGCCGGCAATGACCGGAAAGAGATCGAAACGGGTGATGAACTTAAGGTCTTCGAGCAGTCCGTGATCGGTGGGATCGGCCATGGCGATCGTGAGCGTGCGGCCTTCGCGCTTGAGCGGAAGCACGACGCTCTTGGTGGCCATCTCGGCGGGAACCAGCTTGATGATCTTCGGATCGACCTCGAACCGGGTGAGATCGACCGCCGGCATCCGATACTGTCGGGCCAGGACCTTGGTGATCTCCAGCTCTTGAACCAGCCCGAGCTTGACCAGGACGTAGCCCAGCCGGTGCTTGGTGTTCTTCTGCTCGGTAAGAGCCTGCCCGAGCTGCTCCCGGGTAACCAGGCCTTCACGGAGCAGGATTTCGCCAAGCCGATCGCCCGCGGCAGGTGCAGTCGCCATTAGGTCCGAGGTATCCGATAAGGGTTCAGAGATATCATCGGAAGGCGGTGCCGATGACGTGAGGATCACCTCACGGTGCAGTGACCAGCCCGCCGAGGCGGGCCACCAGCCCCGGCCCGATCCCTGGAATACGGTCCAGCGCCTCTACCGTCGCAAACGGTCCCCGGGCCTCGCGGTCCGCCACGATCCGCCGGGCCAGGGAAGCGCCTATCCCGGGCAGTCCCTCCAGCTCGACAGCGGTGGCACGATTGACGTTGAGGACGCGATCGGGCCGCTCCGACCCGGCGATAGCCACGTTTCTAAGAGGTGGGGGAGCAAACGCGGTGCCAAGCCCTGCACTCAGAGGGTTGTGTGCCGCGTTCCCCACGTTCGCACCGCTGAAGGTGAGGTGCGGGGCGAGGGTGCGGAGCAGCCCCGGACCGATCCCAGGAACCCGGTCGAGCCCCTCCAGGCTGCCAAACGCCCCCTTGGCCTCCCGATCTGCCACCATGGTCTTTGCCAGTGCCAGACCGACCCTAGGCAGGCGAGCGAGCTCCGCCGGCAGCGCGACATCGGCGTCAACCAGCTCGCCGGGAGCCAGCGGCCGTGCCTCATGCATAGTGCTGTCACGCTGAGCCGTTGGAGACCCGTCCGAGAGCGTGGGGAGAAGCTGGACCTGACCCGGAGGCTCACCGGCCCGGGTGGCGAGGAGGCGTACACCCTGACCCGCGACGGCCAGAGTCAGAAGTAACAGCAGCGCTCGACGCTCGGGGGGAAGCATGGAGCGACGGTAGGCGGGAACGATGGAAGGCAGGTAGGAGATTCAGCGCATGCTGGATCATTGCGCAGCAGATACGGCCGCTATTGCTCGCGTCTCACCAGGGCCAAGGCCACGTCACCCACAATCTGGAGGCTTGCCGCGCTCACCTTGTCCATCGTGTCGTCCGGGGTGTGCCACGACGGATAGTCGAAGTCCACGACGTCGATGGCCCGTATGCCGGCCTTCTGCAGCTGGAGGTGGTCATCGATGAGGGTGTGTCGGGGGGAGGCGATAAAATATCCGCCGTACCCGAGATCTTTCGCCGTATCCCAGACCAGCTCGACCACCTCGGGGGCGCCGACCAGCGAGTTGCCTTCCTGATAGATCTGGAGATCCTTGTCGGCGACGAGGTCGAAGAGGACGGCATAAAGCGGCCGCGGTCCCGGCAGCTGGTGTGCCCCGTAGTAGCGCGATCCGATCAGCACGTCTGCGGTGTCCCTGGTGAAGTCCCCGTAGTCCTCGCCATCGACGAACAGGAGGTCCACACCTGCGCCCGGCGGGTTGCGCTTCAGCGCGTCCGCCACGCCCAGCAACACCGCGACTCCCGACCCGCCGTCATTTGCCCCCTGGACGGGTTGGGTGGAGTCGCGGGACCGGGGGCTGTCCGCGATGGGCCGGCTGTCCCAGTGAGCCAGGAGGAGCAGTCGCTTCGCCGCCGACGGGTTGAACCGGGCGATGAAGTTTCGGAGCGGAAGCGTATCTCCCCGTGCCGTGACGTGGGCCCAGCTCTGCACGATCACCGTATCGGCCCGCTGACGGAGCAGGCTGTCGAGCCAATTTCCCATGCGCCGGTGAGACTCGCTGCCTGGAATTCGGGGCCCGAACCCGACTTGCGTCTGGATGTATCCCAACGCGCCCGGACCGTCGAACTCCTGCGGCGCGCGGGGCTTCTCCCGGCAGGCAGAGAGGGCGGACAAGGCGGAAAGGACACAAAAGGCAGACCGGCGTAGAGCTGGAAATGGCATACGTTAACGTAACCTCGTTAGGGACCTCGATCACTTGCCCGATCCTTCGCCGGCTGGCTTCCGACTCTTTTCCTCCCGCCTCTTCAACTACCGCCCTACCGATAATCCCCGGCGTAAAGCGATAGCTGGAAGGTGAGCATCAGGAATATCTGGGAGGTCCGCCGGCTCACGTGACGGGCGTCGCTGATCGAGTACCCGAATTGAAGACCACCGCTCACCGTCTTGAGGAGGTCGGTATCGAGCCCGCCGCGGATCTCCTGGCGCCGGACGTCGGAGACGACAGTGCAAAGGGGGTCCTCCCTCTGCTCCAGGCAGGTCAGGGTCTTCGAGGAGACCGCGGTAAGCGTGGAGCGAACCTGCTTCCGCATCCGGCTGATCGCTGCGGGTAAGGCGAAGGAATAGTTGAGCGAGCCGGTCAGGTCGTCCTGGTCGAGCTCGGTCGCGTTGCCGTTGTTTTCCGTGCGCTGGGACCGGGTTCCCAGGCTCATCGTTAACGCGAGGCCATTGCGGAAGGAGAGCTGCAAGTCGGGGGTGAGCGAGTAGGAGGAGATTGCGCTGGTGGCACCGCCGTCGCCACCGCTCGGCTGAGTCGAGGTACCATAGCGCCGCCGCAGACCCGCACCGGCCGCCACCAGGGCCAGCGGCCCCTTGCCGAAGGTGCGGGTCCAGCGGAGGTTGCCCACCGGCCACTCGCGCTGCCGGGTCACGGTCTCGGAAAATCCGCCGCCCACCAGCTGGAAGCGATCGGTCCTGATCAGGGAATACGAGATCGTGGCCGT
>JBKJZM010000308.1:0-10789 GCA_046715295.1 Gemmatimonadales bacterium | reverse complement strand
GAGGGATCGCGCGGGTTTACGTCGGCACAACGATCACCAATTGACGTCTCCTTAGGCGATCCCTCCCATCCGCTCGGGATGACACTCGAGTGCTTACCGCCGTACCGCCGTACCGTCTATCTTCCCCCCTCCTACCCGATGTCCGGCGTTGCCGGGCCAACGCCCGAAAGGAGCCGGTCCTGAACGCAGAGAGTACCCGCGCCCGAGCCGTGCGATCGGATCCCTCATCGTCATCTTCCCGTGAAGCCGACCCGCCGCCCGAACTCGCGTGGCGGAGCATCAATTCCATACGCGCCCTCACCATGGACGCGGTGGAGAAGGCGCAATCGGGGCACCCCGGCACTCCAATGGCGCTGGCACCGGCCGGGTACGTCCTGTGGACCCGTTTCCTCCGCCACAACCCTGGTAATCCGGAGTGGGCCGATCGTGACCGCTTCGTTCTCTCCTGCGGCCACGCGTCGATGCTGCTCTACTCGCTCCTTCACCTCAGCGGGTACGACCTGCCACTCCAGGAGATCATGAACTTCCGGCAATGGGGTTCCCTGACGCCGGGGCATCCCGAACGGGGGCATACGCCGGGGGTGGAGACCACCACAGGTCCGCTGGGGCAAGGATTCGGGAACGCGGTGGGGATGGCCATCGCGGAGCGTTTTCTCGACGGCCATTTCAATCGCCGCGACCTCACGATCGTGGATCACCGCACCTGGGTCATGGCCAGCGACGGTGATCTGATGGAAGGTGTGGCGAGTGAGGTGGCCTCGCTGGCCGGGCATCTTCGATTGGGGAAGCTGAATGTTATTTACGACGACAATCACATCACGATCGACGGCGACACCGCCCTGAGCTTTTCAGAGGACGTGGGTGGGCGCTTCGAGGCATATGGCTGGCAGGTGGTGAAGGTGGCTGACGGCAACGACCTCGGAGCGATTACCGCCGCGTACGAAGCAGCCAGGGCCGAGACAACGCGCCCAACCCTCGTCATCCTGCGAACCGCCATCGCTGATCCCGCTCCCACCAAGCGGAACACCGCGGACGCTCATGGAGCCCCGCTGGGTGCGGAGGAAGTCCGGCGCACCAAGGAAATCATGAAATGGCCACAGGAGCCGGCATTCCACATACCTGAGGACGCACTCGCTCACTGGCGCGGTGCCGTTTCTCGCGGGGCTGAGCTCGAGTCGCAATGGCAGAAGCACTTCGACGCGTATGACTCCGCGCACCCCAAACTGGCGGCCGAGTTCCGGCAGTGGCTTTCCGGGGCGTTGCCGGAAGGCTGGGAAAAGGCCTTGCCCGCTGTCGCCCCATCCGCAGGGCAACTGGCTACTCGCCAGGCCTCCGGCTTGGCGCTTCAGGCCATTGCCAAAGCGGTTCCCAACCTGGTGGGCGGATCAGCGGATCTGGGCGGCAGCACCGGGACCACCTTGGAGCAGGGGGGCACCTTCGGCCCTACAACCACCGGCCGGACGTTTCATTGGGGTGTGCGCGAGCATGGCATGGCCGCCTGTCTGAACGGCATTGCCGCGCATGGCGGCCTGCGAGCGTTTGGAAGCACCTTTCTGGTGTTCTCCGATTACATGAAGCCGTCGATCCGCCTGGCCGCCATCATGCGCCTTCCCGTCATTTATATCGGCACCCACGACTCGATCGGTGTGGGAGAGGACGGTCCGACCCACCAGCCGGTCGAGCACCTGGCCATGCTTCGATCGATTCCAAATCTGGTTACACTGCGTCCGGCGGATGCCGGTGAAACGATCGAAGCGTGGCGGGTGGCGATGGAGCGCCGGGACGGACCCACGATGCTGGTGCTTACCCGACAAAAACTGCCGGTCCTGGATCGCACCGTGGTGGCCGCCGCCGATGGATTGAGACGGGGGGCGTATGTGCTCCTGGACCCGCCCGGGCCGGGTGGCCTGGATTCGATCCTCATGGCTACGGGATCAGAGGTGGCTGTAGTACTCGGCGCGGCCAGGCTGCTCCTGGCCGAAGGAATCCGGGCCCGTGTGGTCTCCATGCCCTCCTGGGAGCTTTTCGCGGCCCAGCCGGAGCGCTATCGTGACACGGTGCTGCCACCCGGAGTCAAAGCCCGGGTAGCCGTGGAGGCGGCGGGCACGTTCGGATGGTCGCGCTGGACCACTGACCAAGGGACGATGATCGGCATGGACGGATTCGGGGCGTCCGCCCCGGGTGAGCGACTGTTTCAAGAGTTCAAGCTCACCCCGGAGCACGTGGCGGAAGCGGCCCGGCGGCTCACTTCGGGCAACCGTGCTTCTCCCAGCCGGAGATCGGAATGAGCGTACAGCGCGGGCGGTCTGAGACCAATCCGCTACTCCGGCTGAGTCAGTTGGGCCAGAGCCTCTGGTACGACTACATCACTCGCGATCTTGTCGCGTCGGGCCAGCTCGCGCGGCTCATTGCCGAGGACGGCCTCCGGGGCATGACCTCGAACCCCACGATCTTCGAGAAGGCGATTGCCGGAAGCCGTCTCTACGACGAGGACATCCGCCGGTTGACGGACCAGGGTCGCACCGCCGGTGAGATCTTCGAATCGCTGGCCGTGGCCGACGTCCGGGCCGCTTGCGACGCCTTCATGCCGCTCTATGAGGAGTCCGCCTGCGCCGATGGGTACGTGTCACTCGAGGTGTCTCCCACACTCGCGAATGACACAGATGGCACCATTCACGAAGCGGAACGCCTCTGGGGTGCGGTGGCCCGGCCCAACACGATGATCAAGATCCCGGGTACCCGGGCGGGTCTCCCGGCCATCGCCCACTGCATCGCGACTGGGATCAACGTCAACGTCACCCTGCTCTTCTCGATCGAGCGTTATGCCGAGGTGGTTGAAGCATTCCTGACGGGCATGGAGTTACGGCTGAAGCGGGGGGATTCGCTTCACGCGATCGCGTCGGTGGCCAGCTTCTTCGTGAGCCGGGTGGACGGGAAGGTCGATGCGCTGCTGAAGAGTACCCCGGGCCACCCGTTGCAAGGCAAGATTGCCATTGCCAACGCCGGCATGGCCTACGGGGTCTTTGAGCGGACACTGGCAACCCCGCGGTGGGGTATCCTGGCGCGGGCCGGGGCAAAACCCCAGCGGCCGCTCTGGGCATCGACCAGCACCAAGGACCCCCGTCTTTCGGACGTGTACTATGTCGAGGCGCTGGCCGCTCCACACACCGTCAACACCCTTCCTCCAGAGACGTTCGACGCCTACCGCGACCACGGCAACCCGGCTATCCGCATCCATGAGATCGTTGCCGCCGCGCCGGCGCAGCTCCATGCCCTGCAACAGGCGGGCATCGACCTCGAGACGGTCACCCGCGACCTCGAGGCGGATGGAGTAGCCAAGTTTGCAGCCTCATATGCGGCCGTGCTGGCCGGCATAGACGTCAAAGCGGGGGCGTTAGCCGCACGGTGAGTGTAGTCTGGAACTACTTCCGCAGCATCTCCGTCACCAAGTGGATCCTGATCTTCATGGTGATCGGTGCGCTGGTCGGGTGGCTCAACCCCGACCTGGCGGCCAGCCTCAAGCCCCTCTCGACCATCTTCCTCCGGATGATCAAGTCGATCGTCGTGCCGATCATCTTCGGCAGCCTCGTCATCGGCATTGCCGGTCACGGGGACGATATGAAGCGGGTGGGACGCCTGGCCTTCAAGTCCATCCTCTACTTCGAGATCGTTACCACCGCCGCACTGTTCATCGGCCTTGCGGCGGTGAACCTCACCAAGCCCGGGGTCGGAGTAAAGCTGGCAGCCTCCGCCGAACCGGGACAGCAGCTGGCGCAGAAGACCACCTCATTGGGCGGTATCCTGGAGCACCTGGTCCCACAGAGCTTCTTTGAGGCGGCCGCGAACAACGAGGTTCTGCAGATCGTCTTCTTTTCGATCCTTTTTGCCGTCGCGCTCTCCCAGGTCAAGGGCAGGCCCAAGGAGGCAATGCTGGGGTTCTGCGAGGGTCTGGCGGAGACGATGTTCAAGTTCACCGGGATCGTGATGAAGTTCGCACCGATCGGGATTGGTGCAGCGATCGCGGTAACGGTAGGACACAGTGGTGTGGGCGTGCTCATCAATCTGGGCAAGATGGTGCTCACGCTCTACGGCGCCCTGTTCGTGTTCATCCTGGTGGCGCTGGTTCCGGTGGCGATCCTGGCTCGTGTCCCGCTGCGCGCATTCATCCGTATGGTGAAGGAGCCCGCGCTGATCGCTTTCGCGACCACGTCCTCCGAGGCGGCACTCCCCAAAGCCATGGAAAACATGGAGCTCCTGGGCGTCCCGCGGCGCATCGTGGCCTTCGTGCTGCCAACCGGATACTCGTTCAATCTCGACGGCTCGACGCTATATCTCGCCGTCGCCTCAATCTTCGTAGCCCAGGCGGCGGGGGTAGACCTCAGCCTGGGCCAGCAGCTGTTTATGATGCTCACGTTGATGATCACGAGCAAAGGCGTCGCCGGGGTTCCGCGAGCTTCGTTGGTTATTCTGTCGGGAACTCTCCTCCATTTCGGCCTGCCGCTCGAGGGGGTGGCCATCATCCTGGGTGTGGACGAGCTGATGGACATGGGCCGTACCACAGTCAACGTGGTCGGGAACTGCCTGGCCACGGTCGTCCTGGCGCGATGGGAGGGAGACTTCAATCCCCCTGCCTTCTCTACCTCGCCCGGGTGATACCGACAATCTCGATCGGTGGGGTGAGTCGCTGTCCTTGAGCCCGCGCCGTCTGAATCTGCCGCACGACGTCCATCCCACGCACCACCTTTCCGAAGGCGGCAAAACCCTGACCATCCGAATTTCGCTTCCCGCCGAAGTCCAGCTCCGGTTGATCGCCAATGCAGATGAAGAAATCGGATGTGGCCGTGTCCGGGCCATCCCGGGCCATGGAGATGGTTCCGTCCCGGTGGGAAAGCCCCGTTTCCGAGGTCCGCTCCAGTCCGATCGGGGGAAAATCCTTCGCCCGGAGGGAGTCGAGCCCCCCCTGTATGACTTCGATTCTTACCTGATTTTCGGGCTGATTGTCGAGCCTGACGGTCCGGTGAAACCGACCGCCGCGGTAGGAGCCCTGATCGACATAGCGAAGGAAGTTACGGCTGGTCAGCGGTGCTCGCAGCGTGTCCACCTCCACCTCCATGCTGCCAAGTGAAGTCTGGATCACGACCCGGGGAGGATCCTGGGCTGCGCTCCCACGGGCGGGACCGACGGAACCCAGCATTCCGAGCAGCAGCCAAGGGAGCGCTTGGAGAGGCTTCACGCGTCTTCGACCCGGCTCAGAATGCCGCTCCAGGTGTTGTCCCGCGATCGGCCACCGCGGAACTCGAAGTGATCGTCCACCAGAATCCTGCGGGCGAACTCCCAGATGGGATCGTCCTCGAGCCGGTGGCGCAAGACCAACGGGACTAATCGGGCGACCACTATCCACCTCCCGGCTGGGAGCCCCGGATATAGATGGGCCCACTCGGGCCGGAGTCTAGCTTCCCGTACCGCCATTGCCATTGCCTCAATGTCAGCCCGCGGGTGCCGGGAGCCCCGCGGCCTGCGAAGCTCTCCCACCCTGCATGTTCGGGATCTTCTGACCATGGTGCTAGGATGTATGTCACACCGAGTGACGCCCTTACATTCCGGCCCACCATGGCAATCACCGAGATCACCGTCAAAAGCCTGGGCGACCTGATCGACAAGGTCACGCCCACGGAACCGGACCCCAAGACGGGGCGTCGGAGGGACAGCGGTATCTATCGGGGGGATGGCGACGCGAGATGGCCCCTGCTCACCAGCCTGGACAAGCTGGGGGGAGCGGGATCTCCGCACTCGAAGGCCGAGCTCGAGGAGCACATCCTTCGGAACTTCATCCGCTACTCGCGGCCTTACTTCAGCACTCCACCGGTCAACGATTGGGAAGTGCTGGTGGCGGCCCAGCACCACGGCCTGCCCACCCGGCTGCTGGACTGGACCTACTCTCCACTGGTCGCCGCCCATTTTGCCACCTTGGCGGGGAACCCCGTCGCGGATCGCGTCGTCTGGCGGCTGGATTGGAAGAGCATGCACCGATTCTTCGGGCTGTCGGAGCTGGCGCTGCTCATTCAGGATCTGGAAGGGATACTCGGCCCGGACCGGCCGATGACGCCGTGGGCACTTTTCGGCCGCGCTGCTCATGCCAAGCAGCTCGCCTGCATGATCGAGCCGCCTTCGCTGAGCCCACGCATAGTGGCGCAATCCGCCACCTTCACTCTGTGCTCGGACAAGCGGGTCCCGTTCGACCGGTTCCTGGAGGGCCATGGCCTGGGCTCCGCATTGACGAAGTTCATCATCCCGGCGGGGGAAGCCGCTCGGTTCCGCGATCAGCTCGATCTCGTGAGCGTGGATGAGCGGCGGCTCTTCCCCGACCTGGATGGAGTCGCCGCCGAAATGAGGCGGTACTACTCCTGAATTTGCAGACCTTACTGCTGCCCGCTCGCCCTGGCCAACTGTGGCCGGCCGGCGAGTCTCGCCTCCGCCCGATCCGTGTCTCCGTGGGCCAGCAAAATCTCAAAACGGTCAACTGGGGCCCATATGGTTTTCAACTGGACGAAGTCACCGGGCTGCCAGCTGGAGGCCACCGGACGCTGGGGGAGACGGATCTCCCAAACGCTGCCGTCTTCTAAAGTTACGAAGCTGCCGTCATCGGTGATTTCGCGTATGGCGAGGCCCAGCGGGAGCACGACTCGGTAACAGTGCCAGTTACAACTCACCCCGGCGGACTGGGCCTGAGCGGTGGCGGAATTGGTGGAGAATACAGCCAGTGCGGCGACGAGAACCGGAACCATCCGAAGCATCTTCACGGGGATACCCTCTGAATTGGTATCTATAGGATACACTCAAAATTGCGGGTCCGCAGTGAGCTACCTCTCTAAGGCGAGCCTGGCGCAGGAGAGCCACGAGAACGGGCCTCCTGGTGGGAGGCCCGAATTGCGGAGGGTGCCAGAGGCGCCGGTCGGAATCGAACCGACGAATGGAGGTTTTGCAGTTCTACCCGGACTCTTGCAGGCCTTTGCGTCTTTTCCGAACCCGTGACGTGACCGCCTGTTAGTTCAGGCCCCCACTACCGCAGCGTCACGGCTCTTCGCGTCCTTTTCGGCCGGACCTTCCCAAGACCTTCCCACGAGTGAGAGGCCGTGAAGGAATCCTAGCGACCCCTTGTACCGAGCCGTACGTTAGCGCAGCCCCACTTCTGCCTTCTGCCTCCCCGCTGCCCAAGAGCAACCGATGCGTTATCCCACCACCCGATATATCTCTGCCTGCTTGCTGGCGACTTATCTGAGTGCTTGCACGAGCTGGAAGGTGCAAACCGTGGCCCCGGAAGAGGCGTTCTCGGACTCCCTCTATGCACGCAAGGGCGTGCGGATCACCACACCTGACAGTCAGCGTGTGGAGGTCAAGCACCCGAAGCTCGCTGAGGGCATCATAACCGGTCGGAACAGAGGCGGGGCCATTGTGTCGTTCCCAGTGGAGAACGTGACGGAAATGGCCGTGAAGCGGCCAGATGCTACCCGAACGGTCTTGCTGATTGTCGGGTCAGTCGTCGGTGCTGGTGCCATAACGTTAGCCGCTGTGTGCATCGCATTGTGCGACGCAAGCAACTAGCGATCGGTGCCCATCCTGCCCCAGGTGGCCGTTGTTCGGGTTACAGGAGGCGGCGTCGAATTGCACGGCGAGCGTGCCGGTCGAAAGCAACACTAGAAACTTGCGCAAGAAAGCCTCCGAGTAAGAAACTGGCCCCCACCTGATCCACTCGCAGTCACCCACCGGGCGCGCGGGCCAAATTTCGATGGGAGAACCACGTTGGTGCCTCTAGCGGCCCCTGTGGCGCTGCAGTAGCATAGGGTCGGATGCCCATTTCAGTTCAACCCCATCATCAACCGAGGTCCTATGAGGCGCTTTCCGGTACTCACTCCCGCAGCGTTATTGCTCGTGGTGGCCTCGTCCGCCGTGGCCTCCGCCCAGACTCCTGCATCTGAAGGCCCACCAAAGGTCCTCCAAATCTTTCGGGAACAAGTGAAACCGGGCAAGGGCTCGGCGCATGAGAAGGTCGAAGCGGGCTGGCCGCGGGCGTTTGCCAAGGCGAAGTGGCCCACCAACTACCTCGCCATGACGACGATGACCGGGCCGCCTGAGGCGTGGTTCCTGAGCGGCTACGAGTCGTTCGGGGCCTGGGGGAAGGATCAGCAGAACGTGGAGCAGTCGCCGGCGCTGCAGCGCGAGCTTGAGCGGCTGGCTGCACTGGACGGAGAACTGCTATCAGGTGTGCGGAGCGTCGTTGCCCTCTATCGGGAGGACCTCAGCTATCGACCCAACATCAAGGTGGGCGAGATGCGCTATTTCACGGTCACTACCTTGACAGTACGCTCGGGCTACGACAGCGCCTTTGCCGACTCGCGAAAGATCGTAAATGCCGGGCATGAGAAGGCAAAGATGGACGAGCACTTCGCGATCTACCAGGTCGTGTCGGGTATGCCAGGTCCGACTTATCTGGTCTTCATCCCCATGAAGTCGCTTGAGGAGGCAGACCTGGCGCAGGAGAGCCACAAGAAGCCGTACCAGGACGCACTCGGCGAGGAGGGTCGCCGGCAGCTGCGGGAGTTCACCCGGGCTGGCATCGTGAGTGGAGAGTCCGCTCTTTTCGCACTTAGTCCGAAGATGAGTTACCCATCCAAAGAGGTCATAGCAGCCGATCCCGAGTTTTGGGCACCGAAAGGCGGTTCGGCCCCATAGCCTCTGGTGTCCGTACCTGTTTCGGTCTCACCGGGATGTTACCAATTGTAGAGGGAACGCCTGAGGTGAAGGCCGAGGGAAAGGGAACGGAGAGAGAACCGCGGAAAGCAGTCAGATCTGCGTCTCGAGGTCGTGGTCAGCGGCGAGCCGCTCATGGCGTCCCCGGCTCGATGAGCGTCAGCACAGGAGGCCGGTTAGGTCTACGCGGCGCCGCTTACATGACAGGCGGGTGGACGGGTTGAACCGCTCCAGCTGGGAGAGAAAATTCGGGTAGGGTGCTCGGGTTACG
Organism: Gemmatimonadales bacterium; assembly: GCA_046715295.1. GTDB lineage: Bacteria > Gemmatimonadota > Gemmatimonadetes > Gemmatimonadales > GWC2-71-9 > CAVVWJ01. Next base: position 1,770 of record JBKJZM010000308.1, on the reverse strand, counting down.
CGCCAGCACCCCGCCCACCTCAAGCGCTGCCTGTAGCACGGACCACGGGTGGTACACCTGAAGCGGGCGGTAGATAACCAGCGGTTTCTGGGTGTCAGCCTCTACGATCAGGGAATCTCTTGGGAGGAGGACGTCGGCGGCCGGCGAAGAGCGATGGGTGGAAGAATTGAAAGTCGAGTGCCCACGGTCGCGCTGACTCTTCCCAACAACCTTCCCAAACGAGAAAAGGGCCTCCGCCGTGGAGGCCCTAAGTGCTTGTGGATCACAGAGGCGCCGGTCGGAATCGAACCGACGAATGGAGGTTTTGCAGACCTCTGCCTTACCACTTGGCTACGGCGCCGAGGTGAGAGAAGCTAGCGCGCAGCAATGGGATGTGGTAGGCCCGCCGGATCATGGTGGAACGCTCTTGCGGGGCGCGGGATCTGAGCGCATTACAGTAGGAGTGGTGGCAGCGCGAGGATCGGAACTGGTACCGGCACAACGGCAACACAAGGAGATCAGTGTGCAGCAGAACGTTCGTGAGGCGCGACTTCGGCCGGAGTTTGCCGACCTCTATCCCGCGGTGGAGCCGGGGGTCTGGCTTCCTGCCACCGCAGTGGGACAAAAACTCCTGCTATGGCACCTGGCAAAGGCGGTAACGCCGCAGGGGGAGCGGCTCATGGGGGAGGACCATTTCGAGTTTCGGGGTGGGGTCCAGCCGGGCGTCCGGAATGGAAACCGGACGCGCGTCGGAGATCACTAGCCGTCACTGAACCATGGGAGCGCCGAGCTGAACCGTCTTGACCATGGCCGGCTCGGTGGTGGCATGCAGATAGGCGTTGGGATCGTGAGCCAGGGCTCCCTCGGGCAGGAAGTCGTATGCCGGTCCCAGCTCTCGCCGAATGCGCGAGGCATAGAATTCGGGCAAGACGTCGGTTTCTCCCTCCATGAAACGCCGCACTGATCGATCGGTCTCGAGCAGACCGCTGATCGTCTCGTGATACTTAATCCGACCGAACCCTTCCGACGACACCGCCCGGACCACGTTCATCCACTTCGGGATCATCGTAGGCGTCGCCGGGATTCGCCGCCCGATGGCCTTCCAGGAGAACGAATAGCGGGTGACATCCACCAGGTGCTTATAGAACTCCGGCCAGGTGTAGTGCTTGGGCCGGACGTTCATGGCGTGGTTGTTGTTCAGGAAGTGGAACGGGAAGGGAAGCACCCGGCCCGCGCGCTGGTAATCCAGATTCATTGGCGCTGCCCGGCCGAAGGCCGAAAGCAGCGAGTAGGCCGGAAAGGCGCCGGGCGAGAGATCGATGAACTTCTTGGTCAGCTCGAACGGCTCCGGCCCCATGTCTCCGTCCAAACCCATGACGAAGTTGGTCTGGATGTACGGGATGTACCGCAGGATCATGTTGACGTGCTCGGAGACCTGCTGAACCTTGTCCATCCCGGTGCGGCGCGTCTTCGATTTGTTGCCCAGATCGTACCACGACTCGATGCCGGGAAGGATGGCCTGAAAGCCGTTCTGGCGCAGCCGCTGGAGGTGCTTCTCCGAGAGCAGTGATAGGCTGCTCTCCGCGATATGCCGCATGCGGCCCTGGGGCACGGCGGCCTCGACCGCCTCCATGTAATCGTCGAACCGCACGCCGAAGTTCGGATCGTGCCAGCCCACGATCGGGTTCTTGATCTTGGTGAGCAGGAACTTCAGGTCATCGCGCAGCTGGCCGAAGCTCAGCGGCTGATAATCGACGGTTGAGTCGATGCAGAAGCTGCAGGTGTAGGGGC
>JBKJZM010000307.1:0-16115 GCA_046715295.1 Gemmatimonadales bacterium | reverse complement strand
TCTCAGCGGTCATCCAGCGCATCTCCATCGTCCCTACTTGGCGGCAACTCGCTCGAGATCAGCCCCGGGGTGTCGATCGGGCTGTTCACCAGGTCCGCAAACGGCGTGTCCCCGGCACCTCTCACCGTCGTGCACACCCTCTCGGCTCCACCCGATCCTTGGCCGCGCTGCTCCGCGTAAACCGCCCAGGCGCGTCACGCCTCTGCTCGTTCGCGAAGGGGCTGTGATAGTGCCTCGCCCGCGGTGGGTGAACTCTCGGCGCTCACGAGGGCGCGCTTGAGCTCCTTGAACGAGTTCGAAGGGCTGGCACCGCACGCCCAAGAGCGACACCGAGCTCCCGCAGTCAGCGTGCTAGAGCTCTCCCGGCGAGGATCGTCCCGATGAGGAGGATCCCTGCATCAAGGTAGATCAGCCCGAGATGGCCGAACGTCCCGATACCGTAGACATAGTGCAGCGGCAGAGCCAGCCCGACTCCAATGACCGGGGCAAGGAAGGCCGTCCACAGGGCCCAGCGCTGCCCGGTGCGAATTCCTCGCCAGGCGAGGGCGATCACCGCCACCCCAAGCGCGATAATGAACCCCGCCACGGCGACCTGTAGGTGACTGATGTAGTTGTAGAGCCGTGGGCTGAACGCTTGGATCTGCTCCGGTGTGCCGCCGACGTGTTCCGGCGTGAGCCCGAGCTCGATGAAGCCGGTGAAGTTACGGACCAGAAACATGAGGCCATAACCCACGAGACCAACCCCTGCCAGGGTGACAAGGTTGGCCCCGAGACCAGCTGCGGAGGCGGACGTTGCGCCAGATGCTGGGGTGGTCGAGTAGGCTGCCATGGAGGGTTCCTTCACTCTGGGTAGGTGTCAATCGGCCTAGGGACCAGAAAGATCACAGAGCTCGCGCAAGGGCGATGCCGCGTGAAAACGGGTGTGCTCCGTTCTCACAAGATGCTTCACGTTCCTAGGCAAGTCGAGAGCGGCGTCGGACCAACTTCGACATTTGAGCGAGTAAAGTACGGTAAAGTCCAGCATGAAGTCATCGAACTCAGCAGCGGGTGACACGAACTCGCGTAAATGGTTGCAAGTTGCTGGAATTCAGGGGCTTCCAGTGGCCCCTCTGGATCAGGAGAGTCCTGGTTCGAGCCCAGGAGGGGCAATGCCCAGGGTGAAAACCCTGGGCGTCTTTTTTGGGGCTCGGCCTTCCGGCTCGAGCCCAGGAGGGCATCTCGAAGCTTCGGTGGTGTCGGACCCTGTAGCTTCTCTGCCGCCTCCCGCTTGGCCGTGGGGGTCATCAGCCGGGCGCGGTCCGGCGCATCAGCTCCTCATATCGCGGGTCCCCGTGCAGCGACCGAAGATCTGGATCATGCTCGATGTAGCCCAGGTTCGCAAAGCCCGCATCGATCGCCCGCTCCAGAATCTTGAACGCGTAATCCCGGTCGCCGAACATTGCCTGGTAGCAGGCGGTCGCATACAGAACCATCGGATCGTCCGGTGCGTCTGCTAGAGCTCGTTCCGCCTGGGCTCGGCCCTCGTCCACTCGTCCGGCCATCGAAAGCTCAACCCCGAAGCAGTTCCGTGCTCGAGCGTCGTGAGGATTCCTCTGCAGATAGCGGGGGAGAATCTCGTCGATGAGGCGACCTAGATACGGACGATAAATGTCGTCCCTGCCGATCGACTGGCACACCATTCGCAGCGTGAAGTAGCCGACGTAGAAGTCGTGCTTCAGGGCGATGACGCGCCGGAGTACCTCGATCGCTTCTTCGGTCCGGCCGGTGACGTAGTGAATGCGCCCCAGCGCCCAATACCCTATCCAGTTCTCCGGGTCCAGCTCGATCGCCCGCCGGCATGCGTCGCGGGAATCGTCCACCGATCCCTTGTTGAAATACGCCAGCGCGAGCGCCGCGTAGGCTTCGCTCAGCGTGGCGTCGTACATCAGGGCCTTGAGCGCACTCTCGACGGCGCGATCGAGCCACGCCTCCGTGCGATCGTAGTACTCGTAGTATGCGGCGGCCGTTGCCGCCGTACCCGCGTGTGCCGCGGCGTAACGTGGGTCCCGCAGGAGCGCCCGGTCAAAGAGCGAGAGTGCCAGATTCAGGTCCCGCTTCGTGCCGATATCCAGATGGTGCCGTCCCTTGAGATAGAAATCGAAGGCCTCGGGGTCGAGGGTCGGCCGCTTGCCCAGCGTCACCTTCTCGCGTGGGCTCAGTTTGAGCATCAAGGCGCTGACAATCTTACGCGACACTTCCTCCTGTATCTCGAACACGTTCTGGAGTGTGCCCCTGTAAGTCTCAGCCCAGATAGTTGAGTTTGAGGCGGAGTCGATCAGCTGCGTGGTGATCCGCAGCGCATCGCTCGCCTTGCGCACGCTCCCCTGAAGCAGGTAGCGCACGTTCAGGTCCGCGGCGAGCGCGCGAACGTCATTGCTGGTGTTCAGATAGCGGCTAGTCGTCATCCGCGGTACGACGGCCAGCGACTCGATATTCGAGAGCGCTGCCGTGATCTCCTCGGCGAGTCCGCTGCTGAAGTACTCGTTGTCCCGGTTAGGGCTCAGATCCTCAAAGGGCAGGATCGCGATCCCGATTTTGTCTTGAGCAGAGCGATCTCTGGTGACTGCCTCTGCGAGCGCCTCCTCCAGGGAAGCCCCATCGGGGTACCTGGCCTCCGGCTTCTTTTCAAGCGCCTGGCGGATTACCCGGCGCAACTCCGGCGGAAGATCGGAACGGGTGAGGGGCGGGGGGTCCGCATGAAGGATCCGGTCGATGATCTGAAACACGTTGGTACCGGCAAACGGCAACGCTCCCGAGGCCATTCGGTAGAGCACCACTCCCGCGGAGAAGACGTCGGTAGCCGGTGTGATGCGCTCCCCGAGCGCCTGCTCCGGGCTCATGTACGACGCCGTGCCCACGGCCACGCCGGTGCTCGACACGCTCAGGTTACCGCCCGCCACGTCTTTTTCGACGAGCTTCGCGATCCCAAAGTCGAGCACCTTAACGTGTCCTGTAGGCGTAACGAGGATGTTCGCGGGCTTGATATCCCGGTGAATCACGCGCCGGCGATGCGCCTCGGCGAGCGCGCTGGCGAGCGCGCGGCCGATGGTGAGGATCTCCGCGATGTGCAGGGGCCCGGCAGCGAGCTTCGTCTCAAGCGAGATACCCTCGACCAGCTCCATAACAACGTAGGGGAACCCCTCGCACTCCCCGATATCGTAAATCTGGGCTATGTGAGGGTGGCTGAGAGATGCAGCAAGACGCGCCTCGGCAACTAGACGGCGCGTGCTCTCATTGTCGACCATTGCACTGGCGCGCATGATCTTCACGGCCACGCCACGACCGAGACGGACATCGCGCGCGCGATATACTTCCCCCATCCCCCCTGTGCCGATCAGCTCAATGATCTCATAGGGACCCAGCGCCGAACCTAACGGTAAGCTCATGCAGCAGCCTTGTTGTACGGTGCGATTTAACCCGGAACAGCCTGTCCTTCAGGGAGTTACTGGTAATTCATAGCGCTGCGCTGCGTGTTCGGGAGTTTATCAAGCAACATGAAGTTTGAGTCGCAGTCTGGCAAACACGCCGTCCGTTGTGGGGCCCTCAAGAGTTGGTCAGAAAGGGAGAAAGGGTCCGACGGCCCCGAGACCAAAGCGAGCATGGACGGGCCTAATGAATGACAAAGTCTATCATGATGCTCACTGAACTCCAGCTCCGGGTGACACGAACTCGCGTAAATGGTTGCAAGTTGCTGGAATTCACGCCCTTGCCGTGGCTCCTCTGGATCTAGAGAGTCCTGGTTCGAGCCCAGGAGGGGCAATGGCTCCCGACAGCGGGAGCCGTTTTTATGATCTCGTCCTCCAGCGGCTTCGCCGCCTTCCGGATCGGGCCCAGGAGGGGCAACTGAAAGCTCCCGTCACTCAACCGAGTCACGGGCTTTTCTTTGGTACGATCCTCCATCCTGATATCCTGCCGCCGATTGGCGCCGCGCTCGCCTCGCCCTCCAAAGCGTCCCGTTTGAAGGAATCCAAGGTGCCGCTGAACCACGCGCCTTTACCTCGCTCGCTTCTTCCGTACCCTACACCACCCTGCCCGCCCTGGCAGGGTGCAATGAGCCGGGGGCGGCAGCATTTAGCGGGCAGCGGCTTGCTGCGGCAGGAGCCCAGTCCAGCGTTGCAGGTACACGAACTGCGAGAGCCGCCCCTGCCGCACCATGACAAAGCTCCGGCCGTCCGGCATCACGTCGTAGTTGGCGTGCGGGACGGCGGCCTCGTAGTCGTTCACCGGGAAGAGTGGAGTGCGCGAGAGGACCCGCAGCGACGGGCCGGTCTGTACGCGCGCAGCGATCATCTGCGGTTCGCCCGGCCCGAGGCTCCGATAGAACAGCTCGCGGCCGTCACGGGACCACACCGGCTCGCTTCCACCGTTCTGGGAGACCAGCAGCTTTCCGGCCGCCCCGTCGAGCGCTCGCAGGTAGACCTCCGGGCGGTTGGACTCGTTCGAGGCGTACGCCAGCCAACGACCATCCGGAGAGAGCGCAGGATAGCCTTCGTCGTACGGAGTGGCGACGATCGCTTTGACGGTTCCCGCGCCCTCGAGCGGTACCGACATGATGTCCCCTCCGGCCGCCCCATACCGCACAGCGATGCCAGTGCGCCCGTCCGGCGTCACCGCGTGAACGGTGACCTGGAGACCGTCGAAATAGACGGAGTCGACCGGGCGGCTGCCGTCCACCGGCGCGCGGACGATCCCGACCTTGGCGCCGCGGGCCTGGGCGAACACGATCTCCCGTCCGTTTGGGAGCCATGTGGGATCGTGCCCGCTATCCTGGAAGGTGACGCGCGACAGCGTACTGTCGTGGCGGTCGAGCAGCCAGACGTCGCGGGTGTTTTCGGCGAAATCCAGCGCGACGTAGCGGCCGTCGGGCGACACCCGCGGAGAGTGATAAGAGCGCGGCTGCTCGAGCAGCGGTGTCAGCCGCCCTTCCCGTGAGACCGATATCAGGCTGAGCGCCTGCGCCGGCACGTACGCCAGCGTGCCGTGTCCCAGCTGGGCGATCTTGGGCCGGCTCCCTCGAGTCTGCTGCACGGTGATGCCGAGGGACTGCACCGGGCCCGAGATGCGGGCGTTGCGCGCGTCGAATGGTGCGGCATATAGCAGGCCCCCCGGTTGAGACCAGACCAGATGACCGTCGCTGAAGCCGGCCCAGATCACGATGCCGGTGGGGAGCACCGTGCGCGAGCCGTCGCGTGGATCGAACACGGCCAGGGTGCCGGTGGGAGTGGCGACCGTCGCGATCGCGAGGATGTCGCCGCCCGGCAGGATCTCCATGACGTCGAGCCCGGCCTCTCCCGCTGCCGAATCCGGCACGGCGATCACCCGCAGCGTGCCGTCACTCCCCAGATGCGCGAGCTTGCCTTCGGACGTCGTCACGACGAACTCGTCGTTTCCGGCCCACCGCAGCAGCAGCAGCCGGGTGTTGCCGGTCACCGGGATGAGCGTCGCGGCTCCCCCGCGCGGCGAAATCCGCTTGAAGACTCCCTGCTGCAGGAACGCGAGATACTCGCCGTGGGGAGAGAAGGAGGGGCAGCAGCCGTTCTCGGTGCCGGCGAGCGGGAGCGGCGAGAGCTGGTCGAGCGGCCGGATGAAAATCTGGCTTACACCGCCCACCCCCTGGGCGCTGTAGGCGAGCGGCCCGCCCCCCGGCGAGAGCGCGGCCACTGGCTCCATCGACCCCAGCCGCTGGTCGGCTGGGATCGTGAGGGCGAACCGGGCGGGCTGCACCTCCGCTGCCGTGCTTCGGCCGAGGCGGTACGCCCCGCCCGCCGCGAGGACGAGAACGAGGAGTGCGCCGGCTGCAAGAGTTGCCCGCCTCCCGCGCGGCGGGGTGACGGCGGGCCTATGGAGTTCTGCTCCCGGGCGCCGGTGCACGGTGGCCGAGCCGCCCGCCAGCGCGGCTGCGAACTCGGCCGCGCTAACGAACCGGTCGGCGGGGAGCTTCTCGAGCGCGGTGAGCACTGCCGATTCGACGTGTGGCGGGACCGTGTGGCGCTGCGGGAGGAGCGGCCGGGGACTCTCAGTTACCACCCGGGCCACGATTGCCTGCGCGGTGCTCCCCGTGAACGGCGGGTCGCCGCTCAGCATCTCGTAGAGCACCACGCCCAGGGCGTAGACATCCGAGCGCGCGGTGATCTCCCGCTCGCCCATCGCCTGCTCGGGGCTCATGTAGTGCGGCGTGCCGAGCGACATGCCGGTCTCGGTCATCCGGTCGCCGCTCGCCTTGCTGGCGGCGAGCGCAATGCCGAAATCGGCCACCAGCGCCCGCCCGTCGTGCAGCAGGATGTTCTCGGGCTTGATGTCGCGGTGGACAACGCCGTGACGGTGGGCGTAGTCGAGCGCGGAGGCCACCTCGCCGGCGATGCGAATCGATTCGTTCACCGGGAGCTGCTTCTCCCGGCGCAGCCGGTCGCGCAGCGATTCGCCCTCGACGTACGGCATCACGTAGTAGAGGTACGAGTCGGCCTCGCCCGAGTCGAACAGCGGCAGGATGTGCGGGTGCTGGAGGTGGGCGGTCAGCTTGATCTCGGCCAGGAACCGCTCGGCGCCGATGACCGCGGCGAGCTCGGGCCGCAGTACTTTCACCGCCACCCGCCGGTCGTGCCGGAGGTCGTGGCCGAGGTAGACGGTGGCCATGCCGCCGGCCCCGATCTCTTTTTCGAGGCGGTATTGGCCGGACAGCGCACCCGAGATCCTCGACGGAGGGCTACTCATGGCGGCTCCTGGCAGGACTGGACTGCGAGCGTTGGGAAGCCCCAAGATGCAGTGCCGGGAGGCCGGTGTCGAGAGGGTGGCCGGACCGGCCTCGGCCTCGATTACTTCCGTCTGCGAGATGAATTAGCGACTCCGGAGAGTTGAGGGGAAAGGGCAGAATGCTGCCGCGCAGATCTTTCGAGGCAGCTCGTTGTGATTTCACGGTCTTCCATGAGGCCCGACGCAGGTTGTGTTCGGGACGAAGTGGGGCACAACCGAAGTGCGGCCGCGCCGGAGTTTCCCCGTAGTTTCTCCGGGCAAGACCGGGCAAACTACGGCCCGGAAGCGGGCACCGATGCTCGGAGAGTGGCCGATTCCAGCAAGTTGTCGGAATATCCTGCCCAGGCCGGCGGACTATGGATCAGGAGAGTCCTGGTTCGAGCCCAGGAGGGGCAATACGGCCGCAGAAAGCGCGGCCGTTTTTATTGTGGGCTCGGCCTTCGGCGCGAGCCCAGGCAGTGCAATGAAGCCGGCAAGGCCTGAGGGGCTACGCGGCGCCCTACGTATTTACTTACCAATATGCAACTTACGTCTAGACGTGATCTTGCCCTTGCCTCCTGTATATACACACTGTATATTTGACTATGCGCTTCACGTGGCTCAAGGAGAAGAACCAAGCCAACATAAAGAAGCACGGAATCGCGTTCGAGGATGCCATCGCGGTCTTCGATGGTCCGACGGTGGAATGGGACGATGACCGGGAGGACTACGGAGAGAATCGGAGGCTTGCGGTCGGGTTCATGACCGACACGCTCGTCGTCACCGTGGTCTACGTGGACGAGGACGACGAAGACGGCACCTACCACCTCATCTCAGCCCGGAAGGCGGAAAGGCCTATGAGCGCAAGTTATTCGAAGCGTACCTCCGGAACCGGGCGGGGCCCTAAGGTGAGCAAGCACGGAACCGATTTTACCCGGTTGGAGGCGATGACGGATGAGGATATCCGGCAGCAGATCGCCGACAATCCTGAAGTGGCACCCCTCCTGACCGAGAAGTGGTGGGCCAAGGGGGAGTTGGTGATCCCCGGAAAGAAGCGTCCGATCTCCATTCGGTTTGATCCAGAAGTGCTCGACTACTTCATGGCCGGCGGCCCAGGTTACCAGTCGCGCATGAATGAAGTGTTAGTCCGGTATGTTCGGCTGCAGCGACAGCATGAGATTCTTGCTGCGATGGTTAAGCAGTTGCCTCAGACCGAAGGTGGGCGGACTGAAGCCGGGCAGACTGAAGGCGCGAAGATTATTGATCTCCTTGATGCTCTTAAGGCCTCGCTCACGAAATCAGCGAGAACCGCTGAGAGAACGGTCAAGAGCCGCGGCGCTCGAGAACATCAGAAACCTGAGCAGGTGAAGAAGTCGGCACGATAGCCGCGGGCGGATGAGTTAGTAGTGAAGGACGGTTACGAGCAAGCCTTCGTTCCGAATAGTTTAGTTGTGCGCAAGGCACCAGCTGATCGGAGATGGTCAGAAAGGTAGAGAACTGAACGGAACCGCTTGATTGACACCAAGGCGAGCATTTGAGTGAGTAAAGTACGGCAAACTTTAGCATAAATCACTAAATTCCAGCATCGGGTGACACGAACTCGCGTGAATGTTTGCAAGTTGCTGGAATTGGGTGCTTATAGCGACCCCCTCTGGATCAGGAGAGTCCTGGTGCACCTTAAGGCCCTCGGCTCTAGCCTAGGATCTGTGAAAGCGCGACATTCGGTGTCGCGGCATTTCCATTTTACGCTCTAGTTAGTCAGGCTCGTACGTCCGCTAAAGCCCGGCTCAGAAGCCACAGCTTCTATGCAACCACTCGACCACCGTCCGCGCGAGCTTAATACGAAGGGCGGAGAACGAGTGGTCACTCTTCCAATTGACAGCTGTGACCTTGCGTGCTCCTGCACTCTCTAAGGCGGCAATAAAGGTTGCGCGATATGGATTTGCAGTCGTGCTGATCAAAAGCACTGGTCGGGAGCGCAGACCCTTCGCACTGCTGTCGACATCCCAGGCCTCTGCATGCTCTTTGATTTCGGACGTCAACGTCCTTCCGCCATCGGCCTGGAGTGGACCGCCTCTGGCGGTTAGCCAATCCACATACGCGGTGAAGAGCGAGTCTTCCCGCTTGTCCGCCCGGAAAAGTCGGCTGTCGCTTCCTACATTCCAGTAGTCGAGGGCACCAGTACACCTGATGCTTGAGTCTGCCGCGGCCCCGAGGATTGCGAGCCAACCACCCATGCTGTGGCCCAGAAGGGCCACTCGCCCGGGATCAGAATGGTACTGCTGCGCTGATTCGTCCGACCGAGCGAAATGAACGGCTGCGGCTACATCCTCAAGAGCATTGGCGAAAGAGAACCTGCCCCCGCTGCCCCACGCTCCACGATAGCTGAAGAAGAGTACATTGATCCCTGCTCTGCGGATGGCTTGCGCCAAATCGAGGTTCCGCTCGTTGCCGGGAAATCCATGAAGCAAGATGACAACGGGATGTGGCCCGGGCCCTGATGCCAAGTAGAAGAGGCCGTTCATGCGGGCACCCATGCTCTCAATCTCGAGTTCGGCTAGACTCGCCGGATTGGCTGCATCGGGGTGAGGAGGGTCGCTCGTGACGGGGTCAGTTCCGGGAGCGCGGGCCTGAGCCGTCAATAGGTACGGGCCCGCCTGAAGAATCAGGATGAGACCGGCGACTCGGAAGGCCACTCGCAGCGTATGCATATACCCTCTTTGGTGACCTGCCGGAGCCAGCTCTGCAGCTGATTCGACGATATCCATGCTCGGCGCCTACCTGCCGCGTCCAGGCCGCGGCGTCCGAGATAAGAGGCATACCTGAAGGCCGTGTCGGATCCGAAGAGTTTCACGTTTCGGGGACGAATCTAGAGTCGGCCAATGCTCTAGGATGTGACAAACTCTGACATTTGAGTGAGTAAAGTACGGCAAAGTACGGCATGAAAGCCATCAAACTCCAGCATTGGGTGACACGAACTCGCGTAATTGGCTGCAAGTTGCTGGAGTTTAGGTGCTTCTGGGGGCCCCTCTGGATCAGGAGAGTCCTGGTTCGAGCCCAGGAGGGGCAACTGGGCCGGTGCGAAAACACCGGCCGTTTTCTTTGGGGCTCGGCCTTCGGCTGCGAGCCGAGGAGGGGCAACCCGACCGCAAAAAGCGCCGTAGTTTTCTCATTATGGGCCCGGCCCTCTATGCCTTCGGGCGCAGTAGCTCCTGAAACGGTAAGTAGTCCCGCAGGGATTCGAAATCGATGTCGCGGTGCAGCCACATCGGGTATCCCAGGCCCTGCGCAAGATCGAGTGGCATCAGTCCCTGACTGATTGCCTCCCGCAAGAACACCACCGCCCCTTCCCGGTCCCCAAGGAGCGCGGCGATTTTGGCGCGCCAAAGGGTAGAGTGGCCGAAAAGATACGGCCGTGCGATCGCTCCAAGCCGCTGACTAATTCGGCGTGCTTCGTCGCGGTGACCCTCCCTCGCTGCTACAGCGCCGAGGAAACCCAGATAGTCGAAATCGCTCGCTGTGCCTATGCCGCGCCAGGGTGCGCCACTGTCGGGGACCTCTGTCAGAAGACCTGCGAAGAGCGGGCGCGCGTCACTCCATCGCTCGGCCCAGTACAAGCACCGTGCGAGGTCGTAACGACGGTCGGCTTGTCCAGGATCCTCGGAAAGTCTGTTCTTGTACCACTCAATGGCGCGTTGATTTAAGTCGCGCGCTGCTTCACGGTAGCCGTGGGCGCGAAATTCCAATCCCGCATTGGCTACCAGGGACCCATAGGTCCAGAGAGGCTGCGGCGGCAACGACAACGCCTCGTCAAGCAAGGACCGAACTGCGTTGAGTTGGCCCTGCGCTGCGAGCGCTAGCACCTCGTAGTGCATTGTCACAAGGAGGTCCGGATGCTGCTCGCGTCCGCGGCGCGCCTCTTTCAACTCCTGTTGGTGATTCCCCAGCAGATGGTACCCCTCTGTGGGAACTTGCCAGGTCCAGGACCACGTGCGCCAAAAAAGTGACTGCCGATCGCGCTTGGTAAGGCCGCGGACGGCCTCCCCGGGGCGATTGGCTCGGAGACCAAACACGCCCACCATATAACGGGCGCCAGGATCTGGCGTAAGTGCCGCCATCTGACGCAGAGCCCGCAGCCCCCCTGTTAGATCGCCTCTGCGGTTAGCCTGCATCCAGTCGAGATAGTGCCCTTGAGCCGAGCTCATTCGACCGCGAAGACTTGCGAGCAGCTCCACCACCGAGTCGAACTTGGCGAACTGGCCAACGCTTGCCTGCGCATTCGCGTTGAGAAAGAGGGCCGGTACGAACGTTGAGTCCAGCGCGACCGCCGAATCAAGATGGGGAATCGCCTCAGCAATCCTCAGCTGGCTGAATAGCCTCAATCCCTCTAGGTACCGCTTGTAGGTGACGAATGTGGGTGGGGAATGCACAAGTCCGCCTGCGTGGACGGTGGCGTCAAAGTGTGCGGCCAACGTTCCGAGGACCCTTTCGCGGAGCGCTTCGATGACTTCGAGTGGGCGTTCGAGCGGGCCAGCGACCGGATCGATAGCGCCGATGAGCTTTCGCCGCCGCGCATCTACAATGCGTGCCTGAAACTGTAGAGAATCCTCGAGACGGTAGAAAGCCCCTGACACCACTGTCCCCGCCCCCGTTTCTTCGGCCAATAAACGGAGATCACTGAGGGGTGCGTCGGAACTGCCGTTCTTTGGGGGGAGAGTCGATGCCACGAACAGCGTGGCACTGGTCGGCACGACCTCGACGATTCCGGTCAGCTGGATCCCGTCCGTCAACCTATCCGCAGCCATGGCTCCGAGAGGGTTCAGCGAAGGATCGCCGGTACGGTTCTCGAAGATCCCGACTACGACCCGACTGGCTACGAGTCCGGTTCCTTGACGTGACAAAACCCATGAGCCGGCTGCGCTAGCGACTAGGACAGCGGCGGCGAGACCAGCGATTATCCTCGTCCGTCTCCTTGAAGTCAGCACCACTGGCCTGCTCTCCGCCGGCCCGCCTGCACTAGCGGCATGTAATGCTTCAGCAAACTCATGCACTGTAGCAAACCGATCCGCGGGGACCTTGGCGAGAGCCTGCATGATCACGCTTTCTACGGCCTGGGGCACTGTCTCTCGCACTATCCAGAGCGCCGGGACAGGCTCCACCGATTTGCGCGCCAGAATTGCCATGGGACTGGGTCCCGTGAACGGGGGCTGACCCGCCAGCATTTCATATAGCACGCACCCTAGACTGTAGATGTCCGTGCGGGCATCCAAGTCCTTAACGCCGCTGGCCTGCTCTGGGCTCATGTAGTGCGGCGTGCCGAGGCTCATCCCGGTCTCGGTCATGCGGGTGTCCCCGGCGGTGCTCACGGCGAGTGCGATGCCGAAATCGGCCACCAGGGCGCTGCCGTCGTGCAGCATAATGTTCTCGGGCTTGATGTCCCGATGGATCACGCCATGACGGTGAGCGTAGTCGAGCGCGCTGGCCACCTCGCGAGCAATCCGCACGGCATCGTCCACTGAAAGCTGTTTCTCCCGCCGGAGCCTCTCACGCAGCGACTCGCCGTCCACGTACGGCATGATGTAGTAGAGGAACCCGTCCGCTGCTCCGGAATCGAAGAGCGGGAGGATGTGCGGGTGCTGGAGATTGGCGGTAGTCCTGATCTCGGTCAGAAAGCGATCGGCACCAATCACTGCCGCCAGCTCCTGCCGCAGGACCTTGAGGGCGACCTGGCGGTCATGCCTCGCGTCGTGGGCCAGGTAGACCGTGGCCATTCCACCGGCGCCGAGCTCACGCTCGAGGCGGTAACGGTCGGTGAGCGCAGCTTGAAGCCGCGTTAGGAGGTCTGGCAAGTTGGCCGTCAGAGGCTGGGATGATCTAAAATGAGCCCGCGTTCAGCGGCTGGCTAGTCAGCGAGAAGACCGGTGGAAATGAATTGCGGCAAACTCCGACATTTGAGTGAGTAAAGTACGGCAAAGTACGGCATGAAAGCCGTCAAACTCCAGCATCGGGTGACACGAACTCGCGTAAAAGGCTGCAAGTTGCTGGAATTCAGGGGGTTTCGGTGGCCCCTCTGGATCAGGAGAGTCCTGGTTCGAGCCCAGGAGGGGCAACTTAAGCGGGCAGAGGATTTAGATCTCTGCCCGCTTTCTTATTTTTGTGCACCAGAGGGCTCAACGTATGCCGGTTTGTGTGCCGCTTCCGGTCGCTACCACCATCCTCAATTCAGTCCCGATAGGGAGCGTTTGGGCGAAGAGACGTCAAAATGACGGAATGGGTCCCACCAAGGCCGAAGTTCATCCCAGCTTGGAGGCTTGTGCGCTCCCGGGAGCACATTTCGAGGTAAGAAATGATGTTATCGCTCAAAAGCTCTCCGAACTACGGGACTAACGAATCGCCGGACGGCGATTGACCGAGACGCGACCCACACCGCCTCCTTACGCAACGTCATTCTGGCAGCGATAATCCTGTGGGCCAAACATACGTGAACGGCGCAACTTGTTAGGCGCGCTGTGAGTTGCGTCGGAGGCTGTCAGGTTGAGTTAGATGACCACAGCCGCAGTCTAATACTAGTTAGGCCGCAGCATTCTGTGCGGATGGAGGTAGTATGACCCTCGCAAGATGCTTTCAGGTGGTCATGGGAGCGGTCCTCAGCCTGATCGCTCCAGCGCTGCTGGCGAGTCAACACCCCCACGGCTCTGGTGAGCTCGGCTGGCGACTGCTAGCTAATGGCCAGGCCACCGCGACGACGCCCCCGCAGCTCATCAGATCGACGGTGGCGAAATCCCCCGGAAGAGCTCTGGCCTTGTCGGCGGCTGGCACGCTCCTCCCTATTGCCGCGGGCGCCGTAGTGCTCGCCACCCGACCGCGAGGAGACCCGGTGTCGGGGGAACCCGCCGACGAAACCTATGATGTGGTCGGGGGTATCCTCATCGGTGTGGGACTCGGACTCGGCCCGTCACTGGGCCACTTTTATGCCCACGAGATGGGATGGTTCGTGCCGCGCGTACTCGTGGGAGGCGCGTTAGGGCTGGCGGCTGCGAGCTCGGATTTGGGAACCGGGGTGGGCCTGGCCCTTCTTGGGCTTACGGCGGTCACGGTCATGGCTGCTCGCGATATCGCCGCCGCGCCGGCCGCAGCACAGCCTACAACGCGCGCAGGCTTGGCCTCGCGCTCGGCCTTGACCTGCCGCACGGGGAACGACGATTGGGCCTGCGGTTGGGCGTTGCCGTCAAGCTATGACGCCGCGGTTCCGAGTGGCCGCCGCGGCCTAACAAACGCATGCAGCTGCCGGCGCTTCACACGCGGACGCCGGCCCCTTGGGAGCACACGTTGGCGTATCTGATCGGTGCATTACTCGCTTTCGCGGTAGGCGGCCTGGGCACCATCGTTGGTCTCGATCGCGATCGCGCGTTCTATCCCACGGTCATGTTGGTCATCGCGTCGTATTACATCCTCTTCGCAGTGATGGGTGGGTCGACCCACGCACTCCTGGTCGAGGCTGCAGTCGCCACAGTGTTTCTGGCCGTGACGCTTGTCGGATTCAAGTATTCGCTGTGGCTCGTAGTAGGCGCCTTGGCGTCACACGGCGTCTTCGACGTGTTTCATGGTCAGCGCATCGCCAATCCAGGGGTGCCGGTATGGTGGCCGCCGTTCTGCCTGGCCTACGACGGGGTGGCAGCTGGGTACCTGGCATTCCTCCTGCGGCGCGCCTAGAGACTGCAGCGGTCTCGGCGGTAATGAAGGCAGTCGACCGATTCTACTGTGTGCCGGTTGTGTGCCTCCTCCGGGGCTCGGCTTCCCGCTCGAGCCGGCACCGATAAACGGGGCCGAGTCTGGACGGGATTACCGCGTCATCGCGCCCCGGTTTTGGCACACGCCGCCGAGAAGGGTCCGCGGTACTTCTCCAGGCCAGCGACGGGAAACTCAGCGATCGTCCTGGAGGATCCCGCTCCGTCAACGTACTCGATGAATGCGCGTTGGTGACCGCTCAGAAGCACGAGCATTGAGTCTTGGAGAATCGTCAGAACCACCTGCCCACCCGAGGACGTTGTTCCGGCGAAGCCGGGAATGCGGCGAGGTGAACCCGCGTCAACGGTCAGCCGTGTCTCCACACTGCCCTGCCGGAGCGCCTGGTCGGTTATGATCGTGCTGATTGCGTTGTCCCCGAAGCAATCAAAGCTGAGGATGACTGCGTTCGTCCCCTCCGCGCCTTTTGGACGCTCTGTGCCGATGGTTCTAAGCCTCGAGGTCTCGCGAACGCTGCCGTCGGTCTCGGACCGGGTGGTGTCGACGTTGAATTCCCAGGCGCCCGTGCCCGAGCCGGCATCGCGACCGCCGCAGGCCGCCACGAGCACGATGGCTGAGAGAGTCGCTCGCAGTGTCAGTCCAGGGGTTTCCCAACTCACGACAGTTCTCCGCTCAGAGGTGAATAACCCGGGATGACAGGCGCGGCGGGAGCGCGAGCCCGCGGCTGTCGCCTTCTATGATCGGGGCTCTGACAAGAGCGGTTTTTCTTCCCGCGGTCCGCGGCGCTCGGGGCGCTTGGAGCGATCAGGGGCCAAGAGATCAACGCAAACTACGACATTTGAGCGAGTAAGGCAGGGCAAGGTCTGCTCCCGACGTCTAAGCTCGCTTGAACCTGTAGGCAGCCGGCTCATACGCGACGTTCAAGGACCCGGACGGCAACGGCTGGGTGCTCCAGGAGATCACGACCAGGCTCCCTGCGCGTGTGGCCGGCGACACGACCTACGCGTCGGTGGGCGACTTGTCGGAAGCCCTCAGGCGTGCGGAGGCCGCGCACGGCCAGCACGAGAAGCGGACGGGCGAGCGGGACGCGAACTGGCCGGCCTGGTACGCCGAGTACATGGTGAGGAGCAGTCGGGCGAAGAGCTGCCGCTCTGACGCTAGCTGCCGCCCACCGCCACCGGGACGGCCGAGCCGCTCCCCGAATGGCCGATACCGAGCTGCCCTTGGAGGTTGTTTCCCCAGCACCAGGCCCGGTTGTCCGTGCCGATGGCGCAGGAGTGTGCCGACCCGGCGTGGATCCACTTGAACCTGTGACCGCCGGCAACGGCGGTGGGGCTGAGTCGGTTGGCGCCGCCCGTGACGCTGCCAAGCTGGCCCGATCCGTTGGAGCCCCAGCAGTAGGCAAGGGAGTCGGTACTCACGCCGCACGTATGACCGCCGCCGATGCCCACGTCCAGGAACTTCAACTCTCCGCGAACGGCTAACGGCGAATAGAATACCCCGGCGAATCCGCTGCCGGACTCACCAAACCAGGTCCGACCCCAGCAGTAAGCGAGCCTGCTTGTGGTCACCGCGCAGGAGTGCTGGTCGCCCGCGCTTAC
>JBKJZM010000306.1:0-5125 GCA_046715295.1 Gemmatimonadales bacterium | reverse complement strand
GAAGTGCGTCGCCCGGCCTGTTAGCTGAAAGCGTCCCGCTTCGTCAGGATGGACCGGGCCACGGAACCGGGCCAGGGCGCCGCAGGCGAGGTGGAGCTCGACAACCCTGGGTTGGGCAATCACCTCGACCATACGGCTGCCCCAGCGACCGACCAGCGGTTCAGTCCCCGGCTCGGTTCCGCAGGCCGCGAGCAGCAAGGGGCCGAGCGTGAGTCCGAGGTGAGCAAAGCGTACCATCAGACCTCCTGAGGGCGCCGCCCTGACCTAGTTGGGCAGGACCTCGAGGTCATCCGGCGTGACCACGATTTCGCCGTGCGCAGGGATGTCGACCGTCACACGGTCCTGCAGCGGCCCTGTGGGCGGTCGGCGGATTCGGGATACCTCGACGATGGTCCCCGTCCTCCCCGCGACGCGGCCCACGCCGGTCTGCCCGATCCGGACCTGGAAGCCCGGCACGCAATCATTGATGTGCGCCATTCTCCTCCCAAGATTGATTCGAGTGGCTCCGGCCAACGGGCGGTACCACGGTGCTACGTTGACTTCAGAGATGCCGCCTGCGACGCGATCAGTCGAGCCAGTTGGCGATCAGAAAGGCCATCGCGATGGCAACGGCGGCCACGACGGCGGCGCCTACCCTGGTCCGGGCGGTGTAGGTGGCGTTGGGAGCGGGCCGGCCGTCAGGGCGGGTCATGAATGCTCAGGTGGGGTGTGGTTAAAAGGTACCGGCTGGTAAGAGCAGGCGCTAGAGGAAAAGTCAGTCAAAGCTGTTGCAATGAGCGGTGCTTTTCCCGGCTCAATTAAGTCGCTTCGCCGGTTGCCGCCGGGACGCCGCCCCGTATACCTTGAACCCGCGCAAGCCCTCATCGGGACTTACTCTAATGCCAGCGTCAACCCCTATGCCGTTCGAGACGTCGGTCGTCGCTGCCGCGCCAGCCGGTCATGAGACGCCACTCCTCGCGCTGGCCCTGCCCCGCGGTCCGCTGCCCCCATCGCTGGCGCCCCTGGATAAGCAGACCGGCGGCTCGATCAGCCGAGTGCTCTCGACGGGCGATTTCTCCGCCAAGAAGGATGAGACGGCGGTGCTGTATCCGCCCGGACCGGCATCGCGAGTGCTGCTGGTTGGCCTCGGCAACCCGGAGGAAGTGAACCGGTCCGCCATTCGCCGCGCTGCCAGCGTGGCCGCCAAGCGTGCCCGCTCCCTCGGCGTGCCCCGGGCGGCCTTTCATCTATCGGCCGAGGCCAGGGGCAAGGTCGGTCACGCCGACGCGGGCCAGATGATCGCCGAGGGTCTCAACCAGGGCGCCTGGCAATACAGCGACATGAAGCAGCCGGCAGAGGACAAAAAGCCGGCGCTCGAGCGGTTCGACGTCCTTGCCCATGACGGTCCCGCCGATTTGATCCAGGGTCACAAGTTGGGCGAGGCCATCGGGGCGGGGCAGACCTTGGCGCGCGGACTCCAGGTGCTGCCGGGCAACGTTGCCACGCCGAGCTATGTGGCCAACGTCGCTCGCGACCTCGCCCAGCGCCACGGCTTCGGAATCACCATCCTCGACAAGGCCGCCATTATCAAGGAGAAGATGGGCGCCCTGTTGTCGGTGGCGCAGGGCAGCGCGGAAGAGCCGCGCTTCATCGCCATCGAATACAAGGGAGCGGATACCGCTCCCATTGTCTTGATTGGCAAAGGCGTCACCTTCGACACCGGCGGCATCTCGATCAAACCGGCGTTGAACATGGAAGACATGAAGTACGACATGTCCGGCGCCGCCGCCGTGCTCGGCACCTTCGAGATGCTGGGCCGGCTCAAGCCCCGGGTGCACGTGGTGGGCCTGATACCCAGCACCGAGAACATGCCCTCCGGTACCGCGGTCAAGCCGGGCGACGTGGTGACCAGCCACCTCGGCAAGACGATCGAGATCATCAACACCGACGCCGAGGGGCGACTGATCCTGGCCGACGCACTCTCGTATGCCCGGCGCTACGACCCTGCCGCGGTGGTGGACATCGCGACGCTCACCGGCGCCATCGTCGTAGCGCTGGGACACACGGCGTCCGGAGTCATGGGGACCGACGACCAGCTGGTGGAGGAGATTCGCGGTGCCGGCGACCGGGCGGACGAGCGGGTCTGGCCCCTTCCGCTGTGGGATGATTATCGTGATCTGATGAAGTCCGACATCGCCGACGTTAAGAACAGCGGGGGACGCCCTGCCGGGAGCATTTCCGCCGGCTGGTTCCTGCGCGAGTTCGTGGACGGGTTTCCCTGGGCCCACCTCGACATCGCCGGCACGGCGTACTCCGACCGCGAGGACGCAACCCGAGTCAAGGGACCGACCGGTGTTGGGGTGAGGCTGTTTTCTGAGTTCGTTCTGGGTAGAACCCCAAAAGCGTGAACGGTGAACGGTGAACAGTAAACGCGCGTGCGTGACCCGTGCGGGTGTGCGCGTCACGCGGCGGTCCGCCATCCCGTTTGCCGCTTACCGTGCACTGTTCACGTTTTCTCTCCTGTTTACCGTTCACTGTTTACCGTTCCCGCCTTTTCTGTTCGGACAGATCGCCGCAGACGACACTACCACCATCGAGTCCGAACAGGACACCGCCAGCACCACCGAGCGCTACCTCAAGGAACAGCTACAACAGAACGTCCGGGTCCCGGTGCTGCCCCGGCTCGGCGTCGAGGGCCCGCGGCCACCGCTGACCCGCATTGTCTTCACCCGCGACTCGATTGAATGGGGCCACGCCGCCACCGTGGGTGATCTGCTCACCCAGGTGCCGGGCGTGTTTCTCTGGCGGGGCGGATACATAGGAAGACCGGAGCCGGTGAGTTTTCAGGGGCGCGGTGCCGCCTCGGCGGAGTATTACCTCGACGGCCTTCCCTACGTCCCCGCCGGGGTGGACAGCATCGGGGTGGACCCGGCGCTCTTCTCCATCAGCCTGCTCGACCGGATCGAGGTCGAGCGCTGGCCCGGCCAGCTCCGGGTCCACCTCTTCACCAAGCGGCACGACCGCCTTGCACCCCGCTCGCGGATCGGCGTGGCCCGGGGCGACAACGACTTCGCCCGCTACGAGGCGTCGCTGGAGCGGCGGTTCCGCTCCGGACTCGCGTTCGCCCTTGGCGGCGACTATCTGAGCTCGCCCACCGCCAGCGGCAGCAGCAGCGACTACTCCAACACCCAGATCTGGGCCCAGGGCAGCTACATCCCCTCCGAGCGATTCGGGGTGCAGTATCAGCTGGTTCGCTCGGGGCCTAAGCGCGATCCGTTCGTGACGGTGGAGCCCGGTTTTCAGGACACGATCGGCGTCGGCTATGACGCCAAGCGGACCGACGCCCAGATTCGGATGACGCTCAAGGGCCGCGGTACCGAAGGACTCGGCCCTCGCGCCGATCTGATCTACGCCCGGACCGGCTGGACCGGCCAGGGCTTCAAGCAGCAGATCAACCAGATCGGCGGCTACTTGACCTACCGGGCGCCAAGCTTCTCACTCACCGGCTCGGCATTCCATCGGACCCGGTGGACTCCGCTTGACGTGCGCGCGAGCCTGGGCTGGAACCCGATCCCCACTTTCAGCGTCCGCGGGGAGCTGGTCCACCTGCGACACTTCGGTGGCCGCAGCAGCGACTACGTCAACGTGTCCGCCGGGGTGGAGCTGGTACGCGGGCTCGCGGTCACGGGGACAGCGCGTGTCGGGAAGGTGGTCGCGGCTCCCGCCATCCTCACCGATCCGGAGCAGGACGTCCGCGACTTCCAGGCGTCACTCGGCTGGAACCGTGCGCGACTGGGCTTTCAGGTGGCCTATGCCAGGACGTCGGCCTTTGCGCCGCCGGCGTATCCGGAGTACCCTCGCCTGGCCACACTCGGGCCCAGTCCCAAGACCGAGTGGATTACCGGCTCGGCGCGGCTGGCTCCGCTGCAGTGGATGACCCTGGAGGGCTGGTACAGCGATCCGCGGGGCGTTACACCCGACGGAATTCCACCAACCCATTCGATGATAGCGGGCACTATCCGCTCCAAATTCCTGCGGAAGTTCCCCAGCGGAATCTTCGACCTGAAGCTAAGGTTGGCCCTGGAGACCTGGGGAACCGGCACCAGCGGCCGCGACTCCCTTGGAGCGCCGGTCACGCTTAAGGGCGCCACCTTCCTGCGCAGCCTGATCCAGATCCAACTGGATCGGTTCACGATTTACTGGGACCGAGGGAATCTGACCTCCAGCTCGCTGACCTATGTGCCCGGATTCGAGATTCCGGCCTATGGGAGCAACTTCGGGGTGAGCTGGGAGTTCCTTAACTAGGCCTGGATTCTAGAGGCTAAACCCTACAGACCAATGAGTTAAGGCCGCGAGTTAAAGTTATCTGTTACCAACAGACTTAGAGTCGGTAGCCCACCAGCGTGCCCGGGGCGGTCCGCAGGAATAGCATCCCGGCAATATCGTCGACCGCGTACACCGGCTCCTTCTCCTTGCCGAGATCCACCCGGGCGCGTGGCTGTGCGCTGTCCTTATCGATCTGGAGGAGGACGTTGCCCTTGCCCTCCGGTGCCTTGGTCAGCATGAACACCGATCCGGGCACGGCGAGCGACGCCTTGAAGCGCTTGGTGGCCAGGCCCGCGGACTGGCGTGCGTAGCCCTGAAGCTGTGCGCCGCCCTGGGTGAACGCCGTGGCTAGTTCGCTGGTGAGACGCTGCGCCGCAGGGTCCGTCGCGCGCCGGGAGGCCTGCGCGAAGGCGTCTCCATAGGCCGACGCGGCGGCACTACGCAGCCCGGCTCGCACGGCGCTCACCGCATGCAACGCGCGGAGCAGCCCGGGAAGCTGGGGCGCCGGGTGGTATACCTGCTGCTTCACCTGCCCGTCACGCCCGAGAACCACCAGGTTCTGCGGCGCGATGAGCACGATGCCTTCCGGGCGGATCTCCATCGCCACCGGGTCTTCATTGCCCTGGAGCTTGATCTCGCCACCCAGCGCCTTGTAGGTCCCGTTCTCCCGGTCGACCGCGTACAGCTGGCGGTCGCGGTTGGCAAAGACGTACATCGTCCGGCCCTCGATGGCATGATGCAGGTAGTAGCGGTCGGCGTCATACTTGGAGCTCATCGGCTTGCCGCTCTCGATAGCATCCTTGAACCGGGGCTGGCCCGT
>JBKJZM010000305.1:0-9807 GCA_046715295.1 Gemmatimonadales bacterium | reverse complement strand
TGCTTCGGCAGGCCGGAGCCTTCCGAGCCAACCAGCAGGTAGAAGAGCGGGTGATGGATTCCAACCCGCTCGAGCGGGAGCGGGGCATCACCATCCTGGCCAAGAACACGGCCGTGATGTGGCATGGTACCAAGATCAACATCGTGGATACCCCGGGCCACTCCGACTTCGGCGGCGAGGTCGAGCGGATCCTGCGGATGGTGGACGGGGTGCTGATCCTGGTCGATGCGGCCGAAGGGCCCATGCCGCAGACCCGGTTCGTCACTCGCAAGGCGCTGGCCCTCGGCCATCGACCCATCGTTGCGATCAACAAGATCGACCGGTCCGATGCCGAACCGCTGCGGGTGCACGACGAGGTGCTGGGTCTGTTCATCGACCTGGAGGCCAGCCATGGCCAGCTGGATGCGCCTTTCCTTTATACCTCCAGCCGGTTCGGCACCGCCACCGCCGACCTGGACCGGCCCGGCACCGACCTCACGCCGCTGTTCCAGACCATCCTCGATTACGTCCCCGAGCCCAAGGGCGATCCCGAGGAACCGTTCCAGATGCTCGTCTCCACGCTGGACTTTTCCAGCTTCATCGGCCGCATCGCCATCGGCCGCATCGAGCGTGGCCGGGTGCGGGTCGGCGATCAGGTGGCATTACTGCCGCTGGGGGAGCCGGGCCTCGTTTCCGCCGACGAGCAGTTCGAACGGAACCGGGTTACCCGGCTCTACACCTTCGACGGACTCCACCGGGTCGAAGTGGAACAGGTGGACGCCGGCGACATCGTCGCCCTCTCCGGCTTCGAGACTATCGAGATCGGCAAGACTTTCACCTCGACGGAGCGGTTGGAGCGCATGGAGGGCATCGCGGTCGAGGAGCCCACGATCTCGGTGGACTTCATCGTGAACAACGGCCCCTTCGCCGGACGGGACGGGAAGTTCGTGACCAGCCGCCAGCTCCGGGATCGCCTGTTCAAGGAGCTGGAACGGAATGTGGCGCTGCGGGTCGAGGAGACCGACTCTCCCGATACCCACACCGTCTCCGGACGAGGGGAGCTGCATCTCGGGATCCTGATGGAGACGATGCGGCGGGAGGGGTTCGAGTTCCAGGTCTCCCGACCCAGGGTCATCACCAAGCTGGGCCTCGACGGAGAACGGCTGGAGCCGTACGAGGAGCTCATGATCGATGTGCCCGAGGCGTACATGGGCGTCGTCATGGAGAAGCTGGGACCCCGGCGCACCGAAATGATCGAGATGAAGAACCCGGGACAGGGCATGGTCCGGATGAGCTTTCGGATTCCCGCCCGTGGGCTCTTCGGCTACCGCTCCGAGTTCCTGACCGACACCCGGGGCACCGGAATCATGCATCACCGGTTCCTGGACTACGGACCGTGGGCGGGCCCACTGGCCGGCCGGAAGCGCGGCGTCCTGATCGCCGACCGCGAAGGGTTGGTGGTGGCGTTCGCGCTCGGCAATCTCCAGGAGCGCGCCCAGATGTTCGTGGCGCCGGGTGACATGGTGTACGAAGGATTGATCGCCGGCGAGAACTCCCGTCCGGGAGATCTGGACGCCAACGTGACCAAGGAAAAGAAGCTCAGCAACATGCGGACGACGGCGACAGACGAGAACGTCAGCCTGGAGCCTCCCCGCCAGATCACGCTCGAGTATGCCCTCGAGTACATCGAGGAAGACGAGCTGATCGAGGTAACGCCGAAGACTATCCGGCTGCGCAAGCGGGTCCTCCCGGCGAATGATCGCAAGAAGGCTGCCCGGGCGGCCCGGGTGGCGGACGCATCCTGACGCGCGTGTGACACTCTCTCTGATGGCGGAGGACATCATGTTGGCCTGGGAGACGTCGGTGGAAGCTCTGGACTTGCGTCGGAAGTTCGATGACGACGAAGACGAGTTCGAGGACGACGGGTTTACCTTCGACGACGATGACGAGGAGGACGAGGACCTCGACGATGCCGATGACCTCGATGACGAGGATCTCGACGACGAGGAGCTCGAGGAGCTGGAGGACTTTGAGGAGGACGAGGAGCTGCGCTGACCTGAGCCCGGCCCCGAGTTATCTTGCAGGATGAAGAGGCAGGCGGCTATCCGTGCCGCCGGAAGGGGCCTGTAGCTCAGGTGGTTAGAGCGCACGCCTGATAAGCGTGAGGTCGGTAGTTCAACTCTACCCAGGCCCATTGGTTTGAAAGCGTTGCCCTGCTTGGTGATCTCTGGCTGAGCGGGGCTTTTTTGTGGGCTGGAGTCTCTCCTGATCCCTGATCATTCTTTGAAACCAACCCTACCGAGCATTGCGCCGAACCGTCGGTCGGGGCGCAGATTGTCGAGGAATGGGTCCACGTTCAAGTAGATCAGCTCGCCGACACCCTCCTCATAGGCTCTCTCCAGCCAATGGAACGCCTCATCTCTCAGACCCAAACAGGCATAGATGAGCACGATGCCGTAGGGTGTGATGTAGCGCTCCTTGGAGAGTTGTTGTAGTTCGGCGATAACCCCCAGCGCGTCATCCCTCCTCCCCGCCAGTGCGTACGCTCGGCCCAGGCCGGCGATCGAGGAACGATCTCCGGAAAGCTCGATCGCCTTCTGATACATGCGAATGGCATCGTCGAACGCTCGCTGTTGCGCGTATGCCGAGCCGAGCCCCGCGTATGCCCGGCTGAAGCCGGGATCCATCTCGAGCGTCGCCCGGTATTGCGCTATGGCTCGATCGAACTGCCGACCATAGTAGAAGAGCACGCCGAGATCCGTGTTGATGGGGCGCGACACCGGATCGAGCTCCAGTGCCCTCTGGATGCTCACGATCGCGTCGTGGAGTTGCCCCTGCAGCGCCAAATAGATGGCGTACCAGTGGTACGCTGTCGCGTAATTTCGGTTGAGGCTGATGGCGCGCTTGAATTCCCGTTCGGCGTCTGCCCACTTAAACTGATGCATCTTGAGGTGCCCCAGCGACGTGTGGGCTTCGGCAAGCTCGTCGTCTATCTCCAATGCTCGCAACACCCCCGCCATTGCCTTGGAGAAGGCCTCCTTCGGCGGAACGGCGGTGTGGCCAGCGTCCCCGATCAGCGCAAAGGCATCGGCCAACCCCGCGTACGCGAGAGCGTAGCCCGGATCTTCCGCAATCGCAGCCTCGAAGTAGCCGATGGCCTTTCGGAACGCCGGTGTGCTCCTCTGGTTCCAGTAGTACCGGCCTTTCAGGTACAACTGATACGCGTTCACGTTCTCGGTGTGTCTCTTGGTGACAGCCGTCGCTTCGCCGGCGCGGAGCTGCAGCTTCAATGCGTCGACGATCGCCAGGGTGATCTCGTCCTGAATGGCGAAGACGTCGGCCAATACTCGATCGTACTGCTCCGACCACAGGTGGTAGCCATCGTGGACGCTGATGAGCTCCGCCGTGATGCGTATGCGATTGCCGACCCTTTGAACGCTGCCCTCGAGCACGTTCGCCGCATCGAGCGTTCGACCCACCTCACGCACGTCCACGTCCCGGCCCTTGAAGGAAAACGCGGACGTACGGGCGGCGACCCGAAAATGGTTGACCTTGCTCAGTGCGTTGATGAGCACTTCCGAGAGCCCGTCGCTGAAATACTCGTTCTCGGGGTCGGCGCTCCGGTTGGCGAACGGCAGCACGACGAGCGACGTCGTGGGCGCACGAGTACCAGGCGCCAGTCGCGCGGTCGTGAGTGCGGTGACGAATGCCGCGGCCGTGGTGAATCGATCCGCCGCCGTCTTTGCCATCGCCCGCTGCAAAGCTGCGTCCACCGGCCCCGGGACCGCTGGACGGATGACGGACACGGAAGGCGGAGCCGCCGCCAGGTGCTGGCGCATGACGCTTTCCGCCGTGGGTCCGGTGAAGGGCGGCTGGCCCGCGAGCATCTCGTACAGCACACAGGCCAGCCCATAAATGTCTGACCGGGCATCTACGTCCGGGCCGCCGCTCACCTGCTCGGGGCTCATGTAGGTGGAGGTGCCGACGGCCATCCCGGGCTCGGTCAGGTTCCTCCCATCGGCAACACTCACCGCCCGCGCGATCCCGAAGTCGCTCAACACCGCATGTCCCGCCTGGAACAGGACGTTCTCGGGCTTGATGTCCCGATGGACGATTCCGCGCGAGTGGGCGTACGCCAACGCATCGCCTACCTCGCGCGTCACCTGGATGGCGTCTTCGATCGAAAGCTGTCGTTCGCGATTCAGCCGCTCGCGGAGCGACCCGCCCTCAAGGTAAGGCATGACATAGTGCAACAGCCCGGCCGCGTCGCCGGAGTCGTACAACGGCGAGATGTTCGGATGGTTCAGCGTCGCCGCGATCTCGATCTCCCGCAGAAACCGCTCCGGTCCGAGGATGGCGGCAAGCTCGGGTTTGAGCACCTTGATTGCGACTTGGCGGTGATGCTTCAAGTCCTCGGCGAGGTACACGGTGGCCATGCCGCCGGTTCCGACCACTCGCTGGAAACGGTAGCGGTCGGCCAAGGCGGCCTTGAGACGGTCCAGCTGCTCAGCTTGCATCGGAGGAGTGGACTCGGCTCCGTGATATGGCGGGTCTTCCCGCGAAATGAAATTCAGCCAGAGCCAGGCGGGTGGAGGCCCTTCGAATCTGGTAGCACGGCGTGACTCTCGCCAGCGCAACCGGCTTTCGGCTGAGCTCATATGGCGCTCAGCGATGCCCTTCGCATGAAGGCTGGCCATGAATCAAGCGTTGGATCAGCGCTGGTCAGTGTAAACCCGGAGTGGAGGTGGAAGGACCCCGGCAGCGGACGACACGAGCTCGGGATTGAGGTGTCAAAGTGCGGACTTTGCTACCGCTGTAAGTCGCATATTGAGCAGTAAGTCACGCCGCTGTGGAGCAGGAGATGGGAGGAACTTGCTCTCAGATCCTTGTCGCCGGTCAGGCGACGCTACTCCACTGCCGCGTGAAACGTCCGAACGAGTGAAGACGTGTTAGCGGAAGATTGACAGGCCACGGTGCGGGTTTGCGGATCGGGAGAGGCGATCCTGGTCCCGACACGTAGGGATGTCCGTGCCAAAGACCGGGGGAGCCTACCTCCCCGCCACCAGTCGCTCGAAACGCGGGTTGCCCCGGAGCGGCATGAACGTCGGATCCAGCCGCAACCGGGCAAGCGAGATCCCCGACGGGACCTTCCGTGCTGCCTCGAGCTGCTCGAGTGCGGCATCGGGCTCGCCGACTGTCGCGTAGATCGACGCCAAGTTGATCAAGCGGCCGGCCCCGAAAAAGGCATCTTTCGATACTGGCAGAAGCGCCACTGCCTGCCGCGCTTCCTGACGGCTGAGTCGGTCCGGGGCGGTTAGACGTGCGTGGAGGACTACCCCACGGGACCGAGTGGCGCGGCGCCAACTTCGACCGGACTTGGTCTCGTGGTGTCGATTGTGGTGTCGATTGATCCCGGAAAGCCACGGCACCTCACGCCTGCAATCCGGGCAGATCGCGCGGTCTGTCAATGAAATAGCGTTGTGGTGTCGGATTCCAGGCCCCTCGGTGGCCGCCTGATAAGCGTGAGGTCGGTAGTTCAACTCTACCCAGGCCCACTTTCTCAACCGCTCGCCCCGCTTGGTGATCTCGCACCGGGCGGGCTTATTCATGGGGTATCCAACGGACTTTGGGCAGCTGTGGACCCGCTCCGAGCGCGTGCGGCGTCTGGACGCACCGAACCACCGGCGAGCCGCCGTGAAACGAAGTAGCAAGAAACCCATTCCGTCCATCCCCTCCCGTCCGCTCGATCATGGCCCCGGCGGAGCGTCAGCTCACAGCATCAGGTGGGCGAGTTCCTTGCCCTGCGGTGGACCCGTTGCGGCACCGAGCGGCTCCACCGTGAGCGCCGCTCCGAGCACGGCACCGCCAGTCTCCGGCATCCCGGTCGTAAACATGGTCGACCCCGCACCGGGAACGAGGATCGCTGAGCCGCGCACCATTCCGTCCGCGCAGATGAACCAGAACTGGTAGCCGGTGCCAGGGGGAGCAGGCGGGAGGCCATGAACCACGACGCTCCAACGGTGCGTCGTCTCGTCGGCAAAGATGACGAGGCCGCCGCGCCGGTCTCCCACTTCCACGCTGGTCTGGAGTATCCGTCCAGCACCTCGCATGACGGACAGGGTGTCCTCTAGTGCTGCCGTCCGGGCCTGCAGTGCGGTGACCTCGGTCTCCAGCGCCAGCGCCCGCTGGCGTCCGGCGGCCCACCCACCAAAGGCGAGCAACACGGACGCGGCTAACGCAGCCGGCAGAAGCCACCGGGGTCCGGGGGCCCTGGTGCCGTCGAGGACGTATTGGATGATGCGCCGCCGCAGCCCGGGGCGTGGAGCGGTCGGGGGCAAGCTCATGGGCAGCCACGCCAGCTCCGTCTCGATCCGGGAGACCTCACGCCGGCAATCCTCGCAGTTGACCAGGTGAGCTTCGAACGTCGCGATGTCATCGCCATCGAGGATGCGGGTGGCATACTCCACGCGATGCTCGACGAACCAATCGTGCGCTTTCACAGAACCCAGTCCTTGAGGCCGGCCAACGCCGTACGCAGCCGATCAAAGGCGAGTCGCAGGCGGGTCTTGACGGTGCCCAGTGGAATCCCGAGCCGCGCGGCGATTTCGGACTGGGTGAGCCCCTCGAAGTAGGCCAGCTGCACGGCCATGCGCTGTTCGGCCGGTAGCGCCTCGAAGGCCTCGTGTACCTGCGCGTGCACCTGCCAGCCCGGATGTCCCGCCTCGTTTGGCTCCACGGGAGCGACGCTCTGCCGGCCCCATTCCAGCGCCGCCGCGGCGACCTTTCGCTCACTCCGCCGCCGGCTCCGCAACCGGTCGATTGCCCGGTGGCGCGCGACGCGGAGCAGATACGGCATCAGGCCGGCATGACCTCCGGTCTCGAGCGCGACGGTCTCCCAGACGATGCGAAACGTGTGCATCACGACTTCCTCCGCCTCGTCGCGGTCCTGGAGCATGGCCTGGGCGACACTGAGGAGCCAGGGGCTCGCGAGCTCGACCAGCTCGACCAACGCCTGCTCATCGCGGGCGACGAGCCGCTGCCGGAGTGAGGCCTCCCGCTCCGAAACCAGAAGCCCCTTGCGCCCGGGCTCGGACGACTCGGCGCGTGCCCGACCCCCCGAGCGCTCCGGTTTAAGCACACTCAGTCGGCATAAGGCGTAGACACGGCTACTCCGGGAGATCGACCGGAAGCATTATGGACCGACACACCCTTTCGTCGGACCGGCAGAAGCTGACCCGCAGCGTGCCGCGGATCGGAACTCCTGGCGGACGGACCTCCCAAGGTGGCTCCAAGAAATAGCTCGAGTCCATGGTGACACGTCCTCGCGCCAGGCGGACGAGCCCACCGGCGGCGAGTTCGATCGCTGGCGGCACCCGAGCATTGATGCGCAGGTTATCGGTTGGGACGACGGCCAGGATTGCCTCCCGTCCGTGTGACCCCGCCTGGAGGTGTACCGGAGCCGGCGCGGGGGAGTATCCGCACGCGGTTACGGCAAGGAGGCTCGCGTGCGGCAGCCGCATGGCGCCGTCCTACTCGGCGAGCAGCGCTTGTATGCGCTGCTCCCACGCCTGATAGGTTCGGTCACCGACGTGAAACTCGCCAGCACCTTCATACCGAATCCGGCCGCGTCTATCGATCAGCACGAAGGTCGGCCAATAGCGGATAGCATAGCGATCCCATGTTCGGCGGTCATTGTCCTGGGCATTGGGATAGGAGATGCCGTACCGAGCCAGCGCCTTGGCGACGTTGCTCCTGTCGTGCTCGCCGGCGTAGGGCGGAAACTCGGGGGTGTGGATCCCGATGAGGGTCAGCCCCTCACGCCGGTACCGGCTGTCGAACTCCACCAGCGACGGAACGGTACGCGTGCAGTTGCCACAGGTGAATACCCAGAAGTTAAGCAGGACTACGCGTCCCCGGAGCTGATCCAGCCGCATCGGAGCCTCTGCCTTGAGCCAGCTCGTGTTGCCCCAGGCCGGCGCGGGGCGGGGCACGCCGTCCGTGGCGGTCGTCTGAACCAGCGATCCCTGGGCACCGCTCAGGGCGGGGAGAGAGATGGCTGCGATCCAGACGAGGGCCGAGGAAAGAATCCGCATTGGGTGACGCTTTGGAAAGGTTCGTTTAACTAACGCCACAAGCCCTGAGCCGGTTCTCCCCTTAGCTCCTCATCCCCCGAGCGGCCCTCACGGCACCCGCGCAGTCCCCGGCACAGGAGCGTGTCTTACGGCAGAGCGGCGGAGCCGCGCGTAGGCGACTCCCAGGATGCCGCCGTAGATCAGGTGGCCGGCGAGGCTTCCCATGGCGACCGGCCGCATCGGCGGCATCCGGAGCGCGGCGAACGCCGGCATGCCAAGCAGGAGCGGCATCAGGATGAGCGCGCCGAGCACCCACCAGACCAGACCCCATACCGCTCCCCAGGTGGCGCCGCTGCCAGGGCTCGCTTCTGCCTTGGCACCGAGCAACCACCCGAAGAGCCCACCGATGATGGCGCTGTTTAAGAGGTGGTAGATCCAGCCGATCACCAGGCTCTCGGAGCGAACGACCATCGCCACCATGGCCATCATTGGCATCTGCCCACCGTCTGGGGTGGGCGCCTTCATCATTTGCATCATGATCCCAAACACCACTCCGGCAAGCAGGCCGGCGACCGCGCCGGCAATCGCTTTGTTGTGCATACGGGCTCTTCCTCCTGGAGGGGGTGCCATGGAGGCCCTTTCTGAGCTTCGACGAGGCGGCTCCTATCCAGAACGCTCCGAACCATGCCGTGGATCTCCCCCCGCCCAGTCGGTTCGCGAAGCGCAGCCTCATCGAAAGGTCGCTATGGCTGCCAGCGGCTTTACCGGCGGGGTCGAGATGCTCGGGCCTCGCGCCGAGGGCGTCACGGCTGGGGTGAATGGCCGGACCTACTGGATAGGCGGCAGAGTTCCAGCTACTCCTACGGCTGCGCATTTCAATGACCATGAGGACAGTTCCTTCAGGGTTTCACCCCTGCCGCAGCGGGCAGGCTACTTCACCGTCCAAGGGCACCAGCATCCATCTCGAATCGCATAGTTCCAGATCATCTTTGTCGGACTCTGCATCTGGACTGGACGAGTTCGGATGGTTGTAATAGGTTGGAATTCCTGCCCCGACCGGCGGCATCGGTCCGCTGACCGAGCCGAAGTACCCTGCACCTGGATCCCATGACGCCCGACTCGACGCTGACCAAGGTGCTTTGCCTGGTGGTGCTGGCGGTCCTCGCCCTCACGGCCGGTTACGCCGTCGTGATCAGCGTCACCAACTACAGCGCCATCGGGGTCTGAGGCGACAATCCTTCTCCGCCGCGGAGGTCGTCCATGACCAAGCGAGGGACCCGCCTCTTCTTTCTTGGCGGCACGCTGGCCGCAACGCTGGTGCTCCTCGTTCTCACGGTCGACAGCCACCGGCAGTTTCCCCGCCTGACCCATGCCGATCAGATTACCCCTGCGGTCGTCGCGGGCAAGCACGTGTGGCATCGAAAGAATTGTGTGAACTGCCACACACTGATGGGCGAAGGCGCCTACTATGCGCCCGACCTGACTAAGATCACCGAGCACCGGGGAGTGCCCTACCTGCAGGCGTTCCTCAAGGACCCCTCGAAGTTCTACTCCGAGGCCCGTGACCGGCGGCTCATGCCGAACCCCCAGCTTTCATCCCACGAGATAAACGAGGTCATCGCGTTTCTTGGTTGGGTGGCGAAGATCGATAACCAGGGCTGGCCGCCCCGGCCCATCCTGGTCTCCGGCGCGGCCGTGCCCGGCTCCAATGTTGGCGGGCCGGCCCCCCACGCCCCGTCGACCGAGCCGACTGAGC
>JBKJZM010000304.1:0-19106 GCA_046715295.1 Gemmatimonadales bacterium | reverse complement strand
CTCCGGCCGGCCTTTGCCGGAATTGATGCGGGCGACTGGGTGGACCCCACCGGTGAGACGCGCGACGTAACCGTGCGGCTGGCTCCGGAGGCCCGGCGGCGGACGATAGACCTGGAGCGGCTGCCGCTGGCTATTGATGGTGCCGAGGGCAGGCCGGTGACCCTGCCGCTGGGCCAGGTAGCCAGCATCCGCGAGGGAATCGGTCCGGCGCAGATCAACCACCTCAACCGGGAGACCGTGGTCAATGTACAGGCCAACGTGCAGGGACGCTCTCTGACCGAGGTCACCCAAGACATCAATGTCACGCTGGAGAGCCTCCGGCTCCCACCCGGGTACCGGATCACGCAGGGCGGGGAAGCGCGAGACCAGCAGGAGGTGTTCACCCGCATCTTCACCGCGCTCGGCGCCGCGGTGCTGCTGATGTACCTGATTCTCGTCATCCAATTCGGCTCCTTCCTCGATCCGCTCGCGATCCTGATCTCGCTGCCGCTGTCGCTTATTGGCGTGGTGCTCGCCCTGATCATCACCGGCGACACGCTCAACATCATGAGCCTGATCGGGGTCATCCTGCTGATGGGAATCGTGGCCAAGAACGCGATCCTGCTCATCGACTTTGCCAAGTGGGAGCACGAACGCGGGACCCCGCTGCGGGAGGCGCTGATCGAGGCCGGTCGGATCCGGCTCCGGCCCATCATGATGACCACCATAGCGCTTATTGCCGGTATGATCCCGGTGGCGCTGGGGAGGGGAGAGGGTGCCGATTTCCGGGCCCCCCTGGGTCGCGCGGTGATCGGGGGTGTCATTACTTCCACCCTGCTCACTCTACTTGTCATCCCGACGGTCTACGAGATCCTGGACAACCTCCGCTCGTGGATGGCCCAGAAGGTCTGGCGCCGGATCTTCAAGCCCCATGTGCAGCCGGCGGCCACGCCATCGGCTTCGGCGGAGTAACGTGGCTCAGGGCAGCTCCTCCCGGATTTTCCGGGGCCGCTAGAGGAGTCCCGCTGGCGCACCGGCCGGTCCCGCACCAGTATACACGTGGGTACCCAAGAGCCTTCCCGCAGAATAATTTCCGTCGAGGAGTCCCCTGATTGCCTAGCCGACGGGTGACCAGCATTCTCACCACGGCCCTGCTGGCTTCTGCCTGCGGCGGTGGCAGCTCGCTCCCGGGACCGGCGGTGGTCACCTTTCCCATCAGCGCGCTCGGGGCCGAGGGGCAGGTTCTCGTTCGGCAGCTGTCGCGATTCATGAAGGAGAACCCCGGCATCAAGGTCGTCCAGCGGGTGACGCCGGATGGGGCCGACCAGAAGCACCAGCTCTATGTGCAGTGGCTCAATGCGGGCGCAAGCGATCCGGACATTCTCCAGCTCGACGTGATCTGGACTCCCGAGTTCGCAGCCGCAGGATGGATCCTCCCCCTCGATCAATTTCGTCCCGACACCACGGCCTTCTTTCCCTCTACCATCGCGGCAAACCGGTGGCAGGACAGCCTGTATGCGCTGCCCTGGTTCATCGACGTCGGCATGCTGTATTGGCGTACCGACCTCATGTCCGAGCCCCCTGCTACCTTCGCGGACCTGGTGCGGAAGGCCCAGCGGGCGAAGCAAGAACGCGGGATCAAATACGGCTACGTCTGGCAAGGCGCCCGCTACGAGGGGCTGGTGGTGAACTTTCTGGAGTACCTGGGCGCCCATGGTGGTCGGATACTCGAAGGTGGCCGGGTGGTGGTAAATTCCCCGGAAGGGCTCCGGGCGTTGAACGAAATGCGAGCGGAGATCTACCAGTACGGTATCGTCCCACCGACGGTACTCACCTGGCACGAGGAAGAAAGCCGGTTCGCCTTTCAGAATGGCGAGGCCGTCTTCATGCGGAACTGGCCCTATCCGGTTCCCTTGATGCAGGACAGCTCCCAGTCGCGGGTGTCCGGCAAGTTCTCGGTGGCCCCGATGCCGGCCGGGCCGGGAGGGCCGCCAACGTCGGCTATCGGGGGCGGGCAACTGGCCATCAACCGGCGGACCGAGCACCCTGAAGCCGCTTGGGCGTTAATCAACTATCTCACCCAGCCGGAGCAGATGCGGGAGCGGGCCCGCGTGGTGGGACAGTTTCCCACCCGGCCAGGGGTCTACGATGATCCCGGCCTCGCGTCGGGACTGGCTATCCCACCCGCGACGATCAGGCGCATCATCGAGTACGCGATTCCCCGGCCGGTCACGCCGATGTACACCCAGCTCTCGGATATCCTGCAGATCCATCTCCACCGAGCACTCACGCGCCAAGCCGAGCCCGCTGAGGCGCTGGCCCGCGCCCAGGTCGAAATGCAACGTCTGTTGAACCGGGTCGGGCTGGGTACGGGAGAGCCGGTTGCCCGGCGCTGATCCGCAGTCCAGCATCGAGCGCCAGGAGGCTCGGGTAGCCTGGGCGCTCGTTCTCCCTGCAGTCCTGACCATCCTGCTCGTTGCGCTGTTCCCTCTGGTTTGGACGCTGTGGGAATCGCTCCACCTCCACGATCTCCGAATGCCGTGGCTGGGCAAGCCGTTCGTGGGGATCGATAACTATATCGAGGCGTTCGGGGATCCCCGTTTCTGGTCCGCCCTCGGGCACACGGCGTTCTTCGCGGTGACCAGTGTGGGGCTCGAGCTGATCATCGGCCTGTGGCTGGCGCTGGCGTTGAACCGCGCTTTCCGCGGCCGGGGCCTGGTCCGAGCCGCGGTATTAGTGCCCTGGGCCATTCCGACCGTGGTGTCGGCCCTGTTGTGGCGCTTCATGTTCGAGGGTCAGACCGGCATCGTAAACAGCATGCTGGTGGGCATCGGGGCGCTGCAGGAGCCCGTGGTGTGGTTCATTCACGCGACGGGGGCTTGGGTGCCGGTGATCCTGGCGGACGTGTGGAAGACCACACCCTTCGTGGCTCTGCTTCTCCTGGCTGGCCTACAAAATATCGATGCTTCGCTGTACGAGGCCGCGCGAATCGATGGTGCCTCGGCCTGGCGGCAGTTCCGGCATATCACGCTGCCACTGCTCAAGCCCGCCATACTCGTGGCGCTGATTTTCCGCACGCTCGATGCGTTCCGCGTGTTCGACCTGATCTATGCCCTCACCGGCGGAGGTCCCGGCACCTCCACGGAGCCGATCGCGCTGTACACCTTCAACGCGCTGCTCCAGAATCTACAATTTGGCTACGGGTCGGCGCTCTCCGTAATCGTATTCCTGATCACGTTCTGCCTGGCGATCATCTACATCAGGTTGCTGGGCGCGGAGCTGACTGGAGCCAAGCGTTGAGGGCGCGGAGCTGGTGGCCGGCCATTGTGCTCGCCCTTCTGGTGGGGGGCAGCGCCTTCCCATTCTACTGGGCCATTCTCTCCTCCTTCACGCCCGAGTCGAGGCTATTCCAGGAGCCATCGCTGCTGCCGAGCCAGCTGGTACTGGATCACTATCGGGCGCTGTTCACCGAGCGAAACTTCTGGCTTCCCATTCGTAATTCGCTCATCGTGGCGGGGTCCACCACGGTGTTCTGCGTATCGCTAGGGGCACTATGCGCCTACGCGCTCGCTCGACTCGAGTTCCGGGGCAAGGCCCTGCTGCTGGGGTCCATCCTGGCGGTGGGCATGTTCCCCCAGATCTCGGTGATTTCACCCCTCTACCTGCTGCTGCGGGAGCTCCATCTCATCAACACCTACCCCGGGCTGGTCCTGCCGTACCTGACCTTTGCCATGCCACTGACCGTGTGGCTGCTGGTGGGCTTCTTTCGCCAGCTTCCGGGGGAGCTGGAGGAAGCAGCCATGGTGGACGGTGCGGGCCGGCTGCGCGCGTTCTGGGAGGTGATCGTGCCCCTGGCAGTGCCCGGCATCGCAACCACCGCGATTCTTACCTTCGTGTACAGCTGGAATGAATTTCTCTTCGCGCTCTCCTTTACGCTCGGGCCGGAGCGGCAAACCGTGCCGGTGGCCATCGCGCTCTTTCGAGGACAGTACCAGGTCCCCTGGGGCCAGATTCTCGCGGCGGCGGTTATCGCCACGTTGCCGGTGACGCTGCTCGTGCTCGCCTTCCAGCGCCGGATCGTGCAGGGGCTCACCGCCGGCGCGGTGAAAGGGTAACCATGGCTTTGGTTCGTCTGGAGGGTATCGGCAAGACCTACCCCAATGGCCACGTAGCCGCCAAGGGACTCGACCTGGAGATCCGCGACGGCGAGTTCATGGTCCTGGTAGGACCATCCGGTTGCGGCAAGAGCACGGCCTTGCGGATGATCGCCGGGTTGGAGACCCCTACCGCGGGACGGATCCTGATCGGCGGTCGCGACGTGACCGGGTTGCCGCCCCAGGATCGCGACATTGCGATGGTCTTCCAGACCTATGCGCTCTATCCCCACATGACGGTGCGGGAAAATCTTGCGTTCGGCCTCCGCATGCGCGGCACCGCGAGCGAGGTCATCGATCAGCGCGTGCGGGAAGCGTCCCGGGCCCTCGGTTTGGAGCCGGTACTGGACCGCCGGCCGGCGCAGCTCTCCGGTGGGCAGCGTCAGCGGGTGGCCCTGGGACGGGCGATCGTCCGGGAACCCAAGGTGTTCCTGTTCGACGAGCCGCTCTCCAACCTCGACGCGAAACTGCGGGTGGAGACCCGGGCGGAGCTGGCGCGATTGCACCGCCGGCTCGGGGCCACCGTCGTCTACGTCACCCACGACCAGGAAGAGGCCATGACTCTGGGCTGGCGTGTGGCCGTCATGCGGGACGGCTTCCTCCAGCAGGTGGCCCCACCCATGGAGCTGTATCGCCACCCGGCCAATCGTTTCGTGGCTGAGTTCGTGGGGTCACCGGGGATGAATTTCCTGCCGGCTGGCGCCGTGCCCGGGCTGGATCGAGGACCCGCAGCGGCGACATTGGGCGTACGGCCACACGACCTGACAATCGTGGCCGAGGGAGCGGGGGACGCGGATGCGTGGGTGGATGTGGTCGAGCCGAGAGGCAGCGAGCTGCTGGTGTACTTACGGATGGGTGCCCGGGGCGATGGGGCCGAGCTGCGAGTGGTGACGCCGCCCGAGCCGGTGATCGAGGAAGATCGGGTGGTGGGAGTCAAGTTCGATCGGGCGCGGCTGCACTGGTTTGAGATAGAGACCGGACGAAGGGTCGGTTAGTGCCGCCTTGGTAGCGTCGATAGTACGAACTCTACTGCCAGATCCGTCGTATTCCAGAGCTGCACATCCGAGCTGGTGCCATACCTGATCGGCCGCAGACGGCCTCCCTCGATGCGATAACTCCACAGCTCGTTGTGCCCCAGACCGGACGCCTCGACCGCCCTGGTGGTGCCCCGGAGCGCGTCATGAAGAGTGCCGACGTACGATTCGAGCCCGGGGTCGCCAGGCCGTCCGGCGTCGGTTGCCGTCCTGATGCGGTTGGCCAGTCCCAGGAACAACAGATTCACCTCCCGTCCCCAGACCACCCTCGGTGAGTGGTAGGTGTCGGCAGCGAAGCGGTCCCATACCTGTCGGGTGGCGTATGCGTCGTTGGCCACGAGCGGACCAAGGCTATCCACCAGGAGACCTACCGGGTACCGCAGGGCAAAAGGGGCGACGTCTTGGAGCACGGTCTCCGGCTCTCTTGAGCTACCGAGAAAAAGACCTGTCGCCGGGTCGGTGTTGACCACCGGGATGGGCTTGCCCCCCGCGTCGAGCGAAAGCGCAAGGAAGGACAGTGAGTCTCCGGAACCACGCTTGGTCATGATCTTCTGCCAGTAGCGTTTCTCCGCCGGAGGAAGCCAGGCCAGCTTGGCCATTACCCTCCTCCGTACTTCCGCCGGTCCCCATGTCACCTGGAAGTGGCGCCGAGCACTCTTCCAGGTCTCGATGGCCCGTTCCAGAGATGCCGGGTTGGCCAGGTATGCCGCGAGCTGGGTGCCCCCGATCGTGCGTGCAATGCCGTGGATGTCGTCCTCGTTGATCCCGAGCCCGGGGAGGGCGGCTAGAATCACCCCGATCGATTGCAGCGCTTGAGGGACCCAGATGGCGTTGACATCCATTGCGAAGCGGCCACCGGCGTAGCCCGCATCGCTGTCGCGCCAGCTGGCGGATCGCCAGTGCGTGGCGTCGCGACTGGGGAAACTGACCAGTGTGGTCGCCCGGGGATCCTCCACATAAGGACGAGTCCACGCCGCCAGCAGTGCCATTTCGCGCAGCAGGAGCGCCACCCGGGAGCCCCGCCCATCGGCGCTGTCCAACAGGAAGGTGCGCTTCTGGTCCGGCGTAACCGCGGCATCGGCGAGGTATCGCGCCGCCAGCACGGGCAGCTGAAACTCGTCGTCGATCATATGGTAGTTCTCGCGTGTCTTCTGCAGCTCACCCAGAACCGCACGGGCCTGCTGCAGCAGGCTGTCCGCCTGCGGCCGGCGCCCAGCCTGCGTGGCGCGGAAGTATCCAGTGACGAGTGAGTCGTAAATCACCGCATTCTCCCGGATCGCCTGGCCACCGAGGGCCTCCTCGTGGCTTACGTCGCCATTCGGGCCCAGCTTCCGCAGGACACTCGCGATCACGTGCTCCGACATCCCTGGCGTCCAGATGGGCCGCATCATGAGGGCGGTCATCATCATGTCGCGGCCGAAGTAGGTTGCAAAGTTCGGCAGGCCGGCCATGAGCTTTTCCTTCGAGCTCAGGAGCTCGACCCCGCGCACCTGGCGCTCCAGCCTGCGATAGCGGACCTCAGCGGCTTTGCCCTTGGAGCTGCGCGCCGCTGCGAGAAAACCGAGAAATCCCCGATTAAAGATGTCCCCTCGCCTCAGGGGAGTGAGCGAGCCTGCGGAGGTGAGCACCCGCACCGTAAACCGGACAGGCGACCCCGAACGGCTGCGAAGGGTGACGGTGCGGCGTGCTGTCCGCATCGTCACCTCGCGAGGATCCGCGCGCAGCTCGAGCGCGAGCATGCCCAGGCTGTCGAGGGTTGGTCGAGCGACCCGTACCATGGTCTGAGTATCTGACGATAAGGGCCCGGGCGAGGTGAACGTGGGATGCAGTCGGGCGCTGAGATCGGCAACGGTACCGGCGCGGAGTACCTGAAGGTGGCGCTCCTGCTCCTCGTCGGAAAGCCGGGCTACGGCCGCCACCAGTAATGACTCTTCGGCCACCTGAAATGGTGACGCGGTGTACGGCCGCAGGTGTCGCTTGCCGTACTGAAAGTCGCGCTCGATGCGCATCGAACCCACAACGAACCAACCGAGCTCGATCTGCGGTGCCGCTGCCTCCAGCTGGTACTCCAGGCCATGAGGAGCTTGGCCGGCGCGGTCCATTACTTGGGCGGCCTCTGCCCCCCACGTCACCCGTACCGGACGGCCCCGGGCGTCGCGAACCGTGAACCCGGCGCTCTCATTGGCCGCATTCGCCCACAGGTTGACCACCCGGCCGCTCCTCGGCTCCAGGTAGATCTGCACTGTGTTCTGCTTCGAGTCGCGATAGAAGCGGGTCTGGTATCCCTGATACGCGGCGGCGTCATCGAGACCCGGCTCCGGAAAGTCGAGTACCGGAAGTACCGGCCGCCCGGGTTGGGGAGTCTGTGCGACCAGAGGCCCAAGAGGCGT
Organism: Gemmatimonadales bacterium; assembly: GCA_046715295.1. Lineage (GTDB taxonomy): Bacteria > Gemmatimonadota > Gemmatimonadetes > Gemmatimonadales > GWC2-71-9 > CAVVWJ01. Next base: position 11,549 of record JBKJZM010000304.1, on the reverse strand, counting down.
GATCAGGAGGAGGGCTAGGGTGACCCCCTGGACGATCATCGTTGGGCTGGTGGCTGGCTCGGGACCATGCGGCGTCCCGACGCGTCTACGATGACGTCGTAGCGCTGGCCACGCACCTGGATGTTCCGAAGGACAAGCCGCTTTACGGTGGATGGAAGGACCGGTGGAAAGGCCGGCTCCAGCCCACGCTCTCCCAGCCGGAGCCCGGTCCAGCCGTAAATTACCTGCTGCAGGAAGCCGCCGGCGCCGGTGACGAAATTCACGGCGTCGTTGGTGGGCGTCTCCGAGAGCATCAGGAACGGACCCTTCAGATGAGTCCGATAGCTGAACGGCAGCAGGGAGTCCACCATCGCCTGGTCGTTCAGCTCTGCAGCGCCCACCGCGAGGATGGTGGAGCCCATCATGGCGCCGGGACCCTCCTTCAGCAGCTGGGCGAAGGCTTGCTCCAGCTGCGCCCGTTTGGCTCGCGGCGTCATGGGAACCGCCAGCGGATAGCTCAGGAGCGGCGTGACCCAGCCGAGAGTGGAGTCAGGGGCGCCCTCGTAGGTTCGGAAAAACTGGCTCACCGAGTCATAGGGCAAATGCAGCCTGGAGGCGAGCAGGCTCCAGCGCGGGTCTGCCGCCTTCCCGAGACGCTTACTCGCGGCGGCCGCGATCTCCAGATTCTTCCGAGCGACGGCATTGGTGTAGGCGTCGTCGGTCACGCCGATGAGGCCTTCGGCCACCGACACGACGTTCTCGATGTGGCAGCGTTCGTCGGAGCCACAGGTCGAGCGGCTGACCCAGAAGTCGGCGGTTTCGCGGATGACGGGAAAACCTTCCCCAGCCAGCCAGGTAGAGTCGCCCGTGGCGAGATAGTACTGCCATTGCGCCAGGGCCACGTCTCCGGTGACGTGAATCTCGGAGCGCGCATTCTGAATAGCGAACCGCGGGGTAGTTTCCTCGCCCCGCTCATCCGCCTCCCAGGGATACATGGCCCCGCGGAACCCGTTCGCTCGGGCGTTCTCACGAGCTGCGGCGAGGGTGCGCCCGCGGAAGGCCACCAGCGAGTGGGCGACGTCGGGGTGGGTCAGGAGGAGCGAGGGGAACATCCAGGTGTCGGAGTCCCAGAAGATGTGGCCGTAGTACCCCCCGCTGGAGAGTCCCATCGGCGGAATGCCGAGCCCGGTGCCCGAGTCCGCGCTGCAAAGCAGGTAGAAGAGCATCGAGCGGACCACCCGCTGGATCTCGGGACTTCCGTCCACCTCGATATCCGTGTCCCAGCGGCGCAGCCAGGCGCGGGCGTTGTCCGCGACCAGCCGCTCGAATCCGCGGGATCGAGCCTGTCCGACATCCCTGGTGGCGCGCTCCAGCGGACGGGGCCCTTCATCCGAGGACACGGCGCTTCCAACTTGAGTAAAGGTGTAAGTGCGGCCGGATGACGCATCGAAGGCGATCTCCACCAGTGCCGTATCGCCTGAGGCGGTTGTGGTGGTGCTTGGTCGGGAAAGATCGAAGGCCCAGCTGACGGCCAGGGCTTGCGCCAGCACAGTGGTCCGGCCCAGCGGGGTAGAGGTCATCGAGACGAGGGCGCCACGGGGGCCGGGTTCCGCGCGCCTCGATTGTACGATCATTTGGCCGGGATACCAGACATCGGCGGGCTTCCAGGCTGGGTTGGACCGCTCCAACCTGGCGAGAGCCAGGCGCCGGGGAGGAGGCCACCCCATCAGCGCGAACCGAACACGCATCCGACCCGTCTGCTGCGGGGTCAGGTCCAGGCGGACCGCCGTCAGACTGGGGTCGGCCCGGGAGACGAAGGCTTCAACCTGGACCGAGGTGCGTCGACTTCCGTTGAGCCAGGCATAGCCGGTACGCGCGGTTCCGGTCCGCATGTCGACCGTCTGCCGATAGGCGCGCACCGCACTGTCCGGTGCGGGCTTCATCTCGATCCAGCGATCGCCGTCGAAGACTTCGATGGCATTCCAGGCCGGGATCAATACGATGCGCGGCACGTCGTCCGGCGCGTGCTCGTAGAGCCCCGCCCGATAGGACGCGGCGGCGCCGATTCCCAATGGCGGGATCACGACGCCGAGGCGGCCATTGCCGATGAATGGCGAGGGCGAACGGTGGGGATTTCCGCTGGTGAGGAGGAAGGAGGAGTCCACCGTGGTGCCGCCCGGTTGCTGCGCTTCCAGACGAGCTCCGAGCAGCGCGTGCGTCGAGCACAGCGCCGCCAGGAGCGTCGTGACAGCTCTCATCTAGTCTCCTCTAGCAGACCGGCGGCGACCACAGTGGCCCGCCGCCGGTGCTGCGATTTCTTCGTTTCGTTACGCGACTACCTGCCGCCTCCGAAGTCATACTCGATCGACGCCTGGAGGCGCCGAGGCAGGAGGGGTCGGGCCAGGAAGATCTGACTTCCGCCGGCGCCGACCAGCCGTGGGTTTCCCTCCTCCAGGCCCTTGCTCTGAAATGCGTTCAGCAGGTCGACGTTGACTCTAGCCCCTGAGTTCGGGATGACGAAGCCCAAGCCGAAGTTGAAGTAATTGTAGGAGGGCAACTCGGTGTTGGCGATCCGGTCTCGCGGGGACTCGGTGAGACGGGACCCGACCCAATGCCAGTCGGCCTTGAACTGCAGCCCGGCTGCCTGCCTGGGCGAGTAGTGCGCTGCCAGGTTGCCGATTGTCGTCGGCACGCCACCGAGCCGCACGCCGACCAGGCTGTCTATACCAGGGCCCTGCTCACCTTTGAGCAAGGTGCCGCTGCCCTGGAGCTGGAGCCCCTCAACCGGGCTGACGACCGCTTCGACCTCGGCACCGAAGGAGCGAGCTTCTGGATCGGCCGTGATTCGCCACGTGGTGGCGCCCGTGACTGGATCTACGATTGCACCTTGGCCAATGATGTTCTTGAGTTTGGTGTAAAAACCGTTCAGCGTCACCCCCACCCGCCCGGAGGCATACTTGACCCCCAGCCCCCCGGCCTGCACCTCGCGTGAGTCGAACAGGTCCACTTGGGCCTGGGCCGACGCGTTGAGGAACTCATCGAGCGCGGGCATCTTGTAGCCTCTGGCGCCCGAGCCGTAGACCGACACGTTGTCGTTGACCCGGTAGTTCAGTCCCACCGAGCCGGACCAGTCGGTGATGTCTCGATCGAAGTTCCTGAAGCTGTTATTCCCGTAAGTGATATTGTTATAGGTTGTGGCCGGAATACCGTCCTGGTCGACAGGGGAGGTGTTTTCCGAACGCTGGACGAAGGTGTTGTATTCGACCCTGATGCCCAGGTCGGCGCGGAGCCGTTCGGAGAGCTGCACCTCGCCACCGACGACACCGGAAACCACGGTTGTCTGGCCCGTGCCATTCACGTAGTTCGAGAGGTACTTCCGGAAGCCGTTCTGGGTGACGTTCACCGGGGTACCGCCGCCCGCGGGAGTGACCACCAGGTCGAGGAAGCGCGGGTTGTCTCGAATGTCGGTCAGGATGTCGGTGAAGAACCAGCGATTGTCCTGGGTGTAGTTGGCGAAGTATCCGCCGATGGACAGTGAATGCTTACCAAAGCTCCGCCTCACCGAGAGCTGGTTCTGAACCGCGGTGAGCGGCTTCTCCACGTGCCACTCACCACCGGGTGCAACCAGGCCGTTCGGGGTGTCGAAGGGCAGAGGATTCCCCAGAGCGTCATCATGGTTGGTGAAGAAGTACTGGCCGGTGCTGCCGGCTGGAAAACCAAGCCCGCCCGAGCCGGTGGGAGCCGTGATGTAGTCTTGCGCCGCCAAGGCGTTGAAGGGGAGCAGCGCATTCCACTCCTGATCGTTCCGCATGACCTGGGCCGTATTCTGCAGCGTCCACTCGTTCGAGAGGTCGAGCAACACGTCCGCGGTGAACCAGGTGGCGTCGGTCTTGAGCCCGTTGTCCAGCGGCAGCGTCAGATCGTCCCCCGGCGTTGTGATCCGAAGATCCAGGCCCTCCGGCGTGTTCATGGAGCCGTAGTTGCTGAATCCGGGGACGTAATCCGGGTTAGCTGGATCGGCGAACGGGAGGGGGAGGATGAACTGGTTGCGATCGTTGATGTGCTTCACCGAAAAGCGGATGTGCCCGTTGTCGAGCAGGCGGGTGACGCTTGCCTTGAGCTGGCCGCCCCGGATCCCGGGGAAGCCCGGACTACGCACGCCATTGTCGTAACGATAAAAGCCACCCGCGTTGAACCGCCAGTCATTCCCGAATGGCCCGTTCAGGTTGAGGTCATACCGGGCCAACCCCTGGGTCGCTCCGGTAGCGCGCATGGTGCCACCGAACACGTCGCCACCAGTCTTGTTGATGAAGTTGACGATGGCGCCCGGCGTGTTGGATCCGAACAGCGGAGAGCTGCCTCCCCGTACCACCTCCATCCGCTCGATGTTGGTGTCGAAGCGGAACAGGTTGTCGGCGTTCATGAAGAAGGTGTGCATGGTGGGGAATACCGGGAGCCCGTCCTCCAGGAACGCGACGTACTCCACCCCGAGAATGCCACGCATAGTGATATTCTGGTTGACTTCGCCACCCGAGCTCTCCACCCGGGTGAAGCCGGGCACGTAGCGAAGCATCTCAGTCGTGCTTCGCGGGGCGGCGGCCTCAATCTCGGTCGCGGTGAGGGTGGTGACCGCCACGCTGGCCGCGAGATTCGTCCGCGGCGACTGGGTCCCCGTGACGATCATGGTCTGGAGCTGGAGCGGATCGCGGCGAAGGGTGAAGTCCTGAATGGTACGCTGGTTGGCTGCGACAGTGACGCTGGCCGATTCCGGTCTCAGGCCGAGCATGCGGACTCGAAGCGTGTGAGTGCCGGTCGGCACCCGCTCGAGGACGTACTCTCCGTTTGTCCGGCTCTGGGTACCAAGCGAGGGGCGGTCTATGTACACCTGAGCGCCGACAACCGCGGATCCCTCCTCGTCCACCACAGTCCCAGCTATGCTGCCGGTCCGGTCAGCGACCTGCGCGGCTGCCGTCGATGGTCGGCCTGCGGAGAGAAGGAGCAGAGACGCAGCCGTCAGGCTGATGAGGCGGGGCAGGGACGTGAGTCGAGCCGAACTGAAGCTCCAGATCATAAGCGGCATCCTCCAATTTCTCGAGAATTTCGCGATCGAGCATACCTCAGGAAAGCGGGGACTGCGATGGGGGGAGCGCCAGGGCGCATGGATCGTTCCGGGAAGCAGGTGCGGGACAACCCTGAGCATAGTGTCACCTATTTGTGGGCCCGTCAACAGGGAAGTCGGCCCACTGCGAGGTCCTGCGCTCTCAACGCGGCCGGTCAGCCAGTCTCCGGCGGGAAAGCCAGACCCCAGCGAGGAGCGTCAATCCAAACACCAGCATTACCAGCCCCCACCACAGGTTGATATTGACGGACAGGGACCGGGCGTAGAGAGACGGATCTCCGGCCGTAGCCAGGCCATACCCGCCGAGGAGCAGGCCCAGAGCCGTGAATAGTCCCCCGATCGGCACCCGCACGTCCAGTCCGGCTGATCCGCTCATGACAACCTTTAGAAGAACACGAAGTTCAGGGCCAGGGTGAGCCCGAGGACGGCCACGGCCAGCACCCACGGACGCCGGATCCAGGGCAGCCCCCGATCGCTCTGCCGGGGAGTGAGCGAGTAGACCAGACCCCGCAGCTCCTCCTCGGGCCGGGGACGGGTGGCCAGACTCACGAGAATCGTGACCACAAGACACGTCGTCCACGCGATGATCGCGGTCCAGAAGGTTTGGGCAAGCTCGCTGGGGTACGTATGCAGCGCGCCGAAGAAGCCCCCTTTCACTCCGGGGTGGGCACCGGCGGGGAGCGTGAGCCCGTGGTGAATCGCCGCGGCGATGGTGCCGGAGAGGAGGCCGGTGAAGGCGCCGTGCCCGGTGCTGCGGCGCCAGAACATCCCCAGGGCAAAGGTGGCGAACAGCGGAGCGTTGACGAAGGCGAAGACCAGCTGAAGCAGATCCATGATGTTGTTGAACGCGCTGGCCAGATAGGCCGCACCGATCGCCAGCACGATCCCACCGACGGTGGCAATCCGTCCCATCATCAGGTAATGCGCATCCGAGGCACCGCGGCGGATGTGACTCTGATAGATGTCGTAGGTCCACACCGTGTTGAAGGCGGTGACGTTTCCCGCCATGCCCGACATAAACGAGGCCAGCAGGGCGGTGAGTCCGAGCCCCAGCATACCCGCGGGGAAGAGCTGCACCAGCATCATCGGGGTGGCCAGGTCATAGTCCAGGACCATGCGGCCCGCGCTGTCGAGGAGCGGCGTTCCCGCAGCGGTGAGCTTTGCGGGGATGAGGCCCTGGCCTGCGCCACCGGCATGCTCGGCGGCGAGCACCAGGGCGATCATGCCGGGAAGGATCACGAGAAACGGGAACAGCATCTTGGGAACGGCGGCGATGAGCGGCGTGCGCCGGGCCGCCGTCATCGATTCCGCGGCCATGGCACGTTGCACCACCAAAAAGTCGGTGCACCAGTAGCCGAACGAAAGCACGAACCCGAGCCCCATCACCAGTCCAAACCACTCGACGCCCACCGGGTTCTGTGCCGCGTCGCCGACGTTGGCCCAGGCGGACGTGTAAGCGTCGGCAGGGAGGCCCCGCGCCGTTGAGACCTCCGCCAGCCGAGCGCTCAGGCCGTCCCACCCTCCGACGGCATCCAGGCCGAGCCAGACGAGCGGGACAAAACCGAAGACGATAAGGAAAAACTGGAGCACTTCGTTGTAGATGGCGCTGGTGAGCCCGCCCAGTAGCACGTACGAGAGGACGATCAGCGCCGACACCAGGATGCTGACGTCGAAGCTCCACCCGAGGAGGAGGTTGAAGAGTTTGCCCATGGCGTACATCGAGACGCCGGAGGAGAAGACCGTCATGGCGGCGAAGGAGACGGCATTCAGCGTCCGGGTCTTCTCATCGAAGCGAAGCCGGAGATATTCGGGCACCGAGCGGGCGCGCGACCCGTAATAGAACGGCATCATGAACAGCCCCACGAACACCATGGCGGGGATGGCACCGACCCAGTAGAAGTGACTCGTCATGATGCCGTATTTGGCGCCGGACGCCCCCATCCCGATGACTTCCTGCGCGCCGAGATTGGCTGAGATGAACGCGATGCCGGTGATCCACGCCGGGAGGGACCGGCCGGACAGAAAGAAATCGCTGCTGGTGCGCATGACGCGACGGAGGATCCAGCCCACGCCGAGCACCACGACGAAGTAGATCGCCATGACGGCGTAATCGACGCTCGTAAGATTGGTGACCGGAGTGGCCGGCATGTCGGCTCCGTCCCGAAAACTCAGGCTCGTGGGGTTGCTGTCCGAACGCCCGGCAGGAAAACCTGAGCCATAGTGTCACCTAAGTTCCGGTGAGTCAAGAACGGAGAGGCCAGGACGTGACGCATAATCCAACGGCTTCCGCGGGCCGGCAGGTTGAGCGCTGGGTGTTGGTGGCCAGTATCCTGGGCTCCAGCATGGCGTTCATCGATGGGACCGTGGTGAACGTCGCGCTTCCCGCCCTTCAGCAGGCGCTCGGCGCCACGGCCACGGAGGTCCAATGGGTGGTGGAGAGCTACGCGCTGGTTATGGCGGCGCTTCTCCTTCTTGGCGGCGCGCTCGGCGACAAGCTGGGTCGGCGCCGGGTCTTTGCTCTGGGGGCCGGCCTCTTCGCCACTGCCTCGTTCGCCTGTGCCCTGGCCCCCGACATCGAGTGGCTCATTCTGGGCAGAGCCGTGCAGGGATTGGGCGGGGCACTCCTCGTGCCCGGAAGCCTGGCGCTGATCGGCGCCTGTGTTCCGCCGGAGCGGCGCGGCCGTGCCATCGGCCGGTGGTCGGCGGTCTCCGCCGGCGCAGCGGGTATCGGGCCACTCCTCGGCGGGTGGCTGATTCAGGAAGGATCGTGGCGGGCGATTTTCTGGCTCAACCTGCCTCTTGCGGCGCTGACTCTGTTCACCACCCTCAAGTATGTACCCGAAACCCGAGACCCCGGCGCCCGGCGCCTCGACCTACCCGGCGCCAGCCTGGTCACACTGGGTCTGGGTGGCCTGGTCTTCGGCTTGCTGGAGGCACCGCGCTTTGGATTTGGCCACCCTCTCATCCTGGCCGGCCTCGGTGGCGGGGCGCTCCTGCTGATCGGCTTCCTTGCAGTGGAAGCCCGCTCGACCCACCCGATGGTGCCCCTGGGTCTTTTTCGGTCGCGCACTTTCAGGGGAGCCAATTTGCTGACCCTGCTACTCTATGCCGCGCTGGGCGGCGCCCTCTACTTTCTCCCATTCGATCTGATTCAGGTCCATCACTATTCTCCGGCCGCGGCAGGAGCGGCCTTGATGCCGTTGATCGTGTTGATCTCGGTGCTGTCGGGCTGGGCCGGCAGGCTGATCGATCGCTACGGAGCCCGGGGGCCGCTCATCGTTGGGCCACTGGTCGCCGCGCTGGGGTTCGCGCTCCTGGCTCTGCCGGGCACAGGCGGCGACTACTGGAGCACCTTCTTTCCCGGCATAACGGTGCTCGGCCTGGGGATGGCGGTGACGGTAGCGCCGCTCACCACGACGGTCATGGGCGCGGTTGAAGCCGAGCATTCGGGGCTGGCGTCCGGCATTAACAACGCCGTCTCTCGCACGGCCTCGCTGCTGTCGATCGCGGTCTTTGGGATCGTCGCCTACCAACGTTTCAATCAAGCGCTGGGGCAGCGGCTGACCGCGATGGGCATTTCGCCCGAGGTGCAACAGCTCCTGGCGGACGAGCGCAAGAAGCTCGCGGCGGCAGAGGCGCCTCCCTCGCTGCCGCCCGGGCTCAGATCGGCTGTCAGGGCTGCTATCGAGAGCTCGTTTGTGGACGCGTTCCGGCTGGTGATGCTCCTCTCTGCGGCGCTGGCGTTGGGGGGCTCGGTGTGCGCCTGGTTGCTCATCAGGCGGAAACGCCGGACGGGAGAGGAGAATCGATGAGCCACGAGGGATAGGGTTGGGGCGCGGCAGAAAGTGGACTCGCCGGAGCGCACGTCAGTGAGCGGATGCTTCACTTGGGATTACAGGTTGCAAGAGCGAACTGCCGTGCGCGGAGGAGAGCCACTCTGCCGGGGGGATGTGAGTCACTCCAGAAGGTACTGCACGGTCGAGACCACCCGCACGATCTTCTGGAGCTGACCACCCTCGTTGACCCCGGGCGCCTGATCTCGCGGCAAGATCACGAAGATGCCCTGGTTCGCGTACCGTATATCCCCCAGCGTGGTGCGTGAGTCGGCGGCAAACTGCTGGGCGGCCGCCCGGGCGTTGGCGGTAGCTTCCGCCACCATTGCGGGCTTGAGCTGGTTGAGTTTGGTGAAGACGAAGGTGGGCCCGCCAACTCCATACTCCCCGCTGGAAGAGAGAATCACCCCCGCAGTCACCAGCTCGCTCACCCGCTGACTGGCAGCCAGTACGACCTGGGGTTTATCCGACCGGACCATCACCGTTTGCTGGATGACAAACCGAGTGCCACCCCGCTCAGACTGAAAGCGGTTCGCCTCGGCATCGGAAACCTCCAGCGCCAGCAACTGGACCGCCGCGGTGTCGATGCCGTGCCGGGCAAGAAAGGAGTAGACCGCCCGGGTATCCTTGGTGATCTCCGCCTGGGCCACGGCCAGGTCGTCGCCTGTGCTGACGAAGCGAAGCGGCCAGAGCGCCAGATCCGCGGCCACCTGTCGCTCGGCCAGGCCTTTCACCTCGACGTATCGGCTCGCTGTCCGTCCCCGGGCAAAGCCGTGCCCCACGAACCATCCGCCGAGCGCCAGGCCCATGGCAAGGACGGCCGCGGAGAGTGCGTTGTTCATCGGATGCCCACCAGACCGCGACAGGCTTCAATCAATTTGGCGGAATCGTAGCCCACGCCATCCTTGAAGACGATGGTCACGTTCCGGATCTCGGCCGGCCGGGCAATCGGGTCGCCCTTGATGACGACCAGATCGGCCAGCTTACCCGGGGTGATACTGCCCAGCCGCTTGTCTTCACCCAGCACGATGGCGCCGTTGAGGGTCATGATTCGAATGGCTTCCACCGGGGTGAAGCCGGCCTCGATCAGCAGCTCGTAATTGCGCTGATCGCCAAAGCCGGGAAGCGCACCGCCGTTCCCAGTGGGGTCAACGCCGGCAGCCAGCAGGCCTCCCGCTCGGACGAACGCCAACTCGAACTGCTGTGCGTTGCGGAAGACCTCGGGGGAGACCCCGAACGAGTTGGGCTCACTCAGTCGGGCACGGCTGGTCAGGTACTCCGCCTTGACGTCAGGGGCCATGGCCTCGAGCACCCTCGGCTCCAGCGGTGGCCGGTTGGGCACGAAGAGCTCGAACACGGCCAGGGTAGAGGTCATCGGCACCTTGTGGGCGACCATCTCCCGAATGGTGCCCTTCGCTTCCTCCCCCCCTACGTCGAGGCTGGCGAGCTTGGCGAGGGCATCAGGCGGGCAGAAATCCGGCTTCTTGTCCGGATCGAAGTCGGTATTTACGAACAGTCCGTGCTCCAGGTTGTCGATGCCGAGTGCCACGGCCTCGCGGAAGCTGACGGAGCAGAGATGGCCGGTCACCTTCACTCCCCGCTTATGCGCCTGCTTGATGGCGGCGCCCAGGACCTCGCGGCTCACGTCGGTGTAAAATTTGAGCCAGGTCACGCCCTCGGAGGCCCAGTAGTCGACCACCCGGCGCACGGCGTCCGCGGTGTTCACCTTGTGCATGCTCCCGGTTCCCTCGCCGCCGGTGAGATAGGGTCCGGCTACGTGCATCCGCGGCCCAGCCAGCTGGCGGGCATCGATCAGGCGCCGCAGGTTGAGCTCGGCATAAGGGGAGTGGGACCCGGTGGTTCGTATGCTGGTGACTCCACTGCCCAGGTAGAGCAGCGGGGCGGTAGCGTTGCTCTGCACCGAGCGAAGGTTGGTGGTATAGAAAGTGTGATTGTGCAGTCCCACGATTCCGGGCATAATCGTGTGTCCGCTCAGATCCATCACCTTGGCGCCGTCAGGTAGCCGGGTCGTGCCGGCAGGCCCCACGGTGCTGATCCGCCCCTCGGAGATCACCACAGTCCTGTCTTCGGCGGGCTCGGCGCCGGTGCCATCCACCACCCGCACATGGGTCAGGGCGATCGTTGGATCGTCGACGCTGACGAAACGTTGGACATTTGGGGATGGAGTTTGAGCGGAGGCGGAGAGAACGGAAAGGATGGATAGGGCGGAGAGAGCGGACGCAACCTTGTGCATGCGATGAGTTCCTGGGAGAGACGTGGTCACTCGATGGTGATGACGGTGTGCATGCCCGACTCGAGATGTTCGGCGATGTGGCAATGGAGCATCCAGCGCCCGGGGTTGCTCGTATCCACCAGCAGATCCACCGTGCCGCCGGCCGGAACCAGCACGGTGTCCTTCCAGACCGGATCTTCATTGGCGACGCCGTTTCGCGCGATCACCAGGAAGCGCTGTCCATGAAGATGGATCGGATGCCCCATCGGGTGCAGCACATGCTTGGCATTCACCAGCCGCACGACGATCGGCTTGTCGCGGGGTACCCGCCAATCTAACGCCATTCCTTCGGCCCCCGTGAGGCTGTCGCGAATGGTCCAGCGCA
>JBKJZM010000303.1:0-11547 GCA_046715295.1 Gemmatimonadales bacterium | reverse complement strand
AACCGGCTTTGGGCCGCCAGCCGTTCGGCCAGGCTCCGGGTGAACTTCGGTGGCATGTGCTGTACGATGAGCACGGCGGCATCGAATCCGATGGGGAGCTGGGGCACGATCTCCGCCAGTGCACGCGGGCCGCCAGTCGAGGCGGCTATGGCGACGCAGAGCCGGGCCACGCCGGTGGCGGTGGATTGCGGTCCAGGAACGACCTCGCGCTGGAGCCGCTCCGGCGCTGCCAGTCGCTTGACCTCCGCGACCCGTGCCGCCCGGAGCACAATCATCAAGCGCTCCGCGAAGCGAGCCGTGGCCGCCGTCCCCCGCTCTTCCTCCTTGGCCACCAGATCCACCGCGCCGAGCTCGAGCGCTCGAATGGCCGCCGCCGCCCCCGGACCAACGTGGGCGCTCACGACCACAATGGCGCGAGGTGACTCCGCCATGATGTATCCGATGGCGCCGAGTCCATCGAGTTCCGGCATCTCGATATCCATCAGGACCACGTCGGGGGTGTACTCCCGCACTTTCCGCAGCGCATCCATTCCGTCTCGGGCCGTGGCTACCACTCGAAACTCGCCCGAGCCGTCTACCACATCGGTGAGGAGGCGGCGGAAGAAGGGACTGTCGTCCACCACGAGGACCCGGCCGAGATCAGAGATGCTGGACACCATGGGACACCGTGGTGATCTGAACCTGGCCGTCGCAGACCCGAAAGCGGACCGTCCGGCCGAAGTCCCCTCCCACCGCTTCCGCGACGAGCGGGACCCGGTGGGTGTCCAGCACTTGTCTTGCCGCCACCAGGTTACGCTCGCCCATCTGGATGGTTCCCGGTGACGCCAGGGCTGCGAACATGCTGGCGCCGCCGACCAGACGGGCGGTGATACGCTGTGGCTTGGCTCCGTCCGCCGCCATCAGCTCCAGTAACCGCGGCACCGCGGTCTGGGGAAACTTGGCCGGGTTCTTATCCCTCCGGCTCAACGCCGGCGATGGCAGAAGGATGTGGGCCAGGCCTCCGACTCTGGCCTCGGCATCGTAGAGCAGAATGGCAACGCAACTGCCGAGGCCGATGGTGATCAGGGTGTCATCGGCCAGCCCGCAACGCAGGTCCGCCACCCGCACGAGTACCTCCCGGCCACTCATGCGGTGCGCCGGTAGACCCGCTCGCGCGGGTCCAGCAAGGTCAGACGGTCGCGGGCGGCACCGAACAGGGTCTCGACTTTTCCCAGCACCAGGATTCCACCCGGGGCAAGCGCCTCGGCAAACGCCAGGAACACCCGCTCCTGAGTAGCGCGCTCGAAGTAGATGACGACATTCCGACACAGGATGAGCTGGTAATTGCGCCTCGGTGGCGGCTCGCTGCTGAGATCGAGCGCCCGCACGACCACCCGCCGGCGCACACGCTCGATCACCCGGCAGTCGTCACCCTCGTCCTCGAAATAGCGCTGGGCGAGATCTGCCGGAACCTCGCCTACGGCGTCGCGCCGGTAGCGGCCCGCCTGGGCCCGCTCGAGGCATTGCCGGTCTATGTCGGTGGCATCGACCGTGACCCTGCCGAAACGCTCCGGCCGACCCTGGCGATCGAAGTGATCGGCCATGAGCATCGCCAAGGTGTACGGCTCCTCGCCCGACGAGCAGCCGGCGCTCCATGCCCATACCTCGCCGCTGTCTCCTGCGCAGACCTCCTGCAGCAGTCCGGCCCGGAGCAGGTTCCAGGTGTCGGCATTCCGATAGAAGCGGGTGACGTTGATGGTGATCGCGTCCTTCAAACGCTCATACTCGGCCGGACTCTGATCGAGAACCGTCTGATAGTCCGAGAAAGTGTGGGCGCCGCATGCGCGCATGCGAACCGCAATGCGCCGGCGAAGGCACTTGTCCTTGTAGGCATCGAGGGTCAGCCCCGCTTCCCGGGAAATTTTCCGGGTGAGCGCGGCGAAGGCGGCGTCATCCGCAGGCATCATTGCGCCAGGTCCAGCATCTCGAGGTTGGCGCGCGCGAGCTGATGCCCCGGATTGAGGGATGTGGCCTGCGCCCAGCTCTCCCGGGCCCGGGCGTGATCCCGCTTCTTGTAGGCGATGTTGCCCAGTTTGAAGTACAGGTCGTCGCCCAGCTCGGGATTGAGCTTGGCAGCCCGTTCATACGCTTCAGCGGCCTCTTCGTAGCGGCCGTTGCGGTAGAGAATATCAGCCAGGTTCTTGGACACCTGGGGCAGAGCGGGGTCTTCGGCCAGCGCCGCACGCAGCATCGCCTCGGCTCCGCCGATATCGCCGCTCAACTCGAGCAACACGGCGAGATTGTTTTGCAGCACCGCATGACTGGGAAACGCCGCGACGCCGTCTCGAGCGGCCTGCAGAGCGCCCTCCCCGTCGTCCAGGCCGGCACAGGCCAGACTGGCGGCCCAATACCAGAGGGCAGGAGCGGGTTTTGCCTTGAGCAGCTCGCGGGTTTGCACCAGGCGAGCATGCGCCACCTGGTGGTCACCCCGCTTGAGGGCCACAATGCTCCAGCCGAGCGTGATGCGCGGATCCTCACGGGCCCGGCCCGCGGCGTCACCATACGCGGCCTCGGCCTCGTCCAGCCGTCCCAGCTGCTCCAGGGCAAACCCCAGATTGTGGAGTGCCGCCGCCTTCGGTACTCCGGCCTCGGATGCCTGCCGCAACGCCACCGCCGCTTCCTCCCACCGAGCCTGACGGATCGCGATCAAGCCGAGGAAAAGCGGGGCGGTGCTGTCGGACGGACGCAGATCGGTGACCCGCCGGAACTCCCGCAGCGCCTCGTCCAGCATCCCCGCCTTGTAGAAGGCGACCCCCAGATTTCGATGCTCATCCACCCGGCTGTCGTTGGCCTTCGGCGCGGCCGCGGTAGAGGTGCCCACCCGGTGGGCGAAGCCGGCGGTGATCAGACCATAGAGCGCCTTGCCCACGTCGAACTCGACCAGCCCGGACTGGTCGATGATCTGCTGCACATCGCGAGTGCCGTCGATCAACGGCAGCAGCCGCTGCTGCTCCGTTGAGAGGGTCGGGGCCGACTGGCCAATATGATCCTGATCGACCGAGAAGATCAGATCGAACGAGGGCACTTTCTTCTCGATGAGACTCCACTCGTCCACCCGGCGTGCCCCCTCGAGCAGCAGCGCCTCGGGGCTGATGCGGACCAGGAAGTCCTCGCTCTCGGGCCGGAGGCCGGCCTCGAAGTTGAAGGTCCCTGATGTCCAGGTGAACAGGTAATACACCGCCTCCTCGATCTGGATGCGCATGTAGTCTTCCAGCTCGGCTCGGGTCAGTGTACCGAGTCCGATGAGGATCTCGCCCAGCTTGTGCTCCCGGTCATCTTCCTGGGCCGCAATGGCCCGCTCGAGCTGCTCGGCCGTAATCCGCCCCTTCCGGATCAGCAGGTCTCCCAGTCGATCCCGGCGGTTGACGATGGTCGCAAACGTGATCTGCCCCTCGTCCAGATAGATGGTCCCGAAGTTGTGGCGGTCGGCCAGGGCAAGACAGCCGGTGCGACGGCCCAGGAACAGCAGCTGGATCACGTCCGGGAGACTCGCCTCCTTGAGGCTGCCCTTGATGGCCATCAGCGCCACTCCTCGACGATGCGGTCACCGACATCGGGCCAGTCCCAGACGATCTTTTCCCGGCTCTTGGCTCCGCTGGCCGGCGCGACGACCCCGCTCGAGCGCGTGATTACCGGACGCCGCGACGGCTTGGGTGCGGGGGCCTCGAGCACCTGGCGCGCCAGCGCCACGGTGGGAGTGCCGCCCTGCGATTCAGCCGCATTGAGCACTCGCTGAAACAACCCGTGCACCGCGCGCACCGACTCTGCCGGACGGGAGCCGAGATAATCCACCAGCTCGCCATCGGCGGCTCCTACCTTCGCCTGGACCAGCCGCTCGAGCACCTGGTGCTTGATCTCCCGATCCGGCGCCGGCAGATCGACGACCAGGCCCCCTTCGAGCCGTGTCCTGAGGCGCGCTTCCACGCCGGTCAGATCCGACAGCGGCACGGTGGAGGTGAAGATCATCTGTCGGCCGGACTCGATCAGGAAATTGAACAGCACGAACAGCTCATCCTGGCTTCGATCCTTGTTGGCCAGGAGATGCACGTCGTCCAGCAGGAAGGCCGCGGCGGCCCGGTAGCGCGCGCGCCAGGCGCCGACGGCGTTGCGATCGATGGCGTCGATGAGCTCGCTGGTGAGCTCGTGGGCGCTGAGGCAGGCAACCGGACTTTTTCCCGCGGCTGCGAGGGCATTGCCGAGTGCGTGGAGCAGGTGGGTTTTTCCAACCCCGCTCGCACCTACGATGACGAGTGGGTTGTAGCGGGTGGCCGGCTCGGCCACGACCACGCGGCCCGCCTGCAGGGCCATGCGATTGCCGGCGGCCTCGACCAGCTCCTCCAGCTTCCAGAGAGGCGACGGGGACGGGGGCGGGTGGGCGCCCTGGCGAGCCCGGTTGGTGAGGGCCTCGGCGCCGGCGATGTCGTCCGGGTCCCGAAAGGCGGTCGAGCCGGCGAGGTCGGGCGCCAGCTCCGCCGCTTCGGCGTGAAGAGTCCGAAGCCGGGCGACGTCAGCCTCGAACCTGCGCAGCACCTCCTCCGGGTCGACGGTCATCTCCTGGTGGAGGAGGGCCTCGATCCGGGTGGTGCTGAACCCCTCGCCTTCCCAGCGCAGAATGGCCGCGGCCACCTTGGTGCGCCAGGAGTCAACCTGGTGAGCGACGGTGGCGGTGATGTCGGAGAGAAAGTCGCTGAACTCGTCTGGCGCTTGCTGCTCGGGTGCGGCCGCCTCGACGGCATCGGACCCGCCGGCCAGGGCTCGCGCCTGGGCCGGTTGAAGCGGAGTGTCGCTCACCGCCTGGAACGCCACCAGCCGGTTGAGCGCGCCCAGCAGCTCCCGCACGTTGTCAATCGCAAGCGAGGCGACGGCCTCCAGCACTCCCCCACCAAAGCTCGCCCTCCGCTCCTCGGCCTTCCGCCGAAGAATCGCTACCCGGGTCTCGTAGTCCGGCGACGCCACATCGATGACCAGCCCTCCGGCAAAACGCCGGATCAGTCGCTCGTCCAGCGCCTCGATCTCGGCGGGTGGGCGGTCGCTGGTGAGCACGATCTGCCGATTGGCCGCCTGGAGGGCGTCGGTAAGTCGCAGAAGCTCGGACTGCATCTCCCGCCGGTGGGTCAGGAACTGCACGTCGTCCACCAGCAGGAGATCGACGTCAATGAATCGCCTCCGGTATGCCTCACCCTGCCCCGCCGCGATGGCGGCGTGGAACGACTCCACGAACTCGTCGAGTGTCAGATACTCCACCGATACACGGGGGTTGATGGCGCGCGCCGCGTGCCCGATCCCCATGAGCAGGTGGGTCTTCCCCAGGCCGGGACGGGCGTAAACGAAGAGTGGGTTGTAGACCGTGCCGGGCGACTCGGCCACCGCCTTCGCTGCGGTAAACGCCAACCGGTTCGCCGCCCCGACCACGAGGGTGTCGAATCGGTACAGCGGGTTGAGCGTGGCTGTCACGCGACCTGGCTCCCGGCCGCCAGCTTCTTGAGCACCAGCTCCGAAACGCCTTTGAGGGTCTCGAACACGCCAGCCCCGTGCAGGGCGTCGGCGGAAAAACTCTGGACCGAGCGGAAGTTCAGCGCGTCGTCCATCTCGTCCTGAGTCAGGATCAGATCGCGCGGCAGGTCCTGCTTGTTGTACTGGAACACCACCGGAAGCTGGCGGATGTCTACCCCTTGCCCTAGGAGATTGTCCTGCAGGTTCTGCAGGCTCTCGAGATTGTCGTCGAATCGTCGGGCCTGGCTGTCGGCTACGAAGACGACCCCGTCGGCTCCCTGGAGCACCAGCTTACGGGTCGCGTTGTAGTAGCTCTGTCCCGGCACGGTGTAGAGCTGAAACTTGGTAGTGAAGCCGGAGATACTGCCCAGCTCCAGGGGCAGGAAATCGAAGAAGAGCGTGCGGTCGGTCTGGGTAGCGAGCGACACCATCCGGCCGCGCCGGGATTCGGGAACCCGGCCGTAGACATACTGCAAGTTGGTCGTCTTGCCGGAGCGACCCGGGCCGTAGTAGACGATCTTGCAGGTGA
This sequence comes from Gemmatimonadales bacterium, assembly GCA_046715295.1. Taxonomy (GTDB): domain Bacteria; phylum Gemmatimonadota; class Gemmatimonadetes; order Gemmatimonadales; family GWC2-71-9; genus CAVVWJ01. The sequence continues at coordinate 5,486 of JBKJZM010000303.1, read as the reverse complement.
TTTCACGCGCGGTGAAGTTGACCAGTGACATCGACGTTACCGTCCGAAAAGCTCTTTGAGGCTCGCATTGAGCTCGTGCTCGAAATTCTCCGCCAGCGGCGCACGAGCCGGTTGTTCCCGGGGCGCCGCTCCCACCAGCTCCTCGACCATCTGGTCGAAAAACAGCTGCACGATTCCGATCGACGTCTCGGTCCCGAAGACCACGAGGCCGATCCAGCGGCCTCGCGGGGTTCCGAATGCCGACAGCATGCAACTCTGCCGGCTACCTCCATGCACCACGGCCCCAAAGCGGGGCGCACCCATGATGCGGGCCAGCTCCTCGGTCGATGCCACGATGGCCGATCCCAGCGCCGCCGCCGTCATCACCTCGAAGGACCGGGAGAAGCCATGCTGGGCCACCACCTGACCCGACGTGGTCATCAACAGGATGAGCCTCGCCGACGACTCGGTGAGGAACGTCTGCAGCGGCGGCTCAACCCAGGGCTCGAGCGCACGCATCAGGCGAGGCGACCGACCGCGTCCAGCATCTCCACCCGGGCGAGCCCCAGGTTCGCATCGATTCCCGCTAGGGCTACCAGGACGAGGTCGTTCCGGCCCGGTGCGGCCAGCACCGACCCGGTGTTGCCGCGCAGATGTACGAAGGTCGGGATCCGCATCCCGGCCCCCGCGGTGGCACGGACCAGGCGCTGAATCAGATTGGCGGCCAGCGCCGCGATGGCCCGGCCATCGATGCCATCCATCAGTCGTTCGGCCACCACCAGCCCATCGGTGCCGGAGATCAGCAACGACCCCCGGACGCCCGGCACCCGGGTAACGCGCTCGAGCACCGCGTTGGTCGGGCTCATTCCTGCACCCCCAGCCACGTGCGCGCGTCCCGCGCGGCGCGCTCGGCAATCAGACCCAGCCGGGCCATGGGCAGCGAGGGATCCCGCATGGTCAGGAGGACGGTGCTGGGCGTGGGGGCAACCAGGAACAGGTTACCCTCGGGCGATTCCACCGCGATGGCCAACCAGGCGCCAAGTCCCAGCAGCTTGGCGGTACGCGTGGCCTCCTTGGATACACCGGCCAGCTCGGCGGCGACGCGGTCGCCCACCTCCTCGTTGCTCGGGCTGCGCAGATTGCCACTCAGCCGGAGTCCGTTCCCGTCCACGAGCATCATCCCTTGATCCCCGTTCTCGGGGCCGGGGAACAGCGACGTCGCGGCGCCGTCCTCTACCGCAGCAGCCGGCACCGGATCCGGTGCGCGCGTCTCTCCTGCCGGTTCGGACTGTCCGGCCGGCGCAGCCCTGGCCGCCGTCCGCACGCGGGCGAGCGCCTGGCCAATTGATTCATCGTCGGGATCGATATCGGTTGCGCGTTGGAGATGCTCGAGGGCAGCATCGACGTTACCGGCCCGGAAGTAGAGAAACCCGATGCCCTTCAGCGCCCCGCTTCGCATTGGGTCGAATCGCAAGGCATCGGCCCAGGCATCGAATGCGCCGGCAAGGTCGCCCTGGTCACCGAGGATGCGGCCCAGGAGATCGTGGGCGTCGGCCAATCCAGGATACCGGCTCAGTCCTCCACGAGTCACCTTGTAGGCAGCCTCGAGCTGGCCCCGCCGGCGCAAGGCTTCACCCAGCTCCAGGAAGGCAAGGCTGGACGGCTCGTCGGCCAGCCGGGCCGTCAACGCGCGTATGTCATCAGTCACGGTAACTCTCCAGCTCTTCAGCCAATGTCTCCGCCGCCTGCCTCAGCCGATCGACCGCCGGCAAGAGACCCTCTTCAGCCGGGGTGTGCGTGCCCAGGCGACCCCAGGCTTTCCACGTTTCCGCCGCGCTGCGAAAGCGGCCCAGTGCCGCCTGACAGACACCGAACAGGCGGCGTGCTTCCGGCATGAGCGGGTCGGACCGCAGCACTTCCTGGAGTGCACTGGCGGCCTTCTCGTACTCCCCCAGGGCCAGCGCCTGCCGGACCGGGGCAAGCAAGATCTGGGGCGCCCCGTTGTCCTTCCCCGGCGTGCCTCCACTGTCGAGCACGATCACGCCGGCCGACGTCAGGGTGTAAACCGTGCGGGCCACATCGAACTCCGACCGTCCCAGGGCGGCGGCGAGCGCGTGCAGGTCCCGCTCGCCGTCCACGGCCGCGAGAACCTCCCACTCCAACGGCGTCAGGTCGAGTCGCTCACCGGCAGCCGCGTCCGCCGGCGGCAGCCGGGGGACCACGCGCAGGTGGGGCACCTTGTCCTCGATCCGGGACCACTCGTCGCTGCGCCGGGCCGCTTCCATGAGGAGGCCCTCGGTCGGAATCCGGACCGGCGCTTCGACGACCCCTTCGCAAGGGGCGCCGTCCTCGAAGCGGAAATAACCCTCGGACCAGCCCAGCAGCTCGAAGATGGCTTCTTCGATCTGCGCCTTGAGCTGGCGGTCGAGCTCCCGTCGCGGGATGGCGCCCCCGGCGACGAGTATGTCACCCAGCCGGCGCGAGTCACCTGAGTGCTGGAGCGCGAGAGCCCGCCCGAGGTCGTCCACCGAGATCTTGCCCTGTCTGACCAGGCGGGCACCGATTGGCTGCGGATCGCGACCGAGGGTCGCCGCTACTACCCCGCCCCGTTCGAACGACACCGTGCCGGCGGTCTGGCGGAGCTCCGACGTCACCCGCAACACCCCGCTCTTCCGGCCGAGATCCAGCAGCTGGAAGACGTCCTGGATGTGAAATTCCTTGAGAGGTCCCTCGAGTGCCACGGTTCACCCCGCCGCGGCAAAGATGTGCTGCAGATCGCGCGCGGAACGGGCCCGGCTCCGGGCTTCAGTGGCGAACGGTCCGTCCGGGTCGAGCTGGATGACTCGCTCCCACGCCTGCACCGCCTCATCGAACCGCCGCTGCCGCGCAAGACAGGTGCCCTGATTGTAGAGCGCCGCAGCGTGCTCCGGATCGAAACGCAGCACGCGGGTGAAGGCCTCGAACGCCTGGTTGGTACGTCCATCCTCGAGGAGCGCCCGTCCGAGCGCGGTCAGGGCCTCGAGCTCGTACGGATCCGCTTCGAGCAGGCCAACCAGAACCGCGATCGCCGCGCGAGGAGACTCGGTCCGCCGGATCAGATCCGCCAACGCGAGCGCCGCGGTGCCGTAGGTAGGCAGCAAATCGAGCGCGTGCTCGTAGGCGGCTCGCGCGGCCGCCCAGTTGCGCCGCTCCTCCTCCATCGCGCCCAGCTCGCACCCGACCCGGACCAGCGAGGGGTCGAGCTGGAGCGCCGCGTTGAAGGCTTCCAGCGCGGCGGCACGGTCACCCAGACGCACGGACACTTGAGCCTGGAGATGGAACAGGTCGGGCCGACCCGGCGCGAGGGACTGGGCCTCCCGAATGGAGTCGAGCGCCGTGATGGCATCGCCCACAGCGAGCCGGACCCGGGCCCGTGCAGCCAGGACGTCGATGTCCCCCGGCAGCCGGGCGGCAAGGTCGTCGGCCAGCGGGGACGCGTCCTCGGCCCAGCCGAGGGACAGGAGCGCGCGAACCTCGCCCAGGGTGGCATCGCGGTCGGTGGGAGCCAGCGCCCGTGCTTCGCGGTACCGCTCCAGGGCCTCACCATAGAGACCGCGCTTGGCGAAGATCTCTCCCAGAAGCACGGCCGTGGCCCCCCGGGGCGCGTTGCGCACCGCTGCCCGATTGAGCTCGGCGGCAGCCGCGTCGAGCAGGCCCTTGGCGATCAGCTCCCGCACGACGGCAAGGGAGTCATCCGCCGGCTCGACCAGTGTCGCCGACTGGGACGGGGCGAGCTCGTCGAAGAGCCGGTCGAGCGCGGGCGGATCGAAGCTGAATTCCCCCGCCAGCTCCTCGCCGCTCACATCGGCCACCAGCTCGGGCGCGATCGCGATGGTCGGGTCTTCGTACTGGAGGTCGATGGTCAGAGAGAACTTCTGGGGCACGTACAACGGCTCCAGCTCCAGCGCGCGGCGGGTTTCGCGCAAGGCGCCGTCGAAATCACCCAGCTGACTCAAGACAAAGCTCAGGTTGTAGTGCGCCGCCGCGAAGTCCTCGTCGGCATCCACCGCGCGGCCGAACGCATTCCGGGCGTCTTCGAAGCGTTTCAGCTCCACCAGCACCAGGCCAATTCCATTCCACCCGATGGAACTGGTCGGCTGCTCGGTGAGAGCCCGCTGATACTCTTCCAGCGCGGACTTGTTCTGCCGCCGCTGGAACAGGAGAAGCGCCAGATTGAGTCGCGCAGTGAACAGCGGCCGTGATCCACCCAGCGCCTGGCGGAAAGCCGCCACCGCTCCGTCGCTCGAGGCCTCGCTGGCCCGGATGACGCCGACGTTATTCCAGGCTAGCTGGTAGGCCGAGTCGGCTCCCACCGCCTTTTCGTAGGAAGCGAGCGCCTCGGCCCGCTTTGCCGCCTGGTGGAGACACACGCCCCGCTCGTTCCACAGCTTGGGAGAGTCGGGAAACTCCTTCACCAGCGCGTCATACAGCTCGAGCGCCGGGGTGAGCTCGCGGCGCAGCAGGTGCAACTCGGCCATGGCCTGCAGGTTGAGCCGGCGATCCTCGCCGGCGTCGAGACCCGCCCGGTACTCGCGCAGGGCATCGTCGTAATACGCCTTCTGCCGCAGTGCTACCCCGAGGTTGTAATGCGCCAGCGGTGCGCCGGCCACAGGTTGAGGTCCATCAGGGCGGGTGGGCAGCGCACTTCGTTCGGAGTTGGGTGCCGTGGTCCCATTCTGACTTACGATGGCGAGGTTGGCCTGGGCGCGCGCCAGCATCGGGTTGAGCGCCACCGCGCGCTTGGTAGCTGCACGGGCCGCTTCGTGTTGGCCGAGATCGCCGTACACGAAGGCGAGCAGATAGTGGGCTTCGGCGTAGTCGGGGTTCTGCGCAATGGCGTCCTTGAGCGAGGCGAGTGCCGGCTCACTGAGACCGCGGTTGTAGAGGACCTCCCCGTGATGGAATCGAGCGACTGCATTGGAGGGCGCCTCGGCGCAGGCCCGAGCCAGCCACTCACTGGCGGCGTCGAGCCGTCCCCGCGCCTTGTCGGCCAGGCCCAGCTGGATCAGGGTGGGAACATCGTTCGCGTGGTGGGCGAGCAGGGCCTCGAACTCGACGATCGCCTCGTCGTGGCGGCCCACGGTGGCGTAGGCACGGCCCAGCTCCCATCGGGCGGTACGATCGTCGGGCCGGCTACGGGCTGCTTCACCCAGCTCCGCAATCCGGCGATCGTAGTGGCCGCTGTCCCGGTAGGCTATTTCGAGGTTGGTCTGGGCAACCTGCATCTTCGAGTCGAGCTCGAGCGCTCGAGCGAACTCGACAATGGCCTCTTCGATCAGGCCTTTTTGATAGTAGAGGACGCCGAGGTTGTTATGCGCCCCAGCGTCGGACGGGTCGATCCGACGGGCAAAGGAGCGGAGCACCGTGAGATCGCGCTCCGAGAGCGCCGGGGCCGGCATCGATCAGGGCAGTCGGATGGCGTCGAAAATGGACCGCAGGGACGCCATGTCGGGCAGCAGCAGGAAGTG
>JBKJZM010000302.1:0-8144 GCA_046715295.1 Gemmatimonadales bacterium | reverse complement strand
AACCGCTCCAGCCGGTTCCGATGGGGCAGGTCTTCCTCGCAACCGACGAAGACGTCGCTGTCGGCCTTCGCATGGACGGGTACCTCCGTCCGGAGAACAACACCGGCATCCCGATCGGTATCTACCGGGCGGGCGGAACGGACTCTCCCATCTACCTCGACGCGGACTTCCTCGTCGGACCGGAAGCGGCGCACCTCAATATTGCCGGCGTCTCCGGGCTGGCAACGAAGACGAGCGCGGTCGAGTGGATTCTGGCCTCCCTGTTCACGCACTTCCCGGCACAGAAGGGATCAATCGCTGCCGTGCTCTTCAACGTGAAGGGGCCCGACCTCTGCTTCCTCGACCAGCCCGCCGCCCTGGGGCCGGAGGACACCCGTCAATACGAACGTCTCGGCTTGCTGCCTGTACCCTTTGAGAACGTGCGGTACTACGCGCCGCTCAAGCCGGACGGAGTGAACCTGAACAGCCTGCGGACCAACGAGGCGCTGGCCGGCAACACCGAGCCGCTGGTCTGGGGCCTGCGGGAGGTGTTGGACTACGCCGAGGTCGTCCTCAACCGCGACGACATCGACGCCAAGGCTGACGCCTTCATCGACTTCCTGTCCGAGCGGGTGGTGGGGCGGGAATATCACGACCAAGGGCTGCGAGGAAAGGCCTTCCTGGTGCAGAGTTTCGCGGACCTGGACGAGTTCTTCCGCTCCATCTTCGATTTCATGGAAGCACTGGGTAGGGGGTCCGAGGTCTGGAAGACCCATCACCTCGCCACCATCCGCAAGGTGCGTAACCGCCTGAGCAACATCAGTACCCGGTCGAAGGGTCTGGTCACCGACGATGGGGTAGCGAACGATCTACCCTGGGGGCACTTCGAAGACCGGAGCATGCACGTCATCGATGTCGCCGGGCTCGACCCCTTGGCCCAGGACCTCGTCTTTGCCCGGGTCGTATCGAAGCTGCGTGAGCATCTCGAGCGGCGCGATCTGGGTGTGGACCACGTCGTGGTCTTCGTGGACGAGCTCAACAAGTACGCGCCCGCCGATGGGCCGGACACCTACGTCAGAAAGATGCTGATCGACCTGTCGGAGCGCGGCCGCTATCTGGGCCTGGTACTCTTCTCCGCCCAGCAGTTCCGTTCCCAGGTTCAGCGCCGGGTGGTTGGTAATGCCGGCACCGGGATCTACGGGCGCATGGACATGGATGAGCTCGCCATGCCCGCGTACGCCACCATCTCACCCGCCACCAAGATCAAGCTGGCGACTCTCCCCAAGGGCGAGCTGATGCTTCGCCACCCTCATTTTACTCAGCCGATCTTTGTGAAGTTCCCCCGGCCCGCCGTCCTGAATGGCCGGGAAGGGATCGAGCGGTTCCCGCCTGCCGCGGAGCTTCCCTTCGCCGACGCGGTGGCGCGCCAGATGCGCCGCCTGGATCGCCGGGTCTCCGGGGACGAGGTCCGTGCCCTGATCGATGGCCGCCGCGAGGTCGACGTACGTCGCGCGCTCTCCGCCACCCGCCGCGAGCGCCCCGCCGATGCGTACGCGTTCTTCACCGCCTGCCTCGGTCGTCGCGTGACCAGTGAAGTCGCCGTACCCCGCCGCGGGATTCCTGCCCTCAAGCGCGCCGACGATTCGTACGGCGGGTAGGCCGACCTGAGGCGGCCGCGAGGCGAATAGTGGCCCGTCGGCCGCTGCACTGCGCTCTAGTGGTGAGATCGCAACAGAGTTTGAAGAGCGCACTGACGCGGCCTCCCGGGTCACCACTCGCCTCGCGGCCCCTATCTGGCAGCGGCGGGGGAGCAGGCAACCCTGAAGGGCGCGTTGTGCGCACTCCGACCTCTTGTGGTCTCTCCATCAAAGGCGCACTCCAGCGCCCGGAAGGGTTGGCTGCTGCCCCGCCGCTCCATCTAGCTCGCGGCCGCCGCGGGCACTGTTAACTTCTTGCTCTTTAGCGCTTTTAGGCCCATTCTCCACCCGTGAAACTGGCCCACATTGCAGACCCCCACCTAGGCATCCGGCAGTACCACCGGCAGACCTCGACCGGCATCAACCAGCGTGAAGCCGATGTCGCCAGCGCCTTCCGCTCCGCCATTGACGGCGTCCTTGCCGCCCGGCCGGACGCGGTAGTCGTCGCTGGAGATCTCTTTCACTCCGTTCGGCCAACCAACTACGCCATCGTATTCGCGTTCCGGCAGTTCCAGCGGCTCCGCGAGGCCCTCCCCAACGTCCCGATCGTGCTCATCGCGGGAAACCATGACACGCCGCGCTCGGTGGAGACCGGATCGATCTTGCGGCTCTTTGAGGAGCTCGGCGTTGATGTGGCGAGCGACGCGCCCCGGCGTCTCGTGTATCCCGAGCTCGATCTCAGCATCTTTGCCGTGCCGCACGGAAGTGTCCTGGCGGACGAGAGACCGGCGCTCGAGCCCGAGGGAACCCAGAAACATCAGGTGCTCCTGGCTCACTTCGAAGTTGAAGGCGAATATCCGACCGGCCATGTCACGGCCGAGTACGGCGGAGCCGTGGTCGACCGCGGGGCGCTGCATCTGGAGGATTGGACTTACGTAGCCCTCGGTCACTACCACACCCAACACCAGGTGGCGAGGAATGCCTGGTATGCCGGGGCCTTGGACTACATCGGACCCAACATCTGGGGTGAGGCCAGGGACGAGGTGGAACACGGCTCACACGGAAAAGGGTGGCTTCTCGCCGATCTCACGACCGGTCGGGTGGAGCGCCAGAGGGTTCCGCTTGCCAGCCAGGTCTTGGATTTGGAGCCGGTGAAGGCGGAGGGTATGTCGGCGGCGGCCATAGATGAGGTCATCTCCATTCGGCTCGCCGCGATCTCGGGAGGACTCTCGAACAAGATCATCCGGCTCCGCGTCTTCGAGATAGCGAGGCACGTGGCACGCGAGCTGAGCCATACCGCGATCCGTGGCTTCAAGACGGAGGCACTCCATTTCCACCTCGATCTACGCCGTCCGGAGATGCGTCCGAGAGCCGGCATAGGAGCGCCGGGTCGGCGGCATACTCTCCCGGAGCTGGTGGTTTCCTATCTGGAAAATCGGCCCTTGCCCGCTGAGCTCGACCGCGAGGCTTTCGTACGCGTGGGCCGAGAGCTGATGGATACCGTCGAGCGCGATCTGGCGGGGGCCTGATGCGGATCAACCGGCTGCGCCTCGCGAATTTCCGCCAACACGAGAACACCGAAATCGAGTTTGGCCCCGGGTTGACCGGGATCATCGGGCCTAACGGTTCCGGAAAAACAACACTGCTCGAGGCGATAGCGTGGGCGATGTACGGGATGCCGGCGGCTCGGGGGAGCCGGGAGACGCTTCGTCGCCGAGGCGCGTTGCCCAAAGCGAGAGTCGAGGTGGAAGTCGACTTTACGCTCGGCGCGCACGAGTATCGAATCGTGCGTTCGCTCAACAGTGCCGCGCTTTATAAGGACAATGATCCCGCCCCGGTCGCCAACAGCATCGGCGCGGTGACCGAACGCATCACCCGGATCATGGGGATGTCGCGCGACGAGTTCTTCAACACCTACTTTACCGGTCAGAAGGAGCTCGCGGTCATGGCCGCCATGAGCGCACCCGAGCGCGCTCAGTTTCTCTCCCGAGTGCTGGGGTACGAACGGCTCAGAACTGCCCAGGATCGGCTCAAGGAAAAGCGCTCGGCGCTCCGGGCCCGTCTCGAGGGCCTTCGCGCAGGCCTGCCGGATAGCGGTGAGCTCGACACCGCTAAGAAGGCGGCTGATGATCGGCTGGCCGCCGCCCGCGCCTCCGAAACCGCAGCCGCGGGCGTCCACGACGCGGCCGAGCAGCGGCTGGCCACGATCCGTCCTCAGTGGGAGCAGCAACAACTGCTCCGGGAGGCGGCCGTGGCCCTCGAGGCTGAGCTCAAACTGGCAGATCAGAGAGCAGCCTCCGCCATCGGGCACGCCAAGCGATTGGAGCAGGAGGCGGCCGAAGCCGAGTCTGCGAGACAGCGGCTGGAGGAGGTTCGTCGGCGGCTGGTCCCGCTTCCCGCGCTGCGTGAGGAAGCGCAGGCGCTGGAGCGTCAGGCGGAAGCGTTTGCGGCTCGCAAGAGCTACCAGGCCCAGCTGAACGAGGTGCGGACCCATCTCGCTTCGATCCAGGAACGGCTCTCGAGGGTGCCCTCGAAGGAGCTGCTCGAGGGTGCCCTGGAGCGGGTCAACGCCGCCCGCGTGGCTCTTACGGCTACCACCCTCGAGTCGGAGGAACAGCGAACGGTGTGGGTTCGGGATGCGCAGGATGCCAAGACCAAGCGACAAGGGCTGCTCGACCACTACCAGGAGCTGAAAGAGCAGCGGCAGCGGATTGTAAAGGCAGGTGTCGAGGGCGTCTGCCCTACCTGTGCCCGCCCTCTCGGCCTGGAGTACGCCAAAGTGCTCGAGCTGCTCGATCGTCAGATCGAGGAAGTTCGGTCCAATGGCAACTATTACAAGCAGCGCATCGACCAGCTACGCCAAGAGCCGGCCCTGCTCGCCGAGAGCGATCAGCGGCGGATCACGTTTGAGAGTGAGCTTTCTCTCGCCACCGCCCAGCAGGGCCGCCTCCAGGCCCAGGCCCATGAGGCTGGTCCCCTGCGGGAGGAACAGGAGCGTCTGCTCCTCCGGGTCGTTGAGCTTGAGGGGGCACTCAAGGGACTGGTCGAGTCCTACGACCAGGCGCGGCATGAGGCTGTGGTGCGGGAGGCGCGGGCCCTCGAGCCCTTGGCGCTTCAGGCGGAAAGGTTTCGGGTGGTCGCGGAAAGGAGCGAGGTCATCGCCGCCGAGCTTCAGAGCGCGCGGGCTGCAGCGGCCGAAGTGACCCTGGGCATCACCGATCTCAAGTCACGCATCGCCGGGCTGGGATACAGCGAGACGGCCTTCAAGGGCCTTCGTGACACCGAGCAGGCCGCCGAACGGGCACGCCGCGACGCCGAGCTGGCCCTGGTCCGCGGGCGCGCGGAGAGCAGGGCTGCAGTCGAAGCCGTGGAAGCGGTGGTACGGCGGCAGGAGGAGCGCGCCCAACGCGAGCGGGCCGCCGCCGAAACCGCCACCGAGCTGGCGCTTCATCAGGAGCTCGACCGGGCGCTGACCGACCTGCGCGAGGACCTGAACTCGACTCTGCGGCCAAACCTCTCCGATATCGCCTCCGGCTTCCTCCGGGAGCTGACCAACGCGCGCTACACGGACCTGGATCTGGACGAGGACTACACGGCCACGCTCCTGGATGACGGGGATCCCAAGGCAGTCATCTCCGGCGGCGAGGAGGACGTCTCCAATCTCGCCCTGCGGCTGGCGATCAGTCAGATGATCGCCGAGCGGGCAGGACAGCCTCTCTCGCTCCTGATCTTCGATGAGATCTTCGGCTCCCTGGATGAAGACCGGCGCGGGGCCGTCATTGAACTGCTTCGAAGCCTGGCCGATCGCTTCCCCCAGGTCATCCTCATCACCCACATCGACTCTCTGAGTGAGGGTTTCGATCGCGTCGTGCGGGTGGGCTTCGACCTCGCGAGCGGGGTGGCCACGGTGCGCGACGAGCCTCTGGGCGATAGAGATGTGGCGGCCTGACCGGAGTTTGCGGGGCCCGGAGCGGGCGACCGTCCGGGATATAGAATCCCTTAACCGGGTCTTCGCGGAGGCATTTACCGACCGGTACAGCCGCGATGGGCTGGTGGGGGTCCGAGTACCCCAGCTGAACAACCTGGTTTGGCGCTATGCCCTGGAGGATGCAGGGGATGGCTCCATGGTCTGGCGCGATGCCGAGGGTAAGATGGTGGCATTCAATATGGTTCACCGGTCCGGGACCGAGGGGTGGATGGGTCCCCTCGCGGTACGCCCCGATCGGCAAGGCGAAGGACTCGGATCCACCATGGTGCGAACCGGGATCGAGTGGCTACAGACGCAGGGCGCCACTACGATCGGGCTTGAAACCATGCCCCGGACCGTGGATAACATCGGGTTCTACAGCAGGATAGGCCTCGTGCCCGGCCCCTTGACCGTAACGCTGGTGAAAGACCTGGCGCGTCGCTCCGCCGGCTCTCCCGAGCTCCTTTCCGGCGCCGGACCGGCCTGGATCGACCGATTGGAGGAGTGCCGCCTGCTGGCGGACCGTTTGATCCCGGGGGTGGACTTTACCCGCGAGCTGGCCCTCACTCGAGACCTCGGCATAGGCGACACTACCCTGACGCGCGAAGGGCCTACCCTCACTGGGTTTGCGCTGTGGCACTCTACTCCCCTTGCGGCCGGCCGCCCCAAGGACGAGCTGCGAGTGCTAAAGCTCGTCACCGCAACGCCCGAAACCTTTGAGCGTCTGATCCAGTCTGTGCAGTCCTCCGCGACGTCCGAACGAGTCAGTCGAGTGGCAATCCGCTGCCAGACGGAATTCAGCACCGCCTACCTGAAGCTCATTGAGCTAGGGTACCGGGTTCACTGGACCGACTTGCGGATGCTGCTGCAGGGCTATCCCCAACGCTTGCCCTCCTCCGGTGTGCTGATGTCAAACTGGGAAATCTGAAGCGCTCGGTCACGGAGCCTTCTTCGCCGCTAGGACCTCCCGGTACACGGCCAGGGTCTTTTCTACAAAGCCATTCAGCGTGAAATCTTTCTCATAGTATGCCCGACCTCTGGCGCCGAAGCGAAGCCGAAGGCCTGGATCGGACAGTAGCCGGTTGATCCGGTCTCGCAGCGTCTCCACATTCCCGCGGGGCACCAGGTAACCGGTTTCGTCCTCGTGAACCGACTCGCCCACGCCCGCGGTCGAGGTTGCCACCACCGGTAGTCCGGCCCGCATGGCCTCGAGGATGCTGAGAGGAAGGCCTTCCCAGTTGCTCACCAGCAAGCTGATCTGAGCCTGGGAGAGAAGCGTTTCCACGTCGGTCCGCTGACCCAGGAAGCGCACGCGACCGTCAAGACCGAGCGTGGATGCCAACGACCGCATCTCCCCCATGAGTGGACCTTCGCCGATCAGATCCAGCTCCCAGGAATGGTTCAGAAGCCCCGCCATCGCCCGCAAGAGGGTGGGGTGATCCTTCTGGGCACCGAAGCGGGCCACCATCACGAGCCGAGCGGGCGTGCGGCCGGGATCCGCTCTCAGGCTCGGTACCACGTCGGGTATGCCGTTGAGCACCGTTACGATACGGTCTTCAGTGGTGATGCTGGCCTCGAGCGCGAGCCGACGATCGAAATCCGACACGGTGATGATCTTGCTGGTGAAGAGGCCGACAAGACGCTCGATCTGCCGGTAGGCCGCCGCCTGTAATGGCGGAATACCCGGCGTGAAGTTCCAGCCGTGGGCTGTGAGGATGCCAGGGATGCCCAACCAGCGTCCGGCCAGCCGTCCGAGGATCCCCGCCTTGGAGGAGTGGAGCGCAAGCAGGTCAGGGCGCAGATCCGTCAGGACCGCGTAAATCTCACGCAGCGCCAGCAGGTCGCGGACGGGATTGATGGGCACCGACAAGTGCCGAAGGACGATCGTTGGGATTTCCTGTGCCCGGAGCTGCTCGATGAGCGGCCCACGTCCGCTCGTGAGGACGGTAGGGCAGTGGCCCTGTGCTCGCAGCGATACCGCAAGGTCCCGAACGTGGACTTGGGCGCCACCGATCGGGTCGGCCCGGGTCACGATGTATGCGATCTTCACGCCAATGAACTCCGATCCCTTCCCCCTGACATCACCACCACTGCCCGCGGCAAACGCCGACGCGTTGGACGCATGATCGATTCTTCAGGGCGACATAGACCTGGAGATTAGAACGGTGCGTGGGCGGCTCTAGGCGCTCAAAGTCGGCGAGAAGTATATCGCGAGCAGGTTCAGGATCCGAGAGCCGAATGCACTGCTGCCGCCAATCGGTCGAGCCTGAACGGCTTCTGCATGATCACGCCCGCCACAAGGAGGTCGGGGTACCGGCGTCCAGACAGGCTTGGCCGCCGGAGGGGTACGCTGGGCGGTGGCAGTGCAGTTGGCGTACTAAACTGTCAATAAATATGACGATATTTCGTTACAATTGATAGTTGGTGATCAATAGAAACGCTTATATACAAGGATGTTAGCATGCTTAGAAGAAATGGTAATTTTTCATAGTGTACGGTTTCTTCATATTGAGCAAACCCTAGTCGCAACCTATACTCCCTTTCAGCCCAAGGGTGGTGGG
>JBKJZM010000301.1:0-6689 GCA_046715295.1 Gemmatimonadales bacterium | reverse complement strand
GGCGACGCCGAGGTCCGCGCAGCCCTCGCCGGGCTCGCAGCTCCGGGCTTGGCGAAGCTGGATCAGGAGCTGCTCCGCTACGCCCGGTTCCGCGGAGCGCAAGCGAGGCTCGGCAGAAAATGGCGCGACTGGCCGCCCGCCGCCCGTGCCGGCACCCTGTCGCCCGATCAGGTGGATCCGGAGGAAGAGCGCTTTCATCTCGTAGCCCAGACAATGGCGCGCCGCCAGCTTCACGAGTTGAGGCAGCGTCTCGACCATAACGGATTTCGCCTGGGGCTCGACCTGGCGGTGGGGTGCCACCCCGACGGCTACGATCCGTGGTCCCGGCAGAGCCTGTTCGGCGCAGGGATGTCGGTGGGTGCGCCTCCCGACCAGGGCTTCCCCAGCGGCCAGGACTGGGGTTTCAGCCCGGTGCTCCCGGAAGCGTCGCGTCGCGAGGGTCACCGCTACCTGACGGCGGCCATCGCCCACCAGGCCGGGCTCGCGGGTGTGCTCCGGGTGGACCACATCATGGCCTGGACCCGCCTATACTGGATCCCCCACGGGTTCGGGCTTCACGACGGGACCTACGTTTCGTATCCCGCCGAGGAGCTGTTTGCGGCGCTGACCCTGGAGTCGAACCGTAACCGCTGTGAAATCGTCGGCGAGAACCTGGGCACCGTGCCTCGCGAGATTTTCGAGGCCTTACCGCGTCACCGGATCTGGGGGATGTATCTCGCGATGTTCCAGGCCTCGGACGGCCCCGACGTCGATTCGCCGACGGCGGAGGACATGGCCCTCATCGGCAGCCACGACACACCGACGTTTGCTGGTTGGCTTAAAGGCAACGACATTGCCGAGCGGGTGTGCTATGGTCTCCTGGCCGAGCCGGGGGTCCCGGCTGTCACCGAGGAACGACTGACGGCCATTCAGTGGCTCGCCGCCCAATTGGGCAGTACCGTAGAGGACCCTCGCGCGTTTCTGATTGCGCTGCTGGAGTGGCTCGGCCGGTCGAACAGCCCGCTGGTGGTTCCCTGGCTCGAGGACCTCTGGCTCGAAGAGCTCTCTGTGAACCTCCCCGGCACCCCGTCGTCCGTGCGCCCCAATTGGCAGCGCCCGATGGGGCGGCTGCTCGACGAAATCTTTAACGATCCCGAGGTAGACGAGCTTCTCCGCAGTCTAGATTGTGCCCGACACGCTGAAGTAACCCACCCGCTCGCCCACTCCTAAGGGCCGGTCCTCATGGCATCACACGCCGATACCGCCGCTTTTTTCGCCGTCCGGTCCAAGCCGCGGCTTACGTTCTGGGAAATCTGGAACATGAGCTTCGGCTTCCTCGGCATTCAGATCGGGTTCGCGCTGCAGAACGCGAACGTGAGCCGGATCTTCGAGACCCTGGGTGCCAAGGTGGAGAACATCCCGATCCTGTGGATCGCCGCACCGGTGACCGGACTCCTGATCCAGCCGATCGTCGGTTACCTCAGCGATCGCACCTGGAACCGCCTGGGCCGCCGGCGTCCCTACTTCCTGGTGGGAGCGATCCTGGCGTCCCTGGCCTTGGTTGCGATGCCGAACTCACCGGCGCTGTGGGTGGCGGCCGGCATGCTCTGGATCATGGACGCCTCGATCAACATCTCCATGGAGCCCTTTCGCGCCTTCGTGGGCGACAACCTCCCCTCGGAGCAGCGGACCACCGGCTTCGCGATGCAGAGCTTCCTCATCGGCACGGGCGCGGTGGCGGCGTCAATGCTCCCCTGGCTTCTGACCACACAGTTCGGGGTAAGCAACGAGGCGCCGCCGCACATGATTCCGGACTCGGTGCGGCTTTCGTTCTACTTCGGTGCCGCGGTGTTCTTCCTGGCGGTGTTGTGGACGGTGGTGCGCGCGAAGGAGTATGCGCCGGAGGAGATGGCCAGCTTCTCGGAGAACCAGGCACGGGAGGGCGCCGCCGTCGAGCGGCGAACGGCCGAGCAGTTCACCCTGAACGGCGGGCGGCAGATGCGTGTGGGCTGGATCCTCCTCGCTGTCGGGGTGCTGCTGAGCGCCTGGCTGGCACGTGCCGCGCTCTACCAGGTAATGATCCTGTCGGCCGGGCTGGGCGTGGTTGGCCTGCTGCTGATTCTGAGTGGTTTGCTGCAGCGGGGCGGCCGCTACGATAACGGTTTCGTCACCATCCTGAACGACTTCCAGGACATGCCCCGCACCATGAAGCAGCTGGCGTGGGTGCAGTTCTTCTCCTGGTTCGCGCTCTTCGCCATGTGGATCTACATGACACCGGCGGTGACCAAGCATCTCTATGGCACCACCGACGCCAGCTCGGCGCTTTACAATGAGGGCGCCAACTGGGTGGGGGTCGGCTTCGGTGCCTACAACGGCGTCGCGGCCGTCGTCGCCTTCGGCATCCCGATCCTGGCCCGGCGAACCAATCGGAGAATCGCGCACGCGATCTGTCTGGTCTGCGGCGCTCTCGGGCTCCTGTCGATCCTGGTGCTCAATGACCCCCGGCTCCTGCTGGGCTCCATGGTGGGGGTCGGGATCGCCTGGGCCAGCATTCTCGCCATGCCATACGCAATCCTGACGGGGTCGTTGCCGCCGTCGAAAATGGGTTACTACATGGGGATATTCAATTTCTTCATTGTGATCCCCCAGATCGTCGCGGCGGCCCTCCTCGGTTTTCTGGTGGGCAGCTTTTTTAGCGGAGAGGCGATCTATGCCCTCGCCATCGGCGGCGGCTCGCTGCTGCTTGCCGCCGCGCTCACCCTGCGAGTCGAGGACCAGGACGAGCCGGAGGTTGGGACATGGCACCCAGGGTTCCCCTCGTCGGTCTGATCGGCCTCGGCGCCCTTCTGGCCGAGGGGTGTGCGGGCGCCACCCGATCCGAGGGTGGACACCGGGGCTACACGAGAGCCGCCGCCACGGCTCCGTCCGCCTTCTGGAACAGCGCCACCATCTACTTCCTGCTCACCGATCGCTTCCGGAACGGCGACCCTGCCAACGACCGCGCCCTGGGCCGGGAGCAGGACGGAGCGGTGCTGCGCAGCTTCCAGGGTGGAGACCTCGCCGGAGTGCTCCAGAAGATCGAGGACGGGTATTTCGACAGCCTGGGCGTGACCGCCATCTGGATGACACCCTTCGTGGAACAGATCCAGGCAGGCGTAGACGAGGGAACCGGAAAAACGTACGCCTACCACGGCTATTGGACCCGCGACTGGACGGCCGTGGACCCGGTGCTGGGAACCAGGGATGACCTTCGCGCGGTGGTGGACGCCGCGCACCGGCACGGTATCCGCGTGCTCATGGATGCGGTCATCAACCACACGGGGCCGCAGACCGGGCAGGATCCCCCATGGCCCGACGACTGGGTCCGCACCGGCCCCAACTGCTCCTACCGGGACTACACTACCACCGTGGACTGCACCCTGGTGGCCACTCTCCCAGATATTCGCACCGATCGCGACGCGCCCGTCGAGGTGCCCCATACGCTGCTCGAGAAGTGGGCGCGTGAGGGACGCCGGGATCAGGAAGTGGCCGGGCTCGATGCCTTCTTTCGGCGCACCGGCTATCCGCGCACTCCGCGCTACTATCTCATCAAGTGGCTCACCGATTGGGTTCGCGAGCTCGGCTTCGACGGCTACCGGATGGACACTGCCAAGCATTTCGAGCCGGCGGTCAGCGCCGAGCTGAAGCGGGAAGCCGAGGAGGCGCTTGCGAGCTGGAGGCGGACCCATCCGGCCCAGGCTCGGGACAGCATTCCCTTCTATATGGTGGGCGAGGTCTACGGCTGGGAGCTGAGCCAGGGGAGGGACTACAACTTTGGCGACCGGAGCGTGGACTTCTTCTCCAACGGTTACGACGCTCTGATCAACTTTGGCTTCAAGAGTGATACCGGGTCCCTGGACGGTCTCTTCACCCGGTACTCCACGACGATCCAGCAAGGGGCGCTGCGTGGGGTCAGCATCCTCAACTACCTTAGCTCTCACGACGACGGCTCGCCGTATGACGCGGACCGGAAGGATCCTTTCGGCGCCGGGACCCGCCTCCTCCTGGCACCCGGCGGCGCCCAGATTTACTACGGGGACGAGTTGGCCCGACCGCTCAAGGTCCAGAGCGCTCAGGGAGACGCCAATCTGCGCTCGTTCATGAATTGGGCGGATCTGGAGCGCGGGCGCGCCGCGGCCAACGTACTGGAACACTGGCGAAAGCTGGGCCGGTTTCGCCGGGCCCACCCGGCCGTGGGTGCCGGCGTGCATCGCAGCCTTCAGGCGAAGCCGTACATCTTCAGCCGCGTGCTCGAGTCGGGGAGTGGGCTCGATCGCGTCCTGGTGGCGATGGATCAGGGAGAGGGCGCCAAGTCGATCCCTGTTTTCGCCGTGTTCCCGGACGGCACCGAGCTGGTGGACGCCTACTCAGGCGTGGCTGGTACGGTGAGGAACGGGACAGTCTCGCTCACAACCGGAGCGGGCTTGGTACTTCTGGCCGAGCTGCGATAACTGCGCAGTTGCAGTTGCAGTTGAGTTACGGAGTCACTCCCTAATCCATACCCTCGCCGCGCGCGGCGGTAGCTGGGCCTTGAGCCTTCCACCGACGACAGTCGCCGGCCCACCCGCCGGGAAGGCGACACGATAGCTCCCGTCCGCCGCAACTGAGATCTGCTGTGGCGCCTTGGAGACGTTAAAGGCGACGATGGCGCGCCGGTCACCGAGCACACGGTCATAGACCAGCAGCCCGCGCCGATCGTCGGTGAGGAGCCAGTTCAATGATCCGTCGACCATCAGGCGGAGGTGCTGCCTCCTCAGCGCGATCAGCTCCCGATACACCCGGAACAACGCCGTGTCGGGCGCCACCTCGTCGCGGCGCCGCGCCCGGTCGAAGGGATGGGCCACCTCGTCCTCGTAGCGCCGGTCGGACCACAGCATCGGCTTGCGGTCGTCGGGATCATCCCCACCCCACATCCCCACCTCGTCGCCATTCCAAATGTGCGGCGCACCGATGTAAGTAAACTGCTGCGCCAGGATCATCTGCTGGATCCGGCGAGCGCGCTCGTCAGGGCGGTCGATCCGGTACCCAGGGTCCTCGCGGGGGTTGTTATGGTACTTGTAGCGGCCCGGGTTGTAGACGGAGGTACTGAAGCGTGGAGTGTCGTGGCTGGCCGTCAGGTTCATCATCACCTTGAGGTGCGCCGGCTCGATGCCAGCGGCGAGCGAATCGAGGCTTGCGGCGTACGCCTTAGCGGTGAGGACCGGCGGCGCGTCCGCAAAGAAACCACGCGTGGGCATGTACCACCGGTAGTTCATCACAGCGTCGAAGACATCACCCTGCAGCCACGGGGCCGGGTCCCAGATGGAATCCGGCCACTTCTCCCACCACACCTCGCCGACGAGGTAAGCCACGGGGTTGATGCTCCGAACCAGGCGGCGGTAGTCGCGCCAGAAGCCGAGCGGGACCATTTCGGCCACGTCTAACCGGAAGCCGTCCACGCCATCCGACGGATCGCCATCCCCGTTGGGATCCAGCCAGCGCCGGGTAACGTTGAACACCAGGTCTCGGACGCCGGGGACGAGGTTGCCCTCGATCGGGCCATGGGTCTTCCCGGGTGGCCGACCGACCTTTTTCCACTCCGGGAGCCACGGCACCCCGACCCAGCCCCGGTAGCGGAACTCGTTGCTGTCGGGAGTAGCGGGGTCGTCGAAGCGCTCGATGGCGTACCAGTCGGCGAACCGGGACGAGCTCTGGCGCGCGAGCACATCTTGCCAGGCCCAGAAGGTGATCCCGGTGTGATTCCAGGAATAGTCCATGATGATGCGCATGCCCCGGCGGTGGGCGTCGCGCACGAGGCTGAGGAAGAGGCTGTCGGCGGCGGTCCACCTCCAGGTGGTTGGATCCGTTGGGTCTTCGGCCGCCATGCGGGCCTCGTCGCCGCGCGGGTCGGGTCCAAAGTTGCGGTCGATGTGGCGGTAGTTCCGGGCGTCGTACTTGTGCAGTGAGGGCGCGTCATTCACCGGGTTGAGATACAGGGCGGTGATCCCGAGGTCCTGGAGATAATCGAGCCGGTCAATGACCCCTTGCAGGTCGCCGCCGTACCGGCGGGACTGCACGGTCGAGTAGAAGTCCTTCCCGGTAGCCCTGGCCCAAGGCTCCTGCCGATACCAATCCTGCGACCAAGGCGTCGGCCGCCACCCGTCAGGAGTACGCTCATCCGTCACCCCTTCGATGTCGCGCACGCCCGGGTCGTTCGACGGATCGCCGTTCCGAAAGCGTTCGACGAAGATCTGATACCAGATCACATCCCCTGCCCAGGCGGGCACATTTACCTTCGCCCCGGCTGCCTCACGGGGCGACTCCCACGCGCACCCGGTGGCGAGGAGCAGAAGGATCAACAGCCTCGGCATCAGCTCCTCCATCGGGAAACGGGCGGGCCGATCGACGAAGCAATCATAAAGCACTCTTGCTTCCACCGCCGGAATGCTGCACAATAAGGGACGGGCGAACGATCCTCGCCCAACCTCGTCGGCCCTGCCCCAGCCGGGTCCTCGTGAGGCAAAGGGGGGGAACACTCCCGGATCAGGAGTTCATCCTTTGGGACGCCGCGGGCGTCGTCGCTGGGGGGCGTGTCGCCTGTGGCCTGACCAAAGGACCACTCCGATACCTACCGATAAAGACTTCAAGCGCCTGGTTCGCGGGCGCATGCAGAAGACGGGCGAATCCTACAC
>JBKJZM010000300.1:0-10336 GCA_046715295.1 Gemmatimonadales bacterium | reverse complement strand
ACTATGCGATCCCCCACGCCACGACAGCCTATCTGGCGCGCGAGATGCTGAAAGGCGAGCGGTCGCTCCGGGTGATTACCACGCTCCACGGCACCGACATCACGCTGGTGGGTCAGGAGTCCAGCTTTTATGCCATCACCAAGTTCTCGATCGAACGATCTGACGGTGTCACCGCCGTCTCGAACTATCTCCGAGACGAGACCTACCGCGCGTTCGGCTGCGACACCTGCGATGTCCGGGTGGTCCCGAACTTCGTCAACCTTCAGGAGTATCGCCCCGCCGAGGACGGATGCCGGGGGACAGTGGCGCCGGAAGGCCACAAGGTGATTACTCACGTCTCCAACTTCCGTGAGGTAAAGCGGGTCAAGGATGTGGTGCGGGTGTTCGCCCGGATTCGCCGAGCCATGCCCGCGACGCTGGTGATGATCGGAGATGGCCCCGAGCGAGTGGACGCGGAAAACGAGGCCCGTGATCTCGCCGTCACTGATGATGTACGCTTTCTCGGCCGGCTGGATTCGGTCGCCTCGTTACTTCAGGCCAGCGATCTGTTCATCCTGCCCTCGCAGACCGAGTCGTTCGGTCTGGCCGCCCTCGAGGCGATGGCGTGCGGGTCCCCGGTGGTCGCGAGCCGTGCGGGAGGGCTGCCCGAGGTGATCGATGACGGGGTGAACGGGATCCTCGAGCCGGTAGGCTCGGTGGAAGCGATGGGCCGCCGGGCGGTCGAGCTGCTGCGCGATCCCGAACGCCATGCGGCAATGCGGGCGGCGGCCATTGCCAAAGCCGAGCAGTTCTCGGCCGACAAGGTCGTGCCCATGTACGAAGCGTATTATCGGGAAGTGCTCGCGTGAGGCGACCCCGTGTCGCCTGAACTTCTGCTGAAAGGCGCGCTGCTCGGGCTGGTAGAAGGGGCCACGGAATTCATTCCGGTCTCCTCCACCGGCCATCTCATAGTGGTGAGCGCCTGGCTTGGCCTGGTCGACGAGCGGGCCAAGACCTTCGACGTCTTTATTCAGCTGGGCGCCATTCTGGCCATCGTGTGGCTCTATCGTGGCCGGCTTTGGCGCACGGTCGCCGCCGCCGGAAAGGACCCGGGCAGCCGCCGGTTCCTGGTCAACCTCTCCATCGCGTTTCTTCCGGCAGCGCTCGTCGGGTTTTTCATCCATGGCTGGATCAAGGCCCGGCTGTTTAATCCCACCGTTGTGGCCGTGGCGCTGGTGGCCGGCGGGGTGCTCATCCTTCTTATCGAGCGTCTGGCGCCAGCGCCGAAGGTGAGGGACGTGAGTGAGGTGCCGCCCCGAACCGCGCTGGGGATCGGGTTGGCCCAGGTGCTGTCGCTGATACCCGGGGTGTCGCGCTCGGGTGCCACCATCATGGGTGGGTATGGCCTGGGCTTGTCACGCACCGCGGCCACCGAGTTCTCGTTTTTCCTGGCGATTCCGGTCATGTTCGCCGCGACCCTCTACGATCTCCTCAAGAGCTGGTCGGTGCTGGTCCCGAGCGACATCCCCTTGTTCGCGGTTGGCTTCATCGTGTCGTTTGTGTCGGCGCTATTCGTCGTCAAGGCATTTCTATCCTACGTTTCGGGGCACAGCTTCAGAGTGTTCGCCTGGTACCGGATCGCATTCGGGGCCGTGCTGTTGCTCACGAGGGCGTGATACCCTCATGACAACGGGAAGAACCAAGCTGCATTATTTCGAGCGGGTCGGCTCGACGATGGACGTCATACACCAATTGGCGTCGGAGGGGGCCGCCCCGGGAACCGCCGTGATAGCCGGTGAACAGCTCGAGGGGCGAGGCTCGCGCGGACGGCCCTGGCACTCGCCGATCGGCGGCCTGTGGGTGAGCGTGGTGTTCCGGCCGCCAGCCGTGGAAGGCCTCGAGGTGATCAGCCTCCGCGTCGGTCTGGCTGTCGCCGAAGCCATCCAGGCACGAGTACCGAAGCCCGTACAACTAAAGTGGCCCAACGATCTGATGCTCGAGAACCGGAAGGTTGGCGGGGTGCTGTGTGAGGCCCGGTGGCAGGGAGAGACGCTCGGCTGGGTCGCGGTCGGCGTCGGCCTGAATGTCCGAAACCCCATTCCGAACGAGCTTGGCGCAGTGGCAGTCACGCTGTCCGAATTCATCCCTGGCATCACCGTCGAAGAAACCGCCGAGCCCGTGCTCGCGGCTCTCAGAGCGCTCGACCTCGGTATCGGCAGGCTCGCGCCCGCGGAGCTGGACCGATTCGCCAGGCGAAACTGGCTCCGAGGCCGGACCATCCGTGAGCCGGTTGCTGGAGAGGTGACCGGTGTTGGCGAGGATGGGGCGCTCCTGGTGCGGACCCCCGCCGGGTCAGACGTTTCCCTCCGCAGCGGCACCGTTGAGTTGGCCGCCGTGTCCCATAGCCGGTAACTTCGCTCATGCTGCTAGCCCTGGATATCGGGAACACCGAGATTACGGTTGGCCTCTTTCGGGGCCGCGAACTGGACGCGCACTGGCGCCTGACCACTAACCCGGATCGCACGCCGGACGAGTGGAGCAGCGCGATCGGGGGATTCCTGGTGCAGGCGGGCCACTCGCCCAACGAGGTCCGGGCCGTGTGCTACGCCTCGGTGGCGCCCGCGACGACCCAGAGTGTGGTCGAGGGCGTGGCGTTGTCCACCGGCTGCACCGGCGTAGCGGTCGATGCCACATCGCCACTGCCCGTCACCCTGGACGTGGACGAGCCGCTGACCGTTGGGGCCGATCGCATCGTCAACGTTCTTGCCGCGGTCGAGCTGTTTGGCGCCGACAGCCTCGTCGTCGACTTCGGCACTGCCACCACCTTCGACTGCGTGACCGCTGACGCCCGCTTCATCGGCGGTGCCATCATGCCGGGTCTCAGAACCTCGGCCGATCAGCTCACCCGGCGTGCTGCCAAGCTGCCGGCCACCGAGCTCAAGGCCCCGACCCGGGTCATCGGCCGCCGGACGGAGGAATGCATTCAGGCCGGTGTGCTCTTTGGCGCCGCGGATGCGGTGGACGGAATGGTTCGACGAATCACCGCGGAATGGCCGGGTGGACGAAAGCCTCGTGTGGTTGCCACCGGAGGGCTGGCCGGCGTCATCGCTCCCCTCACGACGACCATCGAGGTGACCGATCCCGATCTGACCCTGCGCGGTTTGCGCATCGCCGCTGGGCATCTCGGCCTCGAGTGGTGACCTCGGTGCGCGGGGCAGGGTACCGCCTGCTCGGCTCCCGGTTTGACTATCTACTGCATACCCGACCGGCCGAGTGGCCCATCATGGCCGCTCACACCCTGGTTGGCTACCTCCTCGCGGTCGGGCTCGATGGGGCCCAGCACGGCGATCGACTCGGGTCGGCGCTGCTC
This sequence comes from Gemmatimonadales bacterium, assembly GCA_046715295.1. Classification (GTDB taxonomy): domain Bacteria; phylum Gemmatimonadota; class Gemmatimonadetes; order Gemmatimonadales; family GWC2-71-9; genus CAVVWJ01. The sequence goes on along the minus strand of JBKJZM010000300.1, from coordinate 6,987 downwards.
GCGATTGGACTCTGGGTGGTATGCCTCAACGGCGGGACCCTCGCGCTCAACAGTGCCTACGATCGCGACGAAGGCGACATCGCCTATCTCCGGCGTCCACCACACCCACCCGCACATCTGGCAAGCTTCGGCTTCTCCCTGATGGTGCTGGGTCTGCTCGGATCCTTTCTCCTGCCTGCGGGCTACCGTGCCGCCTATGCGGTCTGCCTGGGACTTTCGGTGCTCTACTCGGTACCGCCGTTTCGCCTGAAGGCCGTGCCCGGCGCCGATTGGGTCATCAACATGTGGGGATTCGGAACTCTGACGCCGTATGCCGGGTGGGCGGCGACCGGCATTCCCCTGGATCAGAGCCACGGACTGGTCCTGCTTGCGTTCTGTCCCCTGTTCGCGGCGCTCTATCCCCTTACGCAGATCTATCAGCTCGATGAGGACCGTCGCCGCGGCGACAGGACTCTCGCCTCGATGCTCGGGGTGCGACGGAGCCTGATCGTCTCACTCGGGACGGCCGGCGGGGCGTTCGCCCTGCTTGCTCTTGCCGCCGTGCGCGCCGGGTGGGGGCCGCAGGATGTCTGGCGGTGGTGCGCACTCGGTGTGTGTGGGGTAGCATGGGGAGTGATCCTCATCTCCTGGCTCCGGCGGGCCAACGGGATGAGTGCCTTGGACCACCAGCGTGGGATGTACCTGGCGCTAGGTGCATGGGCGCTCACCGACCTGGCCGTGGTGCTGGCGTGGGGTACCTGAACACGCGCCCCTTGGCCCTCGAACGCGCGTTTCGGTATACTTGGGAATCCACACCCTCTCGGGAGATTGCATGACTTCGACGGCGGAACTGAAAGGCGAGTACGATCTTACCCGGGTCCCGATGATCGTGCAGGGCGCCGTCAAGCTGGGGTTACTGGAGAGCATTCTTGTATTGTTGTTCTCCCTGGCTTCGCGCTTCCTTGCCGGAGTTCCCGAGGTGCTCGTGGGGGGCGTGATTTTGCTCGCCGGCCTGGCTGCCGTCAGCATGCTGCCGGGGCTCTGGACCAGGCCACGCACCATCGAGGGGATCGCGGGAGCCGCGGGCATCGGTCTGGCAGCCACAGGGGTTTTCCTCCTGGTTGACGTCGCCCTGCTGCAGAACATCGGTATCTACACTCACCGCTGGTACGACGTCGGGGGCGGGAGCAACTGGTGGTACCATCCGGTCTGGTGGATGGTAGGCACGTTCCTGCCGTGGATGGGCGCCTGGATCCTCGCCAATCAGACGGTGAATGACGGCCGGCCAGCGCCGCTCATCGGTTTCCTTACCGCCGTCGGGGCAGGGGTCATCCTTGCCGTCGCGGCCGTGCTGCTCGGGTTCCCGGGAGCACGCTGGACGTTGGCCACCTTCGGGGTCGCGTTCCTGCCCGGGCTCGCCCTGGCAACCGCTCTCTCGGCACTGAGGAAGCGTCACCGCTAAGCGATGCGCTGGGTCCGTCTTCTCTTTCGCATCTTCGGGTGGCTGCTCACGCCGTTTCTGGCGTGGGCAGCTTCTTTTTTCGGGGCGGTCGCGGGAGCCCTGCTCGCCCTGAAGCTGGACGACCCCGTCCGCGGCCTGGCCGTCACCGCCATATGCGGTGGCCTCGCCGGCTTCGCGGGTCTGATTGGCTGGCTGCGCTTCCTCCGGCGGTCACCCGAAATCCGTGAGGTGCTGGCAGTGACGGCGGACGGCACGCCGGACACGACGGATATCGCGGCGGCAATAGACGAAGCCACGACGCTCGACGAGGCCCCCCCAGAGCCGTCGCACCCCGACCCGGCAGGACGTACCTGATGAATGGGAGGGCCTGGTACGGCGGCGGACTCGCGGCGCTGGTCGCCTGCGGTGGATCGACAGACCGTGAACGTCCCGCGGCCCCTGGTGGCGCCAGCGACCTGCCGAGCGATTCACTGGTGCTCACCAGTGCCGCGGGCGCGGAGATCTGGTTCACACTCGCCCGCGTCGCGACGGCTGCCAATGGACGACGATGCGTGGAGCGAGGTCTCGAAATCCGTCAGGGTGGCAAGGGGGTGCAGGTACCGCTACTGTACACCGGTTCCCCTCCGGTTCTGCTCGACGACTCGACTATGCGAGCCATCCTCTGGACCCACTGCACTCCCGGCCCCCCATACCGGGTAAGTCTCCGAACCGGGCACCCGGTGCGGGAGCGCGCGGGAGCCGCGCCTTGATCGGGCGGCACCGCCGCCGAGTTGCGGTCATGCTTGCGCTCGCGCTGTGCGCCTGGCCCATCGACGCGCTGCAGGCTCAGGTTGCCCAGGCCAGTATCGGGCGGTTCTTCGAGTCGACCGGATGGACGGCTTATCGTCTGGGATTCACCCGGCCGCTGAGCCGCGTGTTCCGGCTACAGCTACACGGGGATGTGTTGCGGCGGGTCGGCGGAGTGGGATCGCTTGGGGGCCTCGGGACCGATCTCACCGCGTTTCGCTCCGGCAGCCAAGGGCCCTATCTGGTGGCTGGGTTGAGTGGCGGCCTGGGATCGGAGAGCTCCAACAGCCTCACCGATCTCTGGGGCTCGTGGTCGGCAGGCGCCGGATACGACCTGTTCCCGGTTTCCTTCATGTCTATCGGCGCGGAGGGGCGGTGGCGGGGACTGTCGCTGAGCGGCCAACAGGGAGTGGAGCTGGCGCTCGGGCTGGCGCTTCACGTCGGGCGCGGCTCCACCGCACCCGAGCCGGGGCGGCCGCGGAAACAGCCGGCCGGGAATTTGCTCTTGCCCGAGACAGCAACAAGCTCCTTGCAGCCTGATGCCGGCCCTCGGCCGAAGCCATCGACGCTGGCCGATTCAATCATTGCAACTGCGACCGAGGCCATGGGTCGTCCCTATACCTACGGTGGCACCGGGGTCGATGGCCAGGGGTTCGATTGTTCCGGTCTGATTCAGTATGCCTACGGAAAGCACGGTCTCGCACTGCCGCGCCGAAGCACCGATCAGGCGCGCGAGGGCCGGAAGATCGACCGGCAGGTGAAGCTACTGGCCGCCGCCGATATCCTGACCTTTTCCAACAGCGGCGGACGGGTGACGCATGTGGGACTCTATATCGGAGACGGACGCTTCATTCACAGCGCAACCCGAGGCGTTCAGGTGAGCGTGTTGAGTGCGGAAGACCCCTACGGTCGCTGGTGGCACAAGCGATGGGTAGGGGTCAGGCGCATCGTCAGGTAAGGCTATTCGTGGCTTTCGTGCCCAGTATGCGGGCTGCTGGGGACGTCGCGACCATCGTGTCCCTCCCGAGCTCCCTGACTCACCGACCCCTCGGACATCCCACCGTGGTCAGGTCCATCCATGGATCCGCTGACAGCTCCCCGCACCTTGAGCGAGGCCAGGTCACGCTGGTAGGTAGGATCCCGGGAATCGACCGCCGGCCAACGCTTCATGTCGTCGGGAACAAACAGACCCACCATGCTTGCCATCGCGCCTTTCACCCGCATCTCTCCCGTCGGGTTGTCGTATTCGCCCACCACCCGGTAGCGGTGTTTGGATTTCAAGCGAAGGCCGTCACCGCTGACACCGAACAATTTGCGGGAAACCTTCACCAGCTTCCCCGCGCTATCCCGCTCCGCCTTCACCTGGGTCAATACTTTGCCGGTCTCGGCGTCCTCCAGCCGCACGCTACTGCCGTAGTCGTGCATGTGACCGCCCACGCCCAGGAGCCGCCCGCCTACCGGCAGGGTGAACTCATAGGCCTTGGCTGATTTGCCGGCCGGGACATCGAAGGTATTCTGGCCGCCTACCGTGAGGTTCACGTCCATGTAAATCGGCAGCGCGTTGACCGGCGGTGGGTTCTGGTTCTTCGGCGTCCACAGCATGATCAACTTCAGGTACACCCCCTCGAGGTCCTTGCCGGTATCGTTGTGCCAAGCGACGAACATGCCCAAGCTCATACCCGGTGTCATGGGCACGCCGATGGTCTTCGGCACGCTCACTTCTCCGGTTTCCGTGCCGGTGCCCATCAGGCGTTCCGCGGCCGAGTAGAGCAACTGGCGGCGGCTGAAATTCACCATGACCATATGGTGCATGACATGGGGAGGAACTGCGTTGCCTCGCCCGTCGACAAGCTCCACCCGGAACCCTCGAAACCAGCCGTTCACTGGCCACTCGAAGCGCTGGAGCCGGGTGTCGTGGGACATGCCGAGGTCCATCATGGCATGATCTTCCATCGGCGGCATGTTTGGCAGGTCGAAGGGGCCGCTGGTGACCGTAAGCTCGTGGCGGGATGAGTCGACCGTTACCCGCACCTTCGGCGCGGGCGGGGTTCCATCGAGACCGCCGGCCAGCACCGTACCCAGGATAAAACTCCACAACATCATGCAGCACTCCGGATGGGGTGATTCAGCAGCCATTGCGCTACCGGAAACGGACCGGCAATTTTGTCGCGCGCTCGACCGAACGCGTGGCCATGGCCCGCTCATAATCCCGACACGGAAACCCAATGTCAAGCATCCGAGCCCTGCTAGGGCTCGGCGTGACCGTGCTGCTGTGCTCGTCTCGCGCTGGGGCGCAGGAACGCCTTTTTCCAGCGGTGAAGAGCTTCGAGCTGCCAGAAGCGTCACCCCGAGCGTACGGCCTGGCGGCGCGGGTCCTTTCCACCCGGCGGGGCGAGAGCCGCTTCGGTGCCGAGCGGGAGGGTGAAGTCATCCTGGGAGAAAACTTCCCCCTGGTGGCGCTCAAGCGGGGGCCCCGGTCCATCGTGCTCGGGCTGGGCTCGCAGGCATATGGCCGATTCAGCCTGGACGACTCCAAGAGCGCCCTCATCAGCCTCGATTGGGTGGCCGGACTCAATACGACAGCGCTCCTCGGACCCTGGTCCCTGACTCTCCAGCTCTACCATGAGAGCAGTCACCTGGGCGATGAGTACGCCAATCATTTCGGAGTTGGGCGGCTCGACTGGAGCCGCGAGGTCGTTGCCGGATGGGCGTCCTATGGTGCCGGAGACTGGCGTGTCACCGGGGGGGCGAGCTACGTCATCGACGATGGGCTGGGCCTGCCAAGGCCCGCTGCCGCCCTCGGGGTCGATTTTCGCGGCGATCGCCACCGAGCCCGCACGGTGGAGCCAGTGGTCGGGCTCTACGGCGAAGCGACTTCCGCTACGCACTGGCGGCTCAGTACCTCGGCCAAGCTGGGGGTAACGTTCGCCGGTCAAGGAGCGCGGCGGCTTGGGCTGGCCCTCATTGCTCACGACGGTCTTTCAACCCAGCGGCAATTCTTTCGGGAGGACAGCCAGTACATAGGACTGGAGTTGCGCATCGACTTGTAGTGCGCCCGAGGTGCGCCCCTTCGACATATCCCGCGGCGCTGGTCTGCCGCGGAGCCGCTCTCCCCAGCGACACTTCTGCCACCATGACACAGACATTGGGCACTCCCATTTGCGCCGCCCTCAGACGGGTTGACTTGAGGGGCGCAGGCCTTATCTTGCCAGTCTTAGCACTCTCGTACCCGGAGTGCCAACCCATTGAAACGCAATAGTTTAGAATTTCCCAACCAATTCACGTGGTGGAGGTCGCACAGATGGCAACTGCTATTAAGGCTAAACCCAGCCTGAAGCTTCAGCCGCTCGAGGACCGGGTGGTGATCATGCCCTCGGACGAGGCGGAAACGATGCGGGGGGGCCTGTACATCCCCGATACGGCCAAGGAAAAGCCGACCCAGGGCGAGGTGATCGCGGTGGGTCCGGGGCGGGTCGAGAAAGGTGCGCGAGTCCCGATGGACCTCAAGGTCGGCGACAACGTGATCTACGGTAAGTACAGCGGCACCCCGTTTCAGCTCGGCGGAGACGAGGTCATCATCATCAAGGCCTCGGACGTTCTGGCGAAGATCAGCTAAACCGAACCTGGGTGTGGGCACGGCACAGCCGGCTCAGCCCGTAATCCATCAGGAGATCCAGACATGGCAGCTAAAGAGCTTCTCTTCAACACCGACGCGCGATCCAAGCTCAAGCGGGGCGTGGATCAGCTTGCCGAAGCGGTGAAGGTCACCCTCGGCCCCAAGGGCAGAAACGTCGTCATCGACAAGAAATTCGGGTCGCCGACCGTGACCAAGGACGGCGTCACCGTGGCGAAAGAGATCGAGCTGAGCGATCCGATCGAGAATATGGGCGCCCAGATGGTGAAAGAGGTTGCCACCAAGACATCCGATCTGGCTGGCGACGGCACCACCACCGCGACAATTCTGGCCCAGGCCATCTTTCGTGAAGGCCTGAAGAACGTGACGGCGGGCGCCAACCCTATGGAACTGAAGCGTGGCATCGATCGCGCCGTCGAGGCGGTGGTCGAGCAGCTTAGATCCATTTCCGTTCCCAGCGCCGGCAAGAAAGAGATTGCCCAGGTCGGAACCATCTCCGCGAACAACGACAAGGAGATCGGGAACCTGATCGCAGAGGCCATGGAAAAGGTCGGCAAGGACGGCGTCATCACCGTCGAGGAGGCCAAGGGCCTGGAGACGACGCTGGAGACCGTGGAAGGCATGCAGTTCGACCGTGGCTACTTGTCACCGTACTTCGTCACCGATCCGGAGAAGATGGAAGCGGTGCTCGACGACCCCTACATCCTGATCCACGACAAGAAGATCTCGGCGATGAAGGAGCTTCTGCCGCTGCTCGAGAAGACGGCTCAGAGCGGGAAGCCATTGCTGATCATCGCCGAGGATGTCGAGGGCGAGGCGCTGGCGACCCTGGTGGTGAACAAGCTCCGCGGCACCTTGAAGGTCTGCGCCGTGAAAGCGCCCGGCTTCGGTGACCGCCGCAAGGAGATGCTCCGCGACATCGCCGTCCTGGCTGGTGGGCAGGTGATTTCGGAAGAACTCGGGTTCAAGCTGGAGAACGCCACTCTGAGTGATCTCGGCCGCGCCAAGCGGGTCGTGGTCGACAAGGACAACACCACGATCGTGGATGGCCGGGGCAAGCCGGACGACATCAAGGGCCGGATCGCCGAAATCCGCGGCGCCATCGAGAAGAGCACCAGCGACTACG
>JBKJZM010000299.1:0-15820 GCA_046715295.1 Gemmatimonadales bacterium | reverse complement strand
ACCCTGGCGCCGTCCACCCTCTCCCTGATCCGGAACATGTTCCTCGACCCGGGCCAGCGCACCTTCGCGATCGGGGTTTGGGCTACCAGCTACTCGGTCGGCGCCGCGATCGGGCCGCTGCTGGGCGGGGTCCTGCTGGAGTACTTCTGGTGGGGCTCGGTGTTCCTGCTGGGAGTTCCGGTAATGGCGTTGCTGCTGGTGGTGGGCCCGGTGCTGCTGCCGGAGTTCCGCGATCCTGAAGCGGGAAGGCTGGACCTGCTCAGCGCGGCTCAGTCGCTGGCTGCCGTGCTCCTCGTGATCTACGGTCTCAAGAAGCTCCCCGAGGACGGGCTGGGCTGGCTGCCGGCCCTGTCTATCGTCGCCGGCGTGGCCATCGGCGTTCTCTTCGTGCACCGGCAACGCTCGCTCACCCGCTGATGGACCTCAGGCTCGTCGGGGTCCCAGCCTTCAGCGCGTCGCTGGCCGCGTACACGCTCGGCACCCTGGTGGCGTTCGGGATCTACATCTTCATCGCCCAGTATCTACAGCTGGTACTCGGGCTGTCGCCGCTGCGGGCGGGGTTGGCGACGCTGCCCTCGATGACCGCCTTTATCGTGGGCTCCATGGTGGTGCCGCCGATCGCACGGCGGGTCCGGCCGGCCAACTGCCCGGCCAACTGAGTGCCGAACTGCTCGGCACCGCCCGCGCGGCGTTCACCCGCGCGTTCGAGCTGACCGCCGCCATCAGCGCGGCTGTGTCACTGGTTACGGCCATCGGGGTGGTGATTCTGCTGCGCAGCGTGCGAGCCGGCTCCCAGCTCGACGAGCCGCCGGCTCTGGAGCACCCGGTCCAAGTCACCAACCCAACATAGCCCCGGTCAACCGCGAGTCATTGCGAGGGCGCATGGCGCCCGAAGCAATCCAGCTCCTCAAGTGCGGAGCCGCTCACAGCCCCCGCCCCCGGGAAGATCAGGCACCCGTTGCCGCATCAGCGCCTCGACCTCGCCGATCTCCCGGGGCACGCCGGTGGATAGCCACTCCAGCCCTGAGTCGGTGAGCGCGTAGTCGTCTTCGATCCGCACGCCTATGCCCTTGTACTTATCGAAGGCGGGACGAATCTTCGCCAGCATCGTCCGATTCCGGGGTGTGTCGGGCAGACTGGCCAGCAGGTCGGGGCTGAAGTAGAGCCCCGGCTCGACGGTGAAGACGTCACCCGGCTCGAATCGATGCGCCGCCTGATAGTACTGAGCGGGGTCGTGTACCTCGAGGCCGATGCCGTGGCCCCCGTAGCCGTGCAGCGCATACAGTGAGTTCTGGCTGCAGCCGGAGGGCGGACAGGGCATGCCCGGGGGCGGGTCGAAGGTCGCTCCGGCCGATTCGATCAGCCCCAGGCGAAGGAGGCCCTTGGTCACCACCGCCTTCCCGGAGTCGTTCGAGACCATCAGGCTGGAGCCCGGTTTAATCTGCCGGACGAAGGCTGCCTGCGCGTCCAGCACAATCTGATAGATGTCGCGCTGTGCCGGAGTGAACCGCCCGCTCACCGGCAGGGTGCGGGTCACGTCGGCCGAATAGTGGTCGAACGCGCCGGCTGCGTCGATCAGCAGCAGCTCGCCCTCGCGCATCACCCGGTTGTCTTCCATATAATGCAGGATGGTGGCGTTGGCCCCGGATCCGACGATGCTGCCATAGCCCGGCCGGTCACCGCCCAGTCTCCGGAAGGTGCCTTCGAGCAGCGCCTGGATCTCGTTCTCGCCGCAGCCGGGGGCGGTGGCCTTCATCGCCTCCAGGTGGCCTCGCACGCTGATCTGGGCCGCCTTCCTGAGCAGCGATATCTCGGCGGCACTCTTCTTTGCCCGCAGCCGGCTGACCGCGGTGTCCAATGAGCGCATCGCCAGCCAGGGATGTGAGAGCCGAATCTGCGACAGGAAACGGCTACCCCGGGTCAGCGAATCGGCGGTACCGTAATCGCTGGCCTGAATGTCGGGGATGACGTAGAAGGGGAGACCGCTGTCCGCCAGCGAATCGACCGCCCCAGATAGCCCGGCGATGTCTTCACCCGCGATGCCGGTTTTTGCCAGCAGGTCGGCCACCCGCGTCCGCGCTCCGATCCAGCGCTCCTGCACTGCGCTCCGGGTGGGGACGAACATCTTACTCGTAACGGCGCCGTCCCGTTTCACCAGGATGAGGGCGGCGTCGGTCTCGCCAAAGCCGGTCAGGTAGTGGAAGGCGGGCAGCTGGTAGAAGGTGGGCCAGTGGCTCACCGGCTCGACACCGCCGAATGCCACCACCACGCCGGAGTCGATGCGGGCCAGAAGCGCGGCCCGGCGGGCGGCGTAGTCGTTCCGGGAGACCTGGGCGTGGGTGGGCGATGGCAGCGCGCCCCAGCCGAGGACTGCGGCGAGCATGACGGACGAGAGCCGGGTGGGGAGCACGAGTACCTCGGGTTTGGGATTCGGGGCGCTGAGCGTCTCGCGATGGCTCCGGAGCGCTCCATCCAGTACGGACGAGTTTGAAAGCAAGATTCGGAGTGCGAAGACCGGCGCCCGGCGATAGACTTACCTTCGTCGAGGAACATGGTGAAGAGCACGCCCGGAAAGGAAAGCATATGAGGTTGTCGGCCAAGAACATAGAGCTCGCGGCCCAGACGGAGGGTGATCCCCGCTGGGGCTCCGTCATCGCCCGGTCCACCGAGGCGGACGGGACGTTCTTCTACTCGGTCAAGACCACGGGCGTCTATTGCCGGCCCTCCTGCGGCGCCCGGCACGCCCGGCCGGAGAACGTCCGGTTTCATCGCAGTCAGGAAGACGCCGAGCGCGCCGGCTTTCGTCCCTGCAAGCGCTGCAAGCCGGATCAGGCTTCACTGACCGAGCAGCACGCGGCCATGGTCACCGAGGCCTGCCGGCTCATCGAGGCCTCGGAGAGCGCGCCCACCCTCGAGGCCCTGGCGGCTCATGCCGGCGTGAGCGGGTTCCACCTGCATCGCGTGTTCAAGGGAATCACCGGCCTCACGCCCCGAGAATATGCCGCTGCGCACCGTGGGGATCGGGTACGGAAGGAGCTGGGTCGGGCTGGGAGCGTAACAGAGGCAATCTACCAGTCGGGCTACAACTCCAACGGCCGGTTCTATGGCGAATCGCAGCAGGTGCTCGGGATGACACCGACGATCTATCGCGCGGGGGGCGCCGATGCGGACATCCACTTTGCCGTCGGCGAGTGCTCCCTCGGCTCCATCCTCGTGGCCCGAAGCGAGCTCGGGGTCTGCGCCATTCTCCTGGGTGACGATCCCGACGCCCTCGCGCGCAACCTGCAGGACCGGTTCCCTCGGGCGACGCTGATTGGCCAGGATACGGAGTTCGAGCAACTGGTGGCGCAGGTCGTGGGCTTCGTGGAGTCTCCCGGGCTGGGCCTGGATCTGCCCCTCGATGTCCGGGGCACGGCGTTCCAGCGGCGGGTCTGGCAGGCGTTGCAGGAGATCCCGGCCGGGTCGACGGCGAGTTATACCCAGATCGCCGGCCGCATCGGATCGCCGAAGGCGGTCAGGGCCGTGGCGCAGGCCTGCGCGGCCAACCCGCTGGCGGTGGCGATCCCCTGCCATCGTGTCGTTCGCAACGACGGCGGACTGTCGGGCTACCGCTGGGGGGTGGAACGCAAGCGCGCACTCCTCCAGCGGGAGGCCCGGGCCTAAGTGGTTCAGCAAAGCGGGGCCATCGTGGTGCGGCGCGATGCACCTGAACCCCGAGTCTTGCTGGTGACTTCGAGGCGAAATCCTGGCCAGTGGATTTTTCCCAAAGGCCATGTGGAGAAGGGGGAAACAGCCCAGGATGGCGCACTGCGCGAGGCGCTGGAGGAGGGCGGCGTGCTCGGCACCTCGATCGGTCGAGCCGGGGTGATCAAGCGCCGATTCCTTGGGCTCTCGTGCCGGATCGACTACTTCCTCGCTGAACTGATACTGGTGGTCGGTCCCCCGGAAGCAGGCCGCAAGCGAATCTGGTGTGGATTCGACCAAGCGCTCGAGAAGCTGACCGTTGGAGACATGCGGAAGCTTCTGCGGGACGCGTGGGAAATGCTGCCCGGCTGAGCGCCCACCTGAATCCGCGGGATCACGCCGCATCCCAGCTGTCCTCGGCGGGCGAGAAGACGATTATGGTGTCCACCGGGTTGAACCCCAGCTTGGTGGCCAGCCGGGCCGACGCGGTGTTCGACTCCAGGGCTCCCCACACCGGCATCCGGCCCTGCTCGGTCATGACCTGGACCACGTGCGCCACGCACTGAGCCGCGTATCCCTGGCGCCGGAACGGCTCCAGGGTGTCGATCGAAATGTCCCACCATCGTTCGGTCACTGAGCCGGCATAACAGAACGCGGCGGGCTCCTGCCCGGCGAAGGCGGCAAAGACCGGTGTGCCCGCCCGCGCCTCGATCAGCAGCTCGTCGCGCAGCCCCGCGTGCTGGGAGGGGATGCCGGTCAGGTCCGCTATCGTCAGCTCACGAACAATGCCGGGCGGCACCGCCCGGATCCGGTCGAGCGTCGGGGCGGTGTAGATCGCCGCGACTTCCTGCTGCCAGCCGGGTAACGCCGCTGTCGTCCAGTCTGCATTCTCCGGCACCGCTAGCAGCTCCTGCACCACAGCGGCGGCCTGCAGGATGAGCTGGCGCTCCGGGCGCCCGACGATCACGGCCTGATCCTGGTCGGCGTGCAGGGCGACGAACGCCACCGGCGAGGTGGCCACCGCGCCCACCGGCCGTCCCATTCCGCATAGCAGCATGCCCCGAACCTCGACCCATCGGGGCTCGTCGGGTAACAGGCGGGCGACCGCCTCCGGGGTCAGCACGCTCATGCAATGAACTCCTTGATCTCCGGGCTAGATTGAAGGATACAGGTTAAACCCTAGGGAGCACCCATGGCCAACGATCACGATGTTGCCTTCCCCCTGGCTGGATGGCTGCGTCGATCTGGACAAGAACGGGTTCGTCTTGACCGGAGGCTCCCTTCCGCCCGAGGTATCGCACACCGACCGCTGGCGCGGCGCTGGGCGGGCCCCCTTTCTGCTCGAGACCAGCCTGCCTGGGGTCTTTGCCGCGGGCGACGTACGGAGCGGCTCGGCCAAGCGGGTGTCCTCGGCCGTGGGTGAGGGCGCTATGGCGGTCAGCTTCGTGCACGCCCATATCGCCCGACCAGTATGAAGTGAGAAGTGAGAGGTAACGGCCCGTAGCCCATAGCCCATAGCCATGTCACAGCAATGCACGCACCTGGGAGAAGTGCGAGGCGTCGCCCCCCGGACGCCGAACGGATGCGAGGAGTGTCTCAAGACCGGTATGCGCTGGGTGCACCTCCGGCTGTGCCAGGAATGCGGGTACGTCGGCTGCTGCGACCAGTCGCCGGGCAAGCACGCCACCAAGCACTTTCACGGGTCCAGGCATCCGATCATCCGGAGCTTCGAGCCGGGCGAGGATTGGAGCTATTGCTACGTGGACGAGGTGTTCTTCGAACCCGCGCTCGCCCCGAGGAGATGAGGCTGGTGATCGGAAACCGCAGACTGGGTAGTCAAGGCCTCGAGGTATCGGCACTGGGCCTCGGGTGCATGGGGATGAGCCAGTCCTACGGCGAGCTCGACGATCAGGAGTCGCTCGCCACGCTGGACCGCGCCATCGAACTGGGCGTCACCTTCTTCGATACCGCTGAGGCGTACGGCCCCTTCACCAACGAAGAGCTGCTGGGACGCGCGTTCAAGGGACGGCGCGATCGGGTCATCATCGCAACCAAGTTCGGCTTTCGGTTCGAGGGCTCCCAGGTGGTAGGAGTCGATAGCCGGCCCGAGCACATCAGGGAGGTAACGGAGGCATCCCTCCGCCGGCTTCGCACCGATCACATCGATCTGCTCTACCAGCACCGGGTGGACCCGGCGGTGCCGATCGAGGATGTCGTCGGGGCGATGTCAGGTCTGGTGCACGACGGCAAGGTCCGCTTCCTCGGCCTGTCCGAGGCGGGGGAGGACACCATCCGGCGCGCGCACGCGGTGCACCCGATCTCGGCGCTCCAGAGCGAATACTCCCTCTGGGAGCGCAACCTGGATAACGCCATCATCCCGGTGCTGCGCGAGCTGGGCATCGGGCTGGTGCCGTTCAGTCCGCTGGGGCGAGGGTTCCTGACGGGAACCGCGAGGCGGGCCGAGGACTACCCCGAGGGCGACTACCGGCGCGGCGATCCCAGGTTCCAGGGCCAGAACTTCGACGCCAACATGCGGGCGGCATCGGTGGTGCGCGAGCTGGCGGAACAGAAGGGGGCGACGGCGGGACAGGTGGCCCTGGCGTGGCTGCTGCACCGAGGGAGCGACATCGTTCCGATACCGGGCACGAAACGGCGCCGATTCCTGGAAGAGAACGTCGCAGCAGCTAGCGTGTCGCTGAGCGCTGCGGAGTTCGCCCGGCTCGACTCGGCGCTGCCGCCGGAAGTGATCGCCGGGCCGCGCTACAACGAGCGGATGATGTCGTTCATCGACCGCTGAGCTCGCTCAAGCACGCTGCTTGACGAGTCTGGTACCCCGCCCTATGGTAGCCTCACCGCGACGCCTCTCCCGACGCCACGAAGAACCTGAGTGATCGGAGGACTATCATGCCAACGCAATCGACCATGTTGTCACCGCAACAGCTCGTCAACGCCGCCAAGGCCCCCATCCTGGCCTTCAACGAGAAGAATTGGGATGCAGTGAGAGCCAGCATCAGCCCCGACTTCGTCTACGATGAAGTCTCCACCGGCCGCAAGGTGCAGGGACCCGACCAGGTGATCCCGCTGTGGCAAGGCTGGGCTACGGCGTTCCCCGACGCGAAGGCCACGTTCCAGCGCGAGCTCGTCTGCGGCAACGTCGTGGTGCTCGAGCAGACCTGGCAGGGCACGCATAAAGGGCCGCTTCAGACACCTGACGGCCCGATTCCGGCCACCGGCAACCGCATCGACGTGCGGGCCTGCATGACCGTCGAGGTTGCCGGCGACAAGGCAAAGATGCAGCGGCACTATTTCGACATGGGAACGATACTGCGGCAGATCGGCGCTGCCTGAGGTAACGGACAGCTGTTACCGAGCTACTAGCTCTCGGGTGCATCAGGCGATACTATGGGTGCTCGCGGGTGCGGCTGCTACATGTCTGGACATTGGATCAATCCAGCCAACTCTTAGACTTGAGGAGAGAAGAATGGACTCGACCACTCTGCTCATCATCCTCGTTGTGGTGCTGCTACTCGGTGGCGGCGGATTCTTTGTCCGCCGGCGGCGCTAGAGGGCGCAGGGGCCACTACTCGTTCGCACCACCCTCACGAGACATTGAAACGGCCGACTTGTCTTCGGATGAGTCGGCCGTGGCTTTTCCAGGTTAGCGGGCTACCAGCTCACGGGTCCAAAGCGGCTGCTCCCGGATTTCGGCGACCAGCCGGTACCTGCCGGCAGCCGGCGTGAGCTCGAAGTCGTAGGTCTCGCCCACCGCAAGCAGCTGCGCCGAGCGTACCGAAGTGGCCAGGGCCGGTGGAAGGTCGGCGCCGTCCTTCGCCAGCCTCCGCCACGTCACCAGGGACGTGTCCCGGTAGATGGCGAAGCGGAGCAGCCCGGCAGGCCCGATGTTGACGAAGCGCAGGCGATGGGGAACCCCGGGGGTAAGCACGAGCGGGCGGGGCAGCGAGTCGCCGTTGATGACGAGGTGCGGCAGCGCTGGGGCACGCGTCTCCCCGTCCCAGCCGGCTACGAAGAGATGATCCCGGTTGCTATCGAAGCGCTTGCCGGGCTCCAACACCACGATGCCGCCGTAGAGTCCCGAGGTGAGCTGCTCGATGTCGTTCATGTGGGTGTGATACATAAAGGTGCCCGCCCGGGGCAGGGTGAGCCGGGCGGTGAACGAGTCGCCCGGCATCACTGAGGGCGCCAGCCGGTCGCCGGAGCCGCTCCAGCCGGCGACACCATCGGAGTAACTCTCCAGCTCGATGCCGTGCCAGTGGATCGAGGTCGGCTCGCTGAGCCGGTTTACGATCACGATGTCGGTCGGCTGCCCGCGGGTGAGCACCACGGGGGAGCCCGGAATCTCGACCGAGTCGGCCGCCGGCGGCTGGCCACCTCGCTGCAACACGAATCCCATCGCGCGCGGGGCTCGCCCGCGCTTCGTGCCTTCCTGAACGAACAAGTGAAGCCGCCGCGCCTTTCCCCGGACCGGCTCCCGGGCGTCCGCCCGGGGACGAACCGCGATGCCCAGCACCAGTCCCGCCATGTGGGCCCCGGGGTCGTGGGATTTTCTGTCGTGGCTATCTCGCGCCGGGGGAGAGAGCCGCGCGCTCGGCACCACATGGAAGCTCAGGTGACAATGGAAGAGCCAGTTGCCCGCGCGCTCGGGTACCCAGGTCATCGCCATGGTGTTGAACGGCCGCAGACCTTCCGTGACGACCATTCTCCGGGCATCTGTGGCGTAGAGCGTGTCGGCGAAGCCGTCTCCCCGTGCGTCCACCCGGTAGTAAAAGCCGTGCAGGTGCATCGGGTGGTTGCGCCAGTTGGCGTTGAGCACCCGCCACCGGAGGGTGTCCCCGACGGTGGCCTGAATGCGCTCGGTGTGGGGCCAGGAGCGGCCGTTGATGGTGAGGGCGCTGCGGTAGGTGGCGGAGTCCAGCCGGTTTCCCCAGATGTTGATCACCAGGACCCGGTCGGCCGGCGACCCGCCGGGAGGATCCACCACGAAGGCGCCGGCGAGCTGTTCCCGCTCCGCCTGCCGCTCGTGCTTGGTGGCGCCGAGTGATGCCCAGTAGAGGTAGCTCCCGGGAGCGCCGGCAAGGAAGGTCACCGACGCCGACTCGCCGGGCTGGATCACCAGGCTATCATGCACCGCGGCCGGGCGGGTGACGAGCCCGTAGATACGGAGGGTCGAGTCGGCGAGCCGGTTGCGAATTGTGGCCGAGATCACGGTGCCCGCAGGCACCCGGATCAGCGGGCCCGGCACCTGGGGCGCTTTTCCATCTTCGCCGAAGGCCGCGACCTCGATCGCGGGACCGCTGTCCGCCTCAGGGCGCCAGACGGCCATGCCGACGACGAGGTGAAGCTCGAGCGTATCGTGAGAGAGGCGGCCGGCGGGGGAACGGTTGTCATTGGGGATGACGAGAGGCAGATCGGTGGCAGGCGCGCTCGATCGAGCGTGGTTCCCCGGCACTCCTCCGGTGAGGAGGGCCACGAATGCGCCGCAGAGTATCGCTCGCGTCAATTTGTTTCGCTGGTTGAGTCGCTCGAATGTGCCGCCAAGCATCGAGAAACGCCAGTGTGGAAATGTGAGAAATGTGCACGGCTGGGGATAAAAAACTTCCCTCTTGCGCGCACGAAAATCTCTTCCTATACTGTCGTCGCCAGGTTGAAAATTGATCGTTTTCCGCTTGGATAGACGAGACCAATCGCGTGTTTCGTCCACGCCGCATTTGCGCCGCGGCGTGCCGGGCAAGAGGTTGATCCGCGATTCAACCGACTTGTAGCGCTCGTACTGGCGAACCGGATGGTCGCAAGCCATCTGGGAATGGAAGCCGGAGCTCCCGAGGCCCATCGCAAACGCTTCAGTTAGCGACGGCCAAGGGAAGAAGAACGGAGAAGTAAATTCTCCGCCTCCGTCTAGCCGGAACGAGGACGGCCCGCATTCCCTTCACGGGGAGTGCGGGTCGTTCGTTTTCTAAGGGCTAGGCGCTATGGGCTATGGGCGTCAAATAGCCACAGAGCTCGTGGAAAGAATGATGGAGTCCATGGGGACAAACGTTCCTTTCTCCTGACCCAGGCATCAGGAGAATTACCTGTGGGTGACTTTAGGAAGCTGGAGGTTTGGCAGGTTGCCCATAAAGTGGCCTGCGAGGTGTACCGCGAAACAGCGACCTTCCCTAAGACCGAAGCCTACGGGCTGACATCCCAGGTACGTCGCTCTGCCGCTTCCATTCCCGCAAACATTGCAGAGGGGTGCGGCCGCCGAGGTGATGCGGAGTTCAGCTCAGGTCCTCCGTGTCCAAGGCATGCTTGCTGGTTTGAATAGGACTCTGAAGAGGTCCCGTCTGAAGCCCATAGCCCATAGCCCATAGCCTCTTATATCATCTCACCCGCACGCGAGTGCACCCATCCGGGGAGCCACCGCCGCCGCCCACCGCGGAACTCGAAGTCACGATCGAGAAGGGCACGTTTTCCCGCTATCTCCTCCGCGTCAGAAAACTCGAAAGAGGCGACGAGGTTGGCGAGAGAGGCGGCTGAGGTCCACATATGAACCGGAAGTGTCGGATACCGCCGGGCACAATCGGTCCTGAGCTTCGCTTGGCGAACTGCGGCTGGCTTGCCCATCATAAGCCTCCTGGCTGCCACAACATGGCCCCAGCCAGGGCGAGGCGTGGTGCCGGGCGTCACCGGATTTGAGCCCATTCAGGGGTGAATCAGGCATTCCCCGAGTCCGGAATCACCTGAGAACGCCGCTACCCCGCAGCACCGTCACCTCATGCCGCTTGCCGTCGTCCACCAGCTGGATACCCCCATCCGGTAACCCGCGCCCGTCCACCGTCACCTCCACCGCTCCATTTGAGGCGCCGTCCTCGTTCTGCACCACGATGACGTAGAGGCTGCCCCCGTGCCGGTACTCGATGCTGTATTCCTTCCATGCGGCAGGCGCCCTCGGCTCGATGAAGAGCATATCGCCCCGCTTCTTGAGACCCAGGATCCCTTCCAGCCCGACGCGATACATCCAGCTGGCCGAGCCGGTGTACCAGGTCCAGCCGCCGCGGCCCATCTGGCCCTTGGCGGTGTACACGTCGGCGGCCACGACATAGGGTTCGACCTTGTAGATCGCCACTTCTTCCGGCGTGCGCGCGTGGGTGAGCGGGTTGATCATCTGGTAGAGCTCGAAGGCGCGGTCGTGGTTGCCCTGGAGTGCCGTGGCCAGCACCGCCCACAGCGCGGCGTGGGTGTACTGCGCCCCGTTCTCCCGCACGCCCGGCAGGTATCCCTTGATGTAGCCGGGGTCCTTCACGGTCTTGTCGAACGGCGGAGTCAGCAGCATCAGCAAGCGCGCGTCATTGTTCACCAGATGCTCTTCCAGCGATCGCATGGCGTGCGTCTGCCGTTCCGCCCGTCCCGCCCCCGAAATGACGCTCCAGCTCTGGGCGATGGAGTCGATGCGGCACTCGTCGCTCTCCCGCGATCCCAGCGGGCTACCGTCGTCGAAGTAGGCCCGGCGGTACCACTCGCCGTCCCAGCCCTGCGTCTCGACCGCGGCGGCGTAGGCGTCGGCCTTCTGCCGGAACTCGGACGCAACGGCCGTGTCGCCCCGCGCCTCCATATGATGGGCGAACGACCGCAGCGTGGTGATGAGGAACCACGCCAGCCACACGCTCTCGCCCCGTCCCTCCACGCCCACCCGGTTCATCCCATCGTTCCAGTCGCCGATGCCGATCAGGGGCAGGCCGTGCGCGCCGGTGGTGCATGCCCGTCGGAGCGCGCGAAGGCAGTGCTCGTACACGCTGCCGTGCTCGTCGGTCACCTCCGGCAGGTCATACAGCTCGTGCTCGTCGGGTCCGAGCGGGCGCATGGTGAGAAAGGGCACGTACTCGTCGAGCACCGAAGCGTCGCCGGTGGTGATGACGTAGTGGTCCACCACGTACGGCAGCCAGGCCAGGTCATCCGAGAACCGGGTGCGCACCCCGCGCCCACTCTGGGGATGCCACCAGTGCTGCACGTCGCCCTCGAGGAACTGGCGCGCCGCCGAGCGGAGAATCTGCGCTCGCGCGATCGCCGGCTCGGCGTAGACCAGGGCCATCACATCCTGCAGCTGATCGCGGAAGCCGTAGGCGCCGCTGCTCTGATAGAGCGCCGAGCGGCCCCAGAGCCGGCAGGCCAGCGCCTGGTAGAGCGTCCACCGGTTGAGCATCGCGTCGAAGGTGGGCTCCGGTGTCTTTACCGTGACCACCGAGAGCCGCTCGTTCCAGCGCTCCACCGTGCGGGCGATGGCGCTCTTGGCCTTCTTGAGGTCGCGATAGTCGGTCACCGCCTGCCGGGCGCTGGCCTCGCTGTCTGAGGCACCGAGCAGGATCGCTATCTCCCGGGTTTCGCCCGGCGCCAGCTCGAGCACGCACTGCAGCGCGGCGCAGGGGTCGATGCTGGCGCCGGTGATGCCGCTGAGCCCGCCGTCGGGACGAAGCGCCGCGGGCGCCACCGGGGTGCCGTTCCGCCCCAGGAAATCGCGGCGGCTGCCGGTAAAGGCAGTGACCTCCTCGGTCATGGCGTGGAACGCCGTCCATCCGGCGAACCGGGGGTCGAAGTAATTCCGCGCCAGGATCGCCTCCTGCTCGCGATCGAACTCGGTGCGCACCTGGTGCTGGGTGTGCTCCCGGAGCACGCCCAGGGTCCATTCCACATACGTCGTCACCGTGAGCCGGCGGGGAGCCTTGTCCCTGTTAGTCACCCGGAGCACCGACAGCTTCACCGGCGCGTCTTCGGCCATGCCGAGGGTGAGATGGGTGACGATGCCGCCGTGATCCTGGGTGAAGGTGGACGATCCCGCCCCGTGGCGGACGGTGTAGGGAGCGTCCTCCCTGACCGGCCCCGGCGTGGCGCACCACAGCTCGCCGGTCTCGCCATCCTGGAGATAGATGACCTCGCTGACCGGATCGCTCGCCGGATCGTTGTGCCACGGGGTGAGCCGGAAGAAGTAGCTGTTCTCGGCCCAGGTGAATCCGCCGCCCCGCTCGGTGACCACGAAGCCGCCGTGGCGGTTAGCGATGACGTTGGCCCACGGCGCCGGAGGAACCCGGTCTCCGTGCACCCGGATCTCGTAGTCGCCATCGGCGGTGAGGCCGCCGAAGCCGTTATCCAGCATCAGCCCGTTGGATGGGATGGTGCTCACCGGGCGCGACGGCCGGAATGCGGAGACGGCGGTCGAGAGCGGGGCCAGCAGGGCCGGAATGCCGGCACTGATCCGTTGCACCGCGCGCGCCACCCGTGAGTCGCTTCGCGCCGGGGCGCGAGTAATGACGGGGAGGTCGTCGAGGTCGTCGCGCGGCAGCTCATCCGGCAGCGCGGTCGCCAGGATCTTGCCCAGCGCTCGCCCGTCGCAGGGGATGTGCACCCGGGCCGTGGCGCGCAGCATGAGGAGCTCGTCCGGTTTCAGCTGGTCCTTGCGCCGGATGAACACCCCGCCGGCCTTGTCGATCGAGGTGATGTCGGCAAGGGCGTAGACCGCCGAGGTGATCCGGTCGGCCAGATCCTGGAAGTAGGTGCTCGGATGCCCGTTGAGCACCACCAGGTCCACCATCATCCCGCGGCGGCGCCAGTAGCGATGGGCTGTCAGCAGCTGGCGCAGTGTGGGCAGCCCTTCGGGCGACTCGATGCTGGCGAGCAGGATGGGCCAGTCGCCTGAGACGCCGTTGGTCCAAAGGGCCGGCTGGGACCCCCTGTTCCGGCGCAGCTCCGCCTGCGGCGCCCGGAGGGCGGGGCTACCATAGAGTAGAAAGCCGGCCAGCTCCTGATAGACGGCGGCATCACCCGGCGTAAGGTGGAACTCGCGCAGCTCCACCTGGCTCGAGGTCCAGGCCAGATCGAGCGCCCGCTGGGCGGCGTGGCGATCACGGTAGCGGTCGGCCAGCTCGAAGGCGCGGTCCCGGCTGGTGGCGACGAGCGTGGTGAACGCCACCGACGCCGACTGCCCCGGCTCCAGCAGCACGCGAGTTCGAAGCGCGAAGATCGGGTCCAGCACCGCGCCCGTGGTCCCGGAGAGCGCTCCGTCTTCGCTCAGCGCTTTCGGGTCCCGGGTGGAGCGGCCGCGCCCGAGGAAGCGGGCCCGGTCGGTCTCGCACGTCACCGGTCCCACCCGTTCGCCGCCATCATCCACCACGTGCACCACCCAGAGCGGCTTCTCGGTGGCGGCGCGGGGGCGCCGGGTGGCGGTGATGGCGCTGGCCCACTCGTGCCACTCGGTCTCGACGAAGAGGTTGCCGAACGCGGGATGGGCGCGGTCCGTCTCGGGCGGCGACAGCACGATCTCGCCGTAGCTGGTGAGCTCGATCTCCCTGGGGTCGTCGGAGTTGTTGGTGAGGGTAACCCGGCGAACCTCGGCCGAGTCCTGCGGCACCACCGCGATCTCGGTGCGGGTCTCGATGTCGCCGTCGGCCCGGTGGAAGGTGACCCGATCGGTGGCAAGGAAGGCGTTGTACCAGTCGGGCGGGGCGCACACCGGCTGATGGGCCGCCGACCAGACCCGTCCGCGGGAGACGTCCTTTACGTAGCAGAACTGGCCGGTGGCGTCGCGGGTGCCATCCGAGTGCCACCGCGTGACGGCCAGCCCCTCGTAGCGGCTATACCCCGCGCCGCAGTGACTCACCATGATGGTGTAGGGCAGGTGGCCGAGAAGCGCGACGTGTGGAGCGGGAGTATCGGGTGTCTCCAGCTGCCGCACCGACGGCCGCTCCGTCTCCCCATCCGGCATCAGTTGGTCCAACTGGGTGCCCTGCGGCTTTTGCGGCACCAGCCGGCGAGGAATCCGCTCGTGCAGCAGTAGCTCGGCCGAGCGCACCACCGGATCGGTATGAAAGCGGCGCTGCCACACCTGGGAGGTCAGCACGTTGGTCAGCGCCACCATCGCCATGCCGAGGTGGTGCGCCATGAAGGCGCCGACGATGTGATTGTCGCTGTCCTTGTCGGGGCGGGTATAGTCGATGGCGTCGCGGAAGCCGTAGCGGCCCAGCGCTCCCCTCTTCTCCAGCAGCCGGAGATTCTCCAGCGACCGCTCGGGGTCCACCATGGCGGCGAGCAGCGAGGCATACGGTGCCACCACCAGCTCGCGTCCCAGGCCGCGCTTGAGGGCCAGGTCGGGCACGCCGAAGGGGCGGTACTGGTAGGTCTGGTGCCGGTCACGCACGTTGTACGCGCTCTCGCTCACGCCCCAGGGCACGTCGCGCTCGGCGCCGTAGGCGATCTGCCGGGCGAGCGCGCCCTTGTAGGTCTGGCTCAGCACGGTGAAGGGGAAGGAGCGCATGACCAGCAGCGGCATCAGGTACTCGAACATGCTCCCGCTCCAGGACACCAGCGCCGGCTCTCCCACCGCGTAAGTCAGGGTGCGGCCCAGCCGGAACCAGTGGTCCACCGGCACATCGTTCTTGGCCACCGCCATGAAGCTGGCCAGCCGCGCCTCGGAGGCGAGCAGATCGTAGAACGACCCATCCAGCGAATGGGTGTTTCCCTGAAACCCGATGGCAAACAGCTTCCGCTCGGTGTCGAACAGGAAACGGAAATCCATCTCCATGGCGTAGTCGTAGGCCCGGTCGGCGATGGCCTGAAGCCGCTTCATGAGCTCGGCCGCCGCGGTGGAGCCAGCCGCCAAATCACGCAGGGTGGCGAACAGCGCCGCCGGAACGCCACCCTTCGCGGCGCTGAGGGCAGGCTGCTCGGCCCACTCGCGATGACTCGCGATGACCCGGAGACTCCAGGCGATCCACTCCGAGGCCGGTTCTGCCGCCTCAGCGGAGAGACCGGCTCCTGCCAGCGCCGCCCACGCCCGCCGGAGCGGCTCGGCCACCCGGGAGAGGGCGTCACTCGATGCCGGCTCGCGACGTGATTTTACCAGAGCGACACGGGCCAGCCTCAGGTACTCGGACGTGGGGTGGGCCGGCGCGTGGATCTCCAGCCGCTCGTCCGCCAGCGCCAGCGCGGTGTCGAGCGCCCGCCAGACTCGCCCGTCGTGCGCCGGCTCGTCGAGGAGGGCCAGGCAGGCCTGCCGCAGTGCCACGAGGTGGCCGGCCAGATTGCCGCTGTCCACCGTGGAGATGTAGGCCGGCTCCAGCACAGTCAGCTTCTCCAGCTCGTACCAGTTGTA
>JBKJZM010000298.1:0-4803 GCA_046715295.1 Gemmatimonadales bacterium | reverse complement strand
AGCACCTGGGCCAGCCCGATCCCGAGCGCGGTTCGGGCCGGCACGCCACTCACGTCGCTTACCTTCGGCGCGGGCGCCAGACGCTCGATGAGCAGGATGAGTATCCCTCCAACCACCAGCGCAACGGCCACAACCGTGGGGTTGAAGAGCCGGTCCTTGATCCAGCCATGGGTGAGAAATCCGACAATCGCCGCCGGCAGAAACGCGATGAGGAGGTTGACCAGGAGCCGGCGGCTCGGTGTGTCGTGCCGGGCGGCGGCAACCGTGCGCCAGAGCCGGGCACGATAGAGCCAGACGATGGCCAGGATTGCGCCCAACTGGATGAAGACGTCGAACGTCTTGGCCCGCTCGTCAACCAGGCCCAGCCAGTCGCTCACCACAATGAGGTGGCCGGTGGAGGAGACGGGAATGAACTCCGTCGCCCCCTCGACCAGACCGAGCAGCGCGCCTTTCAACAGGAGCTCAAGCGACACGGGGCCGCCTCACGCGAGCACTTCCCGATAGTACGCTTCGTACATGGGCACGATCTTGTCGGCCGAGAACTGCTCGGCTTTGGCAATGGCCGCCGCCCGCATGGCCGCATGACGTTCGGGATCGCGCAGCAGCTCGACAGCCCGGTGGCCCATCGCTTCCACCGAGCCAACCGGCTCGAGGATCCCGTTTACCCCGTCATCGATCACCTCGGGAAGCCCTCCCGCACGGCTGGCGACCACCGGGGACCCGCACGCCATCGCCTCAAGGGCGGCCAGACCGAACGACTCAGTCTGGGAGGGCAGGATGAACAGATCGCTGGCCTGAAGTAACGATGCGACGGAATCCAGCCGGCCGAGGAAGCGTACATCATCAGTGACGGCGAGATCACGGGCCTCGTTTTCCGCGTCAACTCGTTCCGGGCCGTCGCCGATCATCACCAGCGTAGCAGGCATGGCTCGCCGGATCCGGGCGAACACCCGCACCACATCCTTCACCCGTTTTACCTCACGGAAGTTGGAAACGTGCGTAATCACCTTATGGCCTTCCGGGGCCACGGTACCCCGGCATCCAGGCGCGCCGGGACGATACTCCTGGAGGTTCACGAAGTTGGGAACCACCCGGACATCGCAGCTTCCGCAGCCGAAGGCCCGGTATGTCTCATCCCGCAGGTAGCTCGAGACCGCTGTGACGCCGTCGGACCGCTCGATCGAAAACTTGGTGATGGCGTAGAAGCTGGATTCCTGACCGACCAGCGTTATATCAGTGCCGTGGAGCGTGGTAATCACCCGGAGCGACCGCTCACCCTTCAGCATCTCGCGCGCCAGATAGGCTGTCGTGGCATGGGGGATCGCATAGTGCACGTGCAGAAGGTCGAGATCTTCACTCAGCACGACCTCGTGCTGCTTCGAGGCCAGGGCCAAGGTGTAGGGAAAATGATCGAACAGGGGATAGCGCCCCATTCGGGTCTCGACCTGATGGAAGAAGACCCGCTCGTTGTACCCCCGGAGCCGGAAGGGGGAGTCGTAGGTTATGAAGTGGACCTCGTGGCCCCGGCGGGCGAGGTCGAGTCCCAGCTCGGTGGCCACGGCTCCCGAACCGCCGTAGGTGGGGTAACAGGTGATGCCGATTTTCATGGGGGCTATTGGTTATTGGCCAGGGGCTGTGGGCTATCGGCTGGGGGCTGCATCTTCTCCCACAGGCTCGCGATCTCGGCTGCCAACTTCTCCGGAGGTCGGGTGGCGTCGAGCGTGACCACGTTGCCTCCAAGCTGGTGACGGAACCAGGTCTGCTGTCGTTTAGCGTACTGCCGGGTGCCTACCGCGATGGCCTGGGCGACGGACTCTCGGGACCGCACCCCGTGGAGGTACTCGACTGCCTCACGAATGCCGATGCCGTCGAGACCCGGGGTCTTGGCCCCATGTCCCTCGGCCAGCACTGCCGCCACTTCCTCGATCAGCCCGCGCCGCACCATGTCCTCGGCTCGCCGGATGATCCGCTGGTGCAGCACCGGCCGGGGCACGGTGAGAACAATGTACCACGGGTCCAGTGTTCCCTGGGCCCGCGCGGCCTGTTGCCAGAACGAGAGCGGATATCCACTCAACAGCGCGACTTCGATGGCCCGGGCCGCGCGTTGCCTTCCGCCACCCCCGAACCCGGGGTCCAGCCGCGCCGCCCAGCGAAGCAGCTCGATCGATTCCAGCCGCGCCGTCCACGCGTCAAGCGAGCGGCGCTTGGGGGCATCCAGCGACGGCTCGGCAAAGAGCCCCTCCGCCAAGGCCCGCACATAGAGCCCGGTACCGCCGACGACGACGGGCAGGTTCCCCCGGACCCGGATCTCACCCAGCCAGCATGCGCCGTCTCGGGCGAAATGTCCGGCGCTGTACCGCACGCCGGGGTCGACGAGATCCAGTCCGTGGTGCGGTACTCGAGCCCGCTCCTTCCGGCTGGGCTTGGCTGTGCCGATGTCCAGACGGCGGTAGACCTGGCGGGAATCAGCCGAAATGATTTCCAGAGGCCAATGTGCGGACAGCGCCATCGCAACCGCGGTCTTACCGACCGCCGTCGGTCCGACCAGCACCGGCACCCTAGCGCCGGCCAAACCGGCGCTCCAACTCCTCTCGGGGGAGCTGCACGATCGTTGCGCGGCCGTGCACATCGTGCGGCGGAAGGTCGGTCGCGAACAGGCGGAGCAGGAGCTCACGCATCTCGCGCTGATCGAGCCGTTGCCCGGCCTTCACCGCCGCACGGCACGCGTAAGTAGCGGCAAACCGCTCCAGCCGGTTGGCCCAGCCACCGAACCGCCCCCGGGCCAGGTCGGCGATCATCTCCCGGAAGCAGGCCCCGGCGTCGAAGCGCGCATGCGGCGTGGGGACGGCGTGTACCACCACCGCGCGGCCACCGAAGGCATCGGCCTCGAACCCCACTCGCTGCAGCTCCTCACCGTGCGCCTCAAAGGCATCCAGCTCCTCGTCGGTCAATTCCAGGGTGAGCGGAAGCAGGAGCCGCTGAGCCGGCGCCCCCACACCGCTGAGCTGAACCAGGACCGCCTCGTAGAGTACCCGCTCGTGGGCGGAATGCTGATCCACGATGATTACGCCGTCGGGACCCTCGTACATGATGTAGCTGTCGAACACCTGGACCAGCGGCACGTCGAAGCCGGCCCGCGCCACCGCGTTCTCGTCACCGGGGAGCGACGGAGCATCCGGCGCGAAGAGCTGGCCCGGGTCGGAGGACGGCCTGATAGAATCGGCCAGGTGCCCGGCTCCGTCGGCGACAGGCAGCGGTCGCCAGTTGCCCACTGGGGCCGCCGCCACCAGCGCACCCAGGGCGTGGCGAACAGCCTCTTCGACCACGCGCTCCACCCCAATCCGGTCACGAAAGCGGACCTCGAGCTTGGCCGGATGGACGTTCACGTCAACGTCTTCGACAGCGACCTGGATCCGAAGATAGATCGAGGGACGGTCACCGGGATGGATCGCGGCGCGATAGCCCGCCTCCGCCGCCCGAATGAGGAAAGGGTCCTTGAATGGGCGCCCGTTGACGAAGAGTTGCGTCCGGCGACCGGTCGGCTGCGCGTCACCCGGCCGCTGGACGTATCCGCTGACCCGAAACGCACCGGCAGCATACTCCACCGCCACCAGGGTGCCAGCGAGGTCGCGTCCCCAGACTGACGCGAGCCGCTCGGACGGATCCTGGCCCGACGGAACGGCCAGCCGGCAAGTTCCGTCGACGTGGAGCTCGAAGCCGGACTCGGGATGCGCCAGCGCCAGAGTGGCGACCGCCTCGTGCGCCGCACGGGTCTCGCTCGCGGCGGAGCGAAGAAACTTGCGCCGGGCCGGCGTGTTGAAGAACAGGCCCCGGATCGTGACGCTGGTTCCCCGCTGCCGCGCTGCGGGGGCGACCCGCTCCAGCCGTCCGCCGACCACGGTGAGCTCCGACCCTTCCCCTTCTCCATCGTGTGTGATCAGCGCGAGACGGGATACCGACGCAATCGCGGGAAGTGCCTCGCCCCGGAACCCGAACGTCGCCACGCCCACGAGGTCCGCTGCGCTGCGAACCTTGCTGGTCGCATGCCGGTCGAGGGCCAGCACGGCGTCCTCCCGTCCCATACCAGTGCCGTCGTCGCTGACCTCGATCGACACCTTGCCGCCGTTCTCCAGCTCCACCCGGACATGCCGGGCTCCGGCGTCGAGTGAGTTCTCAACCAGCTCCTTGACCACGGACGCGGGTCGCTCGACCACCTCACCGGCCGCGATCTGATCGGCGACAGCATCGGGCAGGATAGCTATACAGCGGGACATCGGGGAAATCTATCCGCCGATGGCAGCGATGGCGTCGGAGGCAACCCATCCCTCTCGCGAGCCGGCCACGCGCACCAGCACCCATCCTCGATCGTTTCTCAGAATTTGCACGGCGCCTCCGGCCTCGACCGGCCCCAGCGGGGGAGCACGACCATGAGGCGAGAGCCGCAACGTGGTCTGATCGAGCACGATGCCGATTGGCCGCCGATACCAGGTTCGCAGACCGAAACCGGCCGCCGTGGTGGCAGCCGAGAATGCCAGCAGGATTGCCCAACGGTCGCGTTGCCGGGGTCGCAGTACCCAAGCGGCCCAGCCCAGCAGCCAGCCCAGCACCCCGAACAGCAGCAGTTCATCGGGCGTGACTGGAGGAGACCAGGTCCACCGCGCCGACGCGGCATCGGGTGGCGGGGTCAGCCGAAGCGCACGCCGGATTGTCGGCTCGCGCGGATCCAGCCGCCTGGCCCGCTGCCAGGCCGCGGCCGCCCGGCCCGTCAAGCCGAGCCGGTAATAAGCCGCACCGAGATCGTAC
>JBKJZM010000297.1:0-3969 GCA_046715295.1 Gemmatimonadales bacterium | reverse complement strand
GCTGGGTGATGAAGGGAACCCCGTCCTGGTCGTTGGGGAGCTCGAGTCCGTGGAAGTGAATCGCCGTAGACTCCGGGAGCTTGTTCGTCAGATTCACCCGGACCCGGTCGCCTTCACGCACCCGGATCTGCGGGCCGGGGACCTGGCCGTTGTAGGCCCACGCCTTCACCCTACGGCCCGGCTCCACCTCCCATTGGATCTCTTCGGCGGTCAGATCGTAGACTTTGACCGCTCCTTCCAATCGTGGGGCCAGCAGCCGATTGCCTTTGCCCTCAGTCTTGGCGGGGAACGCCTTGACGCCCTTCTCATGCATGGCGTCCATTGCGTCCGCTCTCTGTCGAGGGGACGCGGGAGTCGGCGGGCTGGTCGCCTCGGGCGTTGCAGCAGGTTTTGACTCACCGCAGGCCCCGAGCACCGAGAGGGCCGTCGGCAGTGTTATCGCGGCTGCCGCTCCCCGCCTCAGAACGGCGGGGCGAGAGCCCGCGCCGCCACTATGACTATCTGATGTCATGGACCTCTCCACGAAGTTGGTCGAGCTATGCGGCTTGGATGAAAGAGTTTAGGACGATGCGCGTGAAGCCGAGGTGGAAGTTTCGTGAAGAGGTCTTCACAACCGATTCCTGGCCCCTTGGATGGCGCTGTGGCATGGTGTCAGGTGGAGGTTCCACGTGATGTCGGAAGCTCGAGGGAAGCATCCAATGAGCTAAGCTCAGTGCCATCCGTTCTCTCGAGACACCATCGAGTCATTGCCGTCGCCCTCCTCGTCACCATCGCCTTGCTGCTCATCCTCCTGCAGCCCATGCATACGTGGTTGCTGTCGCTGTTCGACGGCGCCGAGGCGCTCATCCGCCAACGGGCCCCCTGGGGAATGGTTGCCTTCGTCCTGCTAGCGGCGCTGTCGGCCATGGTAGCGTTTGTGTCCAGCGCTGTGCTCGTACCGGTGGCCATTTACGTCGATGAAGACCGTTCAGATGGGGCGCCGATCGGCCAGCCCTGCCGTCCGGACCGGCTCGTCTCCGTGGTGCGAGCCTGTATTGCGCCGACTGCTCGTGGCATCTGGCTCCTCCTCATGCTCGATCCCGGGCAGTTCCCTCATGGACCGGAGGATGCTGCTCGGGATCAAGCGGCGCACCGAGAGTTCTCGGTCGCGGTGCTGTTAAATGCCGACGGTCAGTTCGTCCTTGACGGCGAGCACGCCGGGAGCCCCCCACGCGGCCCGCTCCGCCTCGTCCCGCTCGGCCCAGGTGCGGACCTTTCCGCGGAGGGTGATCATGCTGTCCTTCGCGTCCACCTGGATGCCCCGGGCATCGATCTCCGCGCTGCGCCGCAGGGCAGCTTCGATCCGGTCCTTCACCTCGGTTGGTTGCACCGACGGCCTGACCTGCAGCCGGATCTCGTTGGTCACCCCGCGTACGCCGCTCAACCGGCGCACCGCGTTCTCAGCCGCGGCCCGCTGAAACTGCAGGGCGACTTCTCCCTCTAGGGTAACCCAGCCATCATCGACCCGCGCCTTGATCTTCTCGTCGGGGACGGCGATATCCCAGTCCAGCCCCCGCAACACGGCTTGCGCAATGTCCGTGTCGGTTCGCTTCATGGAGCCAATCAGCCGCACCTCGATATCGTTGGCGACGACACGCACTCCCGACACCCGTTTTGCCGCGCGCTCGGCACTGACCTTCTCCGCGTATGTCGCCACGGTGCCGGTGAGCGTCACCACACCAGACTGGATGGCGGCGACGCCGATCTGCGACGCGTCCACCGAGGGCTCCCACTCCAGCTCCTCCTGGACAACATGCTGAAGGTTCGTGGCATTGGTCATATCTTCCTCCTGTTTGTGTGTATGTCGAAGATGCCATAGAGCGGATGAAGGGACCGTGAACAGTGTGACAAGGTCGGTTCACGCGGCCGCTGACAACCGGAGCGGAGGAGGACATGCGGATCCTGGTGATCAACTGCGGGAGCACCAGCCTTAAGTACAAGCTTTATGAGGCACAGGAGCAGGATCTCAGCCTCCTGGCTGCCGCAATGGTTCCCATGAAGGCCGGGGAGGAGGCTCCGATCGCCGGCGTGCTGGCAGCGCTACCTGCACCGCCGGATGCCGTCGCCCACCGCATGGTTCACGGCGGCGATCGTTTTACCACCGCCGTGCGGGTGGATAGTGAAATCCTTCGCCATCTGCATGAGCTCACACCACTGGCCCCCCTGCATAACGGCCCGGCGCTGCGAGCCCTCGAAATCACCAGGACGCTAGGCGTTCCTATCATCGCGGCGTTCGATACGGCCTTTTTCGCTGATCTCCCGGCGCGGGTCCGCCGGTATGCTCTGCCATCCATGCCCGGTGTGCACCGCTACGGGTTTCACGGCTGGTCTCATCGATTCGTGATGAAACGTCTCGTTACGCTGAGCGGCGACCACGAGCCGACCCTCGTCAGCCTCCATCTGGGCAGCGGGTGCTCGGCTGCAGCAGTCCGGGGCGGCAAGCCCGTCGATATCTCGATGGGCTATTCGCCCCTCGAGGGGCTGATCATGGGGACGAGAGCAGGGGATCTGGATCCCGGGGTCTTGCTCCATCTGCTGCACGAGGGCTGGGACGCCGAGAGGCTCGGGCGCTTGTTGCACCACGAGGCCGGGTTGAAGGCGCTGGCCGGCACGGCCGACATGCGGGAGCTGTTGTCGCGAACTGACGCCGAGGCCCAGGAGGCCGTAGAGATCTTCTGCTACCGTGCCGTAAAGTATGTGGGGGCCTATCTCGCCGCGCTCGAGGGCAAGGCGCCGGCTCTGGTCTTCACCGGCGGAATAGGCGAGAACGCCGCGGAGATACGAGAGAGGATATGCCGGTCTCTTGAATGGGCGGGCGTGCGGCTCGACCCCCGGCGCAATGCGCGTGGCGAAGAGCGAATCTCCGCTGAAGGCTCGCCACTTGGTGCGTACGCCATCCGGACGGACGAGGAGGCAGGGATCGCCGAAGAGGCTCTGCGGCTGCTTCAGGAATCACCCACTCTGCATCTCTAAGCGGTTAGAGTGTGTGGCGCGGCGGAAATGCCGCTCGCAAGGCATTCAATATGACAGCCACATCGATCCCTTCCTGAAGTAGCGCCCCGGCCACGGGTGTGATGTACCCGAAGCTCGCGACCACCATCGCCGCACTGCTCAGCCCCAGCCCCACCCAGATACTCTGCCTTGCCAGTCGCAGCGTACGGCGGCTGATCCGGATGGCCTCTACAACCCGGGTCGGGTCGTCGGCGAGGATCACTGCATCCGCGGCCTCGGCGCTGATTCCGCCTCCCCCGGCGGCGAGCGCGATTCCCACGGTTGCGGTACTGAGCGCCGGCGCATCGTTGGTGCCGTCCCCCACCATGAGCACGTGCTGCCCTTCTTTCATCAGTCTTTGCACGTAGGCGACCTTCGCCCCGGGAAGCAGGTCACCGTGCGCTTCGTCAATCCCGACCGACCGCCCCACCGCCGTGGCGTTTGCCTGATCGTCGCCGGAGAGCAGGACGATCCTCGAGACGCCTAGCCGGCGGAGCTCCAGAATGAAGCCGGCGATCTCCGGACGCAGCCGGTCGGCGTACTCGATTAATCCGACTCCCTGGCCATCGACCGCCACATAGGCTCTAAGCTCCGCGCCTCGTGTCTGGGCCAGCAGACCGCGGAGCGCTGGCTCGGCGTCGGGATGGCGGCTCACCACGAATGACCGGCCACCGACCGCGACCGAGTGGCCCTCCACCTCGCCACTCACCCCCTGGCCGGGCGCCTCGGTGATGTGCTTCCCTGGCGGGAGCGCCAGCCCGCGCTCGACGGCCTCCTGGACCAGGGTGCGGGCGAGCAGATGGCCGGACCCCTGCTCCACGCTGCCGGCGAGCCGGAGCACCTCGTCCTCGGTGAATTCTGCAACCGTGAGCACCCGGGCAACCTTGGGCCGCCCGATCGTGAGCGTCCCGGTCTTGTCGAAGACGGCGACGCCGACTC
>JBKJZM010000296.1:0-4587 GCA_046715295.1 Gemmatimonadales bacterium | reverse complement strand
GCGGAGAATGGCAAATGGCTGCTCGGGCTTGCGCGGGATCCGGCGCAGGGCATCGAAATGCGGAAGCAAGCCTTGTTCTGGGCCGGCCAGGGCGGCGTGGCCATCGAGGAGCTCACCGGCCTCTATGCCACTGTCGCCGACCAGGCCATGCGGGAGCAGCTTGTCTTCGTCTACTCACAGCGAAACGAGCCCGCGGCCCTGGAGAAGCTGATCGAAATCGCCCGGCGTGATCCCAACCCGGAGCTGCGCAAGCGGGCTCTCTTCTGGCTGGGGCAATCCCAGGACAGCAGGGCGGTGCAGGTGCTTCAGGAAATTATCGAGCAGCCATAGGTCGCTCCCCATGCGCCGAAGCCTTCCGCTCCTGCTGCTCATGGCGGTGCTGCCCCGCTGTCTCCCCGCTCAGACCTTGGCCCAGCGGGTGGGCGCGGTCGAGGAAGGCACGGTGCGGCTGAGCTTCGCCGCACGTCCCGGGATGTGCGCCGAGTCGGGGAACGGCATCAGCATCCGGCAGGAGACCGATGAGTGGCGCGCCGCCTGCGAGCCGCCTCGTCAGGGTCGCGCTACGGGTAAGGGACCACCGGGTCTACTCGGTCCGGACCTACGTCGGAGGGGAATGGCTTCCGGATCGCTGGAGCACCGACTTGGGGGTGGTCCGGGCAGAGGAGGCCGCCCGCTACTTCATCGGCCTGGCGGGGCGGACCGGTGATGCCAGGGTGGGGGGCGATCCGCTCATGCCCTCGGTCTTGGCCGATAGCGTCACCATCTGGCCTTCGCTCCTCAAGCTCGCGCGCACACCCGGCGTATCACGGGACACCCGCACAAAGGCGGTCTTCTGGCTCAGCCAGGCGGCCGGGGATGCAGCAGGCGCGGCGCTGGACTCGATCGCCCACGACCGTCGAGGCGACCGCCAGGTCCGGAAGCAGGCAATCTTCGCGCTCTCCCAACGCTCGAATGATGAGGGGGTACCTGCCCTGATCCGGATCGCCCGTGCCAACCCCGACCCCGAGTGCAGGAAGACTGCGCTCTTCTGGCTGGGGCAGAGCGAAGACCCCCGCGCCCTCGATCTGTTCGAGGAGATCCTCAGGTAAAGAGCAACCTTTTCAAGCGTCCCACCGTCTAAGCCTCACGTCGATCCCCCGGCGTGGGGCGTGGATCTCCAGGTTCACCCCGCGCGCACGTTACCTCGACTTCAGATACGGCGGAGGTCCGCGAGTGGGTGACCCCATTACCGCAATCGCACTTTCTCTTGCACTCGCCAGCCTGACTCCCGGTGGTCAGCGGGACTCGCTCAGAGTCGACCCCGGCAGCGCGCCCGCAGTTCACGCCTCTCGCATCGGCGGCGATGCCCTCGTCCTGGACGGGGTTCTTTCCGAGGCCGGGTGGTCCACCGCCAGCCCGGTCTCCGACTTTACCCAACGGGAACCGGACGAGGGCGCCGCGGCAACCGAGCGGACCGAGGTTCGAGTGCTGTACGACGATGACGCGCTTTATGTCGGCGCCCGGCTGTACGATCGCAGCCCCGACTCGGTGATGGCCCAGCTCGCCCGCCGCGACCGGATCGTGAGTGCCGACCGTTTCATCGTATTCCTGGACTCATATTACGATCGCCGCACCGGCTTCTTCTTCGGGATCAACGCCGCGGGCACCCTGTACGACGGGACCCTGTACAATGACGACTGGGACAGCGACACCTGGGACGGCGTCTGGCAAGGCACCGCGGCGCGCGATTCCCTGGGCTGGAGCACGGAGCTCAGAATTCCTTACTCCCAGCTTCGGTTTCAGCATCAGAAGGCGCACCGGTGGGGCATCAACTTCAAGCGGGAGATCGCGCGGCGTAACGAGCGCTCCTACCTGGTCTGCACTCCCAGCAACGGAAGCGGCTTCGTCTCCCGCTTCGTAGACTTGGTCGGTCTCGAGGAATTCACGCCGCCCGCCCGCCTTGAGGTCCTGCCCTACATCACCACCCGGGCCGAGTACGGAAGCCACGAGGCCCAGGACCCCTTCAATGACGGGTCGCACCTCGGTGCAAGCATCGGCGGGGACCTCAAGCTCGGCATCGGCAGCAATCTCACACTCGATGCCACCGTGAACCCGGATTTCGGCCAGGTCGAGGTCGACCCTGCAGTAGTCAACCTGAGCGATGTCGAAACCTTCTTCGAGGAGCGGCGCCCGTTCTTCGTGGAGGGAGCGAGCATCTTCGATTTCGGCTACGGCGGCGCCAACGACAACTGGGGCTTCAACTGGGCGAATCCCAGCTTTCTCTACAGCCGGCGGATCGGCCGGGCGCCCCAGGCCGAGCTCCCCGACGACTACGATTACTCCAGCGTACCCAGCGGCAGCAACATCCTCGGCGCCGCCAAGCTATCGGGAAAAATGGGGAGTTGGAGCCTCGGTACCCTCAGTGCCGTCACCAGCCGGGAGCGGGCTCGGTTCTCTCGGGACCAGCAGACCTGGCAGCAGGAGGTCGAGCCGCTCACTTACTACGGGGTCTACCGGGCACAGAAGGAGATCGGCACCGGCCGGCACGGGCTCGGCCTCATGGGGACGCTCACCGCTCGGTCCTTCGACGAGGCCCGGCTGCGGGACGAGCTGAACTCCAGCGCGGTTGGCCTCGGGGTGGACGGGTGGACCACGCTGGACAAGAACGGCGTGTGGGTGGTAAGCGGCTGGACAGGACTCAGCCGGGTGACCGGCAATGCCGAGCGGATGCAGGGCCTGCGGGAGAGCTCGGCGCACTACTTCCAGCGGCCGGATGCCGGGTATCTCAACCTGGATTCGGGCACTACCTCGCTCTCCGGCTATGCCGGCCGGGTTTCGCTCAACAAGCAGAAGGGCAACTGGATGTTCAACTCGGCCGTCGGCGTGGTCGATCCGGGCTTCGAGGTGAACGACCTCGGCTTCCAGTTCCGGGGCGATCAGATCAATTCGCATGTGATGTTCGGGCACAAGTGGACCCGCCCCAACCGCCTGTTCCGCAGCTGGCGCCTCAACATGGCCGGGTTCCGGAGCTACAACTACGGTGGAGACGTGACCTGGACGGGACTCTTTCTTACCGGCCTCTACGAGCTGCGGAACTTCTCGACCGGGCGCTGGTTCGTGGCGTATAACCCGAAGACCCTGAGTGACAGGCGAACGCGCGGCGGACCGGTCATGGTGAACCAACCAGGCGTGGAGTGGGAATTCAGCCTGGATTCCGACCCCAACAAGCGGTGGGTCTACGGCGGGGGCTTCCGCGGCAATCAGTACCAGCGGGGATGGGAGGACAGCTGGACAGCGTGGGGGGCACTGGAGTGGAAGCCTGGCGCCCGGGTGTCTCTCCGCCTCGAACCGCAGGTTGAGCGGAGCCGTACGTCGGCACAGTACGTGGACACCTTTGACGACGCGGCGGCGACAACCACGTTCGGACACCGGTACGTGTTTGCCGACCTGGATCAGACCACCATATCCGCCAGCGTCCGGCTCAATTGGATCTTTACGCCGAGGTTGAGTCTCGAGCTCTATGCTCAGCCGCTGCTCTCCTCCGGCCGGTATACCGGGTTCAAGGAGCTGGCCCGGCCACGAAGCTACGATTTCATGGCCTATCCCGACCCGTCCCCAACCGACGACCCCGATATCATCAGCGTCGACCCGGACGGGGCCGGCGGCCCCGCCGCGGGTGAGGAGATCGACGATCCCAACTTCTCCCTCGCCTCACTGAGGGGGAATGCCGTGCTCCGCTGGGAGTACTCCGCCGGCTCCACGCTCTTTCTGGTGTGGACGCAGAACCGGTCCGACACCGAGACGATCGGAACCTTCCGTACCGGGCGAGCGGTTGACCGGCTGCTCGGCGCCAGTGCCGACAACATCTTCCTGGTCAAGGTGTCGTACTGGTGGAACCCCTGACCGGCTGATGCCGCATCGCTGCGAAAGCGTGACCCAAGCGTGACGTTGCGCCGATAGCCTCACCGTACCTCGACCCGTGAGCCTTCGATGCACCATCCAGCCTTACTGTTGTTGACCGTCCTGGCGAGCGCCTCCGCCTGCACCGGCCTGGTGGCCGGGCCGGAGGCCACCGCGATCGCACCCGTGACCGCATCGCGGGACTCGGCATACGTCCGTGCACGCCGCGCAGTGCAGGCAGAGGCCTTTACCGTCGATGTCGCCGACTCGCTCGGCGGCCGCATTACCGGGACCCGGTACGCAAGTTCGAACGCGCAGATCGGCAGCTCGGCTGCATGCCGGGTTCGGCTGGCGCTCCACGTGGAGGGGAACAGTCAGAAGGCCCAAGTCGCCACCACGAGCCGCTGGCTGGCACCGCAGCCAATGGAAGAGCAGGCGCCGACCGTATGTGAGAAGGAGCGCACCGAGGTACTGACCCGTCTGACCGAGACAATCGAGCCGCCTCCCCAATAGTCTTTCCTGGCGAGCTCCGGGGTGATAATGCTAGCTTAGCACTCGAGGCTAGCTCACTTACCCTTTCCCCTCCCGACACATGGATTGGCTCACCAGCCCGGAAGCGTGGATTGCCCTCCTCACGCTGACTGTTCTCGAGATTGTTCTCGGCATCGACAACGTGGTGTTCATCTCGATCCTGGCGGGCAAGTTGCC
>JBKJZM010000295.1:0-3679 GCA_046715295.1 Gemmatimonadales bacterium | reverse complement strand
CGCTTGGACTGTGGCTGCTGGGGATTCCCTACTTCCTGGCGTTCGGGGTGTTCGCCGGCGTAGCGGCCATCGTGCCCTTCTTCGGTACCCTTATCTCAACCCTGGTTCCCGCGCTCTTTGCACTCGGGGTCTTCGGTCTTCCCAAGGCCGTGGCAGTGACGGCGCTCGGCATCGGCGTCCACCTCATCGAGGCCAACTTCGTCGCGCCCGTGGTGATGGAACGCCAGATCAATCTCCCGCCGGTCATCACCATTGCCGGCGTTCTGCTGATAGGAAAGCTCTTCGGACTTGCCGGCCTCATCGTGGCTGTTCCAATCCTGGCCTTCGTGATGGTACTGATCCGCCATATACTCCTGGGCGAGGTGTACGGCGATCCCATCAGTGAGGTAAAGGCGAGCGGAACCGTTCCGGTAGACGCCGAGCCCACCATAACCGCTCAGCCCGCCACTCCCTAGGACTCGATGACCGCTCCACGCTTTCTGATCCTGGCCGACGGCGAGTTCGGCCCGATGACGTCAAAGACCGCCAACTCCGTTATTCGATATCTGCCCGACCGCACCGTCGGGGTCCTCGACCGCCGGCTGGCCGGAAAAACTGCTGACGAGGTCCTCGGGTTCGGTGGTGGAATTCCGGTGGTCGGCTCGATGCGCGAGGGATTGACGTTGGGACCGAGCGCGGTGCTGGTTGGAATCGCCCCCCAGGGTGGGCGCCTGCCCGACGAGTGGCGCACCTGGCTGGCGGAAGCACTGGACGGGGGCTGCGACCTCTGGAGCGGGCTGCACACGTTCCTGGGCGACGATCCGCTCCTCGCCTCCAAGGCCGAGGCCGGCGGCCGCCGGATATTCGATCTTCGGCGGCCTCCCGCCGATCTTCCGGTGGCGTCGGGAGCCGCCAAGGCCGTCGAGCCCTACGTTGTCCTCACGGTCGGAACCGACTGCAACGTGGGAAAGATGACGGCACAGCTCCAGCTTGCCCGGGAGCTCAATGCTGGCGGGCTTCGCACCCGATTCGTCCCCACCGGGCAGACCGGCATCATGATCGAAGGCTGGGGCATCGCGGTCGATGCCGTGATCTCCGACTTCGTGGCCGGTGCCGCGGAGTGGCTGGTCCTGCAAGGCGCCGAGGACGCCGACGTAATTCTGGTGGAAGGGCAGGGAAGCATCAATCACCCCGGCTACTCGGCGGTGACGCTTGGCCTGCTGCACGGTTCCTGTCCCGATGCCTTGATCCTGTGCCATCAATCGAGCCGGGAATACATCGGGGACTACCGGGAAGCGGCCTGGCTTCGGATTCCCCCGCTGAGCGAATACATCCGGCTGTATGAGATCATCGGGTCCGCCGTCCACCCGACACGGGTCATCGGAATCTCGCTGAACACCTACGACCTGAGTGAAGAGGCTGCGCGGCGAGCGTGTGAAGCGGCGACCCGCGAGACGGGACTGCCTGCCACCGATCCGGTCCGTTTCGATGCCTCGCCCTTGCTCGAGGCCGTGCGCAACGGCCGGCAGGCGTATCTAACGTCCCGGCGGGGTCTGGTCCCCGCCTGATGGGAAGGGCGGGGACGGAGAGGACGGGAGTGCGGAAAATTCATTCGGGCTGCACGGCGGTGATGACGCCATCGCCCGACGCAAACGCGATCGTGGCCCATGTTCCTGGGCCCGCCGCTACCACTCTCACCTGATCTTCCACTCAGCGAGCTGCTCGCCAATGCCCATCCGCCCGGGCCCCTGGGCGTTTGGGTGAGACCCTGTGGCTCCGCCCTCCGCGTTTATCAGCTCTCCTCACCAGGCCGCTCGATCCTCGCCAGCTCGGACCTCGGGTTTCTGCTCACCCGCTGCAACCACGTCGCCCTACGGGAAGGCGAAGAGCTCGCCGTGCTCCAGGCCGAGCGAGTGATCCAGTGGCGTGCGCTTCAGGTTGCTACCGCAACACCCTGCCTGCCGGGCCTCGCACGCCTGCAAGCGCTGTTCCCCGGACTAGTCGCCACCGCGAGCGGATTGCTTGTTCCAGTGAAGAAAGACTCTCCCGAGGAGGTGCTCGCGCTCTGCATCGAGGAGGGTTTGAGGGTTAGCGGGAGTCGGATTGTTTATTCCGCGAATAGCCAATAACCCATAGCCGGTGCGTTACTTCTGGTTGACGACGTGCCGCTGAAGAGCCTACGTTAGGTTTCGACCGCTCCATGCCTGCGGCCAAACCACGCTATTTCCGGGAGTTACCGTGCAGTTGCTGCTCTCGCTCGGTGACATCATAGACCGTCTGGTCGAGATCCTGAGGCTCGACCGCGAGGGCATAGTCCGGGCAACGTTTCGGGTCCTTGGCATCTGGATCCTGGCCTGGTTCGCCCTTCGGGTTGTGAAGCTGACGTCGGAGCGGATCGAGAGGACCGTCGATGACGGCGACGATTCCGTCACCACGCTCCGGGAAAAACGTGGCCGCACCATCTCCCAGCTGCTCCGGAGCGTGGGCCGTGTGGTGATCGTCACCCTCTCGATCCTGCTGACTTTCAATGTGTTCATCAACATCGCCCCCATTCTGGCCGGGGCTGGAATCCTGGGCCTGGCGGTTTCCTTCGGCGCTCAAAGCCTGGTCAGAGACCTGATTTCAGGCTTCTTCTTCCTGGTGGAAAATCAATTTTCGGTGGGCGACGTGATCGAGGCCACGGGGAAAGGCGGTGTGGTGGAGAAGATGACCCTGCGGGTGGTGGTCCTTCGTGACCTGGACGGGTCGCTGCACATCATCCCGAACGGGGAGATCAAAGTGGTTAGCAACAAGACCCGCGGGTGGTCTCGAGCCGTCGTCGATATCAGCGTGCCGCACACCGAGGATCTGGACCGGGCCCTCGCGATCGTCAAGGACGAGGCGGCCCGGTTTTCGAGCGACCCGGCCTGGGGAGTGCAGCTGGATGGGCCGGTCGAAGTGCTCGGGGTCGAGTCCATCACCGACAATTCGGTGGTGATCCGGACCCTACTCAAGACCCAGCCGGGCTCGCAGTGGTCCGTGGCCCGGGAGTTTCGCCGGCTGCTCAAGAACCGGTTCTCCCGCGAGACCATAGACTCACCCTACCAGCAGCGGCGAGTGCAGGTGACGGTACGGGGAGGTCCCAAAGGCGAGGGAATCGCCGCCAGTACGGGAGCGGCCGGCGCATGACCTTTCGGCTCTATAATACGCTGACCAGGCAGGTCGAGACATTCGAGCCACTCCAGTCGGGGAAGGTGTCGCTCTACACCTGCGGGCCCACCGTCTACAACTACGCCCACATCGGAAACTTCAGGACCTTTCTCTTCGAAGACCTGCTCCGGCGCTGGCTCGAGGCTAGCGGCTACGAGGTGTTCCACGTCATGAATCTCACCGACGTGGACGACAAGACCATCAGCGGGGCCAGCGCGGCCGGACGGCCGCTCCGCCAGTACGTTCAGCCCTATATCGACGCTTTTCATGAAGACCGGCGCTACCTGCGGATCAAGGACGCCTCGGTCTATCCACGCGCCACCGATTTCATCCCGGCGATGATCCGCCTGGTGGAAGTGTTGCTGGCCAAGGGCGTGGCATACCGGAGTGAAGACGGGTCGGTGTACTTCGCCATCCGAAAGTTCCCGGCCTACGGACGGCTATCTCGACTGGACGCTCGAGAGCTCAAGGCCGGCGCCAGCGAGCGGGTGGCCAGTGACGAGTACACCAA